>JAZNRI010000066.1:0-2354 GCA_045590655.1 Lachnospiraceae bacterium | reverse complement strand
AAGGTTTGTAATAGGTGACTGGATGCTTCCAAGTAATTTGCCAAGTAATTCTTCTCTTGAAGGTACGTTGGAAATTGCTTCGATGCCCTTGCTGTCATATACAGTTCCTTCAACAACACCGCCCTTGATTTCAAGTGCCTTTGCTGTCTTTGCATACTTGCAAAGAATTCTTGCAGGAGCTGTAGCGTCATCCTTGGAAATTGCAATTGCGCTGGGTCCCTCTAAGTAAGGTGCAAGTCCTTCGCAATCCGTTCCCTTGAATGCAAAATTCATCATGGTGTTCTTGTATACCTTGTAAGTAATACCAGCTTCACGAAGCTGCTTACGAAGTTCGGTATCTTCAGCTACTGTAAGTCCGCGATGGTCAACGATAACAACTGACTGCGCATCCTTAATATTTGCTGAAATCTCTTCCACGATGGGTTTCTTCAATTCAACTTTTGCCATTTTGTTTTACCTCCTTCTTTATTTGGTGCCGAAAGAGTTTTTACAAAGAATAAAAAACCTCTCATCTTCGCAGAAGACGAGAGGGCAAATTTTCATCATAAAACTTACTCATCCTCGGTAGGCGTTGTCTCCTTACGTCGCTTAGCGACACCTACTGTCTTCGGCATAGTTGTTCTCACAACCTTAATAAAATTATCATATGTGTTCAGTATTGTCAAGCATTTTTGTAATTATTTGTTTTCTTTCTTTTGGATTACATCACTCCGGCATTACATATCCTTCTTCATCAATTACCACGCCATCAGACAACCCACGCATATAATCCAGAACACGTTCTGCCTCCGCGCCTGTCGCAAGGCTTGTTTTACTTCCTGACGTCCTACAGGGAATGAACTTCGCCGAAACCAAACCTTCATCGCCGATTTCCAAAGTCACAAGGCAACTATCCTGAGTCTTAGAATTAAACCAGTAATTACCTAAGCTGTAAAATACCGGCACTTCATTCACATATGCAATCTCCTGCAAAACGTGTGGATGCGCGCCGATTACCACATCCGCACCCGCAGCCGTAAAATCCGCCGCCTGCCCGGGCTGGCTCCAATCCAATACATCTGTACTCTCCGTTCCCCAGTGTACATATACAATTAGGAAATCACATTCTTTTTTCGCCTCTCTGATTACTTCCTCCAGTGCATCATTTTGAAAGCATCGAAAAGTCCCCGGCGAAGTTTCCGTAGCACCTTTCGTGTCCGGATAAGCAGTTCTTTCTACTTCCGTAGCGGATACAACGCCAATCTTCATATCGCCTTTTTGATAGAAGACAACTTTTGACGCTTCTTCCAAATCACTTCCCGCTCCTACATAAGGAATATCAGCCCCTTCCAAAGTATCCAATGTGTCCAATAGAGAAATTTCTCCATAATCCGTTGCATGATTATTAGCAAGGGATACAATATCCACGCCCATGTCCTTCAGAATCTGCACATTTGCAGGATCTGCACGAAAAGTAAACGCCTTATTCGCCAACGGCACTCCGCGATCGGTATAGGGAAATTCATTATTTATCATAAAAACATCCGATTCACGCATAATTTCCAGCAATTCCGGATCAATACAATTCTCAAGCACACTTCCGTTAGCGCGATAAGTACTCATCACTGCATAGTTTTCATCTAAAAGCACATCTCCCGCAAAAGTAAAAGTAACCGTTTCTTTCTCAGGTAAAAGATATGTATTCTCCGGCAAAAGTTGCTCGTCTTCGACACCTATGCCCGTATCTGTGTTATCCTCTCCAACGCCACTCTCATCACCATACAACTCCGGGAACAGTTCTTCACCGGAAACCTGCTGTATCGTCTGCGCATCCTCGCTTGCCATCAATTCTTCCGCACGAATATTATTTTTACGCACAATAAGAACAGTAAGCAAAGCCGCAAACAGCAGTATACTTACCACAACCGCAATCGTTCCTATTGTCCTATCTCTTTTTGCATTTATATCTAACGAATCTCTCATAGTTGCATTCTACCATTTTCCGTCTATTTTGAACAGTGTAAATAAAACAAAAAGACAGTGGATTGCTCCACTGTCTTTAAACTGCTAATTAAAGCTTCATTACGTTTACTTTTACGCCGGGTCCCATTGTGCTTGAAAGGGTTACGCTTCTTAAGTACTGTCCCTTTAATGAGCTGGGTTTTGCCTTCTTAATAGCTTCCATTAAAGCTTCAAAGTTTTCATTCAACTTCTCTTCTGTGAAAGATACCTTTCCGATAGGGCAGTGAATGATGTTCTGCTTGTCAAGTCTGTATTCGATCTTACCTGCTTTGATATCAGCAATAGCCTTGGTAACATCCATTGTTACAGTACCTGCCTTGGGGTTAGGCATTAAGCCCTTAGGTCCTAAAACC
>JAZNRI010000065.1:0-42959 GCA_045590655.1 Lachnospiraceae bacterium | reverse complement strand
TTTGAAGGCGAACCGAAGTGGGTTGGAATCGGTAATGATATCGATGCGTTTACCAATGATGTATGGAATAACTTAAATGAAGAAAATAAAGTTTCTTTGTTCGTACGTTTTATCGATATTGCAACCGGCGAATATGAAACTAGAATTGTAAATAAGAATCAGTAAAAGCAAATATGAAGGATAAGATACGATATGTCGTGGCTTGTCCTTCAAGGCATTTTAAAAATAAACATAAACGGAGAAAAAGAATGAAAACATTAGAATTAAAATACGGATGTAACCCCAATCAGAAACCCGCAAGTATTTTTGTAAATGACGGAAGAGAACTTCCCATCAAAGTGCTTTGCGGAAAACCCGGATACATTAACTTTATGGATGCTTTTAACGGATGGCAGCTTGTAAAAGAATTAAAGCAGGCTACAGGTCTTCCTGCAGCTACTTCTTTTAAGCACGTATCACCTGCAGGTGCTGCGGTAGGTCTTCCTTTGGATGATACTTTGGCAAAGATTTACTGGGTAGATGATTTGGGTGAATTATCACCTTTGGCATGCGCTTATGCAAGAGCAAGAGGCGCTGACAGAATGTCATCTTTCGGTGATTTTATTGCACTTTCTGATGTGTGTGACGTTGCAACTGCTAAGATTATTAAGAGAGAAGTATCTGACGGTGTAATTGCACCCGGATATGAACCTGAAGCTTTGGAAATTCTTTCTGCAAAGAAGGGTGGTAAGTACAACGTAATCGAAATCGATCCTGAATATGTACCCCAGGAAATCGAGCACAAGGATGTTTTCGGTATCACCTTTGAACAGGGCAGAAACAACCTTCCCATGAACAAGGATTTGTTGAAGAATATTGTAACAGCAAACAAGGAAATTCCTGAACTTGCAGCAATTGACTTAATCATTGCATTAATCACATTAAAATATACACAGTCTAACTCAGTATGCTACGCAAAGGGCGGACAGGCAATCGGCATCGGTGCAGGCCAGCAGTCACGTATTCACTGTACAAGACTTGCAGGAACCAAGGCAGACAACTGGATGCTTCGTCAGTCTCCTCAGGTACTTGGCCTTCAGTTTGTAGACGGTATCGGACGTGCAGACAGAGACAATGCAATCGATAACTACATTGGTGAAGATTATATGGACGTTCTTGCAGAAGGCGCATGGCAGAGAATCTTCAAGGTAAAACCTGAAGTTTTTACAAGAGAAGAAAAGAGAGCTTGGCTTGATAAGATGGAAGACGTAGCTTTAGGTTCTGACGCATTCTTCCCTTTCAGCGATAACATTGAAAGAGCAAAGAAGAGCGGTGTTAAGTACATTGCACAGCCCGGCGGTTCCGTGCGTGATGATTTGGTAATCGAATGTGCTGACAAGTACGGCATGGCGATGGCATTTACCGAAATTCGTTTGTTCCATCACTAAGAAATTGAGTGTGCAGGTTGTTTTACTGCACCGGATATTTTACAAATTATAATAAAAAGAGAACGTTATTATGAACAACTTTAAAAAAGGTTTTTTGGACGGCGTTCCCATTGGTTTAGGATACTTTTCAGTATCCTTTACTTTTGGCATTTTGGCAGTGGCAAACGGCTTTTATATCTGGGAAGCCGTGCTGATTTCCATGACAAACCTGACTTCGGCAGGACAGTTTGCGGGACTTACCGTAATGGCCCAGGCCGGAAGTCTTGTGGAAATGGCATTGACCCAGCTTGTCATTAATTTGCGATATTCTTTAATGTCGCTTTCGCTGTCTCAAAAAGTAGATGATAAAATGAATACGGGCCGTAGATTATTCTTCGGTATGTTCCATACCGATGAAATTTATGCAGTGGCTATAGGCCAAAAGGGTAAAATCGGCGCAAAGTATTTTATGGGCCTGATTATTGCACCCTATTTTGGCTGGACGCTTGGAACCTTGGCCGGCGCAGTACTTGGTAACGTGCTTCCGGCGATTGTGTGCAATGCTTTGGGCGTGGCTTTGTATGCTATGTTCATTGCAATTGTAATACCTGAAATGAAGAAGGCGCGGTCCATGTTTTTGATTGTAAGTCTTGCGGTAATGATCCGATGTGCATTCTACTGGATACCGTTTTTACGTGAGCATGTGTCTGACGGATTTGCAGTCATTATCTGTGCAGTGGTAGCGTCAGGCATCGGTGCGGCGGTATTCCCGCTGACGGATGAACCGGCAGAACAGGGGGTGGCGTAAATGGATCCGAAAGTATTTCTGATTTACCTTCTTGTTATGGCATTGGTTACCTACGCAATTCGCGTTATTCCTTATGTATGTATGCGTAAGGAAGTAAAAAATAAGTTTTTTAAGTCCTTCTTGGGCTATATTCCCTACACAGTGCTTGCATCCATGACATTCCCTGTGATTCTGGATGCAACCTCAAGCCCGATTACCGCAGTTGCAGGTTTTGTGGTGGCGGTTATTGTGGCCTATTTTGAGAAGGGATTGCTGCAGGTAGCAATCTGGGCGTGTGCGGCAGTGCTTGTTATGGAGCTTGCGTTGCAGTATTTATTTTAAAATTGTGTGAACGTAAAAGAAAAAACTATGCTGATGACATAAAATATGTTATGATAGTAGGTAAGATTTTTCTGATATACGAAAGACGTTGGTAAAAACGTCAGGAGGAAGTATGTTAGGTTTTTATGATTATACGGTTATTCTTACATATCTTGGAGTTGTATCCTCAATCATAGGTATGAGCTTTGCGGTAGAACAACACTACTTATATGCGGTTATCTGTTTGTTGGTTTCAGGACTCTGTGATATGTTTGACGGTGCAGTTGCAAGGACTAAGAAGAACAGAACAGAAATGGAAAAGAAGAACGGTATTCAGTTGGATTCTTTGGCTGATGTGGTTTGTTTCGGTGCGTTTCCTGCTGTGATTGGATATTGCTTGGGAATGGAGTGCAAGTACAGTCTGCTTTTTGCAATAACGGGAGCATTGTATGTACTTTGTGCAATCATTCGTTTGGCATATTTTAATGTAACAGAGGAGGAACGCCAGAAAAGTACCGATGGTAAGCGAAAGTTTTATCAGGGACTTCCCGTAACCAGCGCGGCGTTGATTTTCCCCTTCCTGTTTTGCTTCAGAGGTTTGCTAGATGCATATTTCCCGTTTGTCTATGCCGGTGCCCTTGTTGTGACGGCAGTGTGTTTCATTACCAACTTCAGGATGAAGAAGTTCGGTATGAAGGGAAATGTTGTGATGCTTATTGCAGGTGCATTGTTGCTTGCCATTTTACTTGTATTGAAGTTTAACGGTATCTAAAAAGAAAAGGAGTGGACAAAAGGTCCGATTATGAAAATGAAGAAAAAATTGTTGGCTTTAGCCCTGGCTGTAGTATCCTGCTTTACATTGGCAGCCTGCGGCAGTGATGAAGGAAAAGAATTGCAGGATATGGATTTGGACAAGTATATGGAGCTTGGTGAATATACCAATATTGAGATTTCGCCGGTTTTGGAAGAAGTAAGTGATAAAGATGTGGAAGCGCAGATGGATTACTTATTCAGTATTCAGGCTAAAGATGCAGGAATTACAGATCGTGCAGTTGAAAACGGTGATATTGCAAATATTGATTTCGCAGGTTATTTGGACGGTGTGGCTTTTGAAGGCGGTACCGGTAATTCGGACCTGGAAATCGGTTCGGGTACTTTTATCCCCGGTTTCGAAGAGGGTTTGGTTGGCGTGATGCCCGGTGAAGAAATTGATTTACCTTTAACATTCCCCGCTGATTATCACAGCGCAGATTTGGCGGGTAAGGAAGTTGTGTTTAAGGTAACCGTAAATTATATTATTCCTGAAATTTCCGATGAAACCGTTAAAGCATTGGGAAATGAAAATTATTCCAATGTTGCGGAATTGGAAGCGTTTGCAAGAGAAATCGTGCAGGAAGAAGTTGACAGCAATAACTATGATACGGTTGTAAGAGTGGCTACCAATAAGATTATTGCTAACACAACTTTTAAAGAAGTTCCTGAATTTTTAATTGAACAGCAGAAGACTATTGTAAAAGAGCAGGTAGAATACAGTTTACAGGGAACCAATATTGATGTGGATACCTATCTTACTATGTTCTACGGAAGTTCTTTGGAAGAAATTGCAGAGCAGAATGTAAAAGAAAGAATGGTAATTCAGGCAATTGCCAATGCAGAAGGCATTGCTGTTACTGACGAAGAACTTGACGGAGAGTTGGAAACTTTTGCAACCGATTACGGCGTAACCACAGATCAGATTCTTGAAATGATGGGAACCGACAGGGAATACTACAGAGAATATATGTATGGCGTAAAAGTATACGAAGTAATTTACAACAATGCAGTTGTTTTAGACGCACAGTAACAGTGCGGAAGTGTGAGGGGATTGCGTGAAAAGTACAATCAGAAGAATAAGCAGCATTATTATATTGGGACTGGTATTGGTTATTTTACAGGGATGCGCAAGCAATAAACCCGGTGAAAATACCGAACTTGGTATGGCTGCGGTGGAACAGTTAAAATACGATGAAGCCCTGACGCATTTTGAGGCGGCAATGCAGGCGGAAGAAAATCCGGTATACCTGCAGCGCGGTATGGGACTTGCATATATGGGACAGACCGACTATGAAACTGCCCTGCTTTGTTTCCAGGCGGCGCTGGATGAAGGCGGTACCAAGCCTGCGGATGTCGATTATGATATCAATTATTATATGGCGGTTTGCTATTTTAAGTTGGAACAGTACGAAGAAGCCTTGGCACGTTATGACGCAATCATTGCTTTGCGAAGTAAAGAAGTAGATGCTTATGTACAGCGCGGTATTATTCAGTTGAAGTTAGGCAAGCATGATGAAGCGTTAAGCGATTTCAATCAGGCGATTGCACTTGATAAAGATGATTACAGCTTATATGTTGATATTTATTCCGCATTAAAGGATAACGGATATGAATCAGAGGGTATGGAGTATCTGAATATTGCTATGGAAGAAGGCGATAAGAAGATGTCCAGCTATGATAAGGGGCGTATTTACTTTTATCAGGGAAATTACACTTATGCCCGTAACTATCTGGAACAGGCACGTAGTGACGGCAATAAGACAGAAGAGGTTTTACTTCTTTTAGGTCAGTCTTATGAAGCGTTAAATGACCGTGCCTATGCATTGACCTTATACAGCGAATATGTGGCAGAGAATCCCAGTGCTGCGATTTACAATCAGATGGGACTTTGCTATGCAGCAATGGAAGATTATGAAAATGCCCGCGTTTCTTTTGAAAAGGGCTTGACCGTAGAAGGAAATGCATACAGACAGGAGTTGAGCTATAACCGAATTGTTGCATATGAGAATCTGGGCGATTTCGAGAGTGCCAAGAAATATATGAAGGAATATCTGAAGGCATATCCCGATGATGAAAGAGCCCAAAGAGAGAATGAATTTTTACAGACAAGATAGTATGTCTTGTGGTGAGAACATAAGCCGGAATAACTGAGCGTTGTTCCGGCTTTTGGTTTGCATAAAATAAGAAAAGCGCGTTAAATGTCGAAAAACCGCGCTTTTTGGAATGTTTTATGTAAACTTTTATAATCAAAGTAAAAACACAAGATATAGTATTTTGTTAAAAAATAGACAGAATATATTGTGTTTTGCGCGTTGACTTTTCATATGTGTAGTGCTACAATGGTTTTACATCGCCGTTTATCGGCGAAACGCTCGGCGATGTGTAACAGAAAGAGTATTACGTAGTGTATGAAGGGAGTACAGAAATGTTTGGGGTTATCAAACGAGACGGTGAAAAGTCAGAATTTAATTTAGCCAAAATCAGTGACGCTATAATGAAGGCATTTAATGCGACAGAAGTGCAGTATAACAAGGATATTGTTGATTTGCTTTCTTTACGTGTAACTGCAGATTTTCAGAGCAAGGTACAGGACGGTTATGTACATGTGGAAGATATCCAGGACAGCGTAGAGAAGATTTTGGAACAGTCCGGTTATGTAGAGACTGCAAAGGCGTTTATTTTATATCGTAAGCAGCGTGAAAAAATGCGTAACTTAAAGTCTACTATTTTAGACTACAAGGATGTAGTAAACAGCTATGTTAAGGTAGAAGACTGGCGAGTAAAAGAAAATTCAACCGTAACTTACTCCGTTGGTGGTTTGATTCTTAGTAACTCAGGTGCCGTAACTGCAAACTACTGGTTGTCAGAAATTTACGATCAGGAAATTGCAGAAGCACACAGAAACGCAGATATTCATATTCATGACTTGTCTATGTTAACAGGATACTGTGCAGGATGGTCATTAAAGCAGTTAATTCAGGAAGGTTTGGGCGGTATTACCGGTAAAATCACTTCCGCACCTGCAGCGCATTTATCCGTGTTGTGTAACCAGATGGTTAACTTCTTGGGTATTATGCAGAACGAATGGGCAGGCGCACAGGCATTTTCATCTTTCGATACCTATCTTGCACCTTTTGTAAAAGTAGATAACCTTTCTTACGGCGAGGTTAAGAAATGTATCGAAGCCTTCGTATACGGTGTAAATACACCCAGCCGTTGGGGAACCCAGGCACCTTTTACCAACATTACTTTGGACTGGACCGTTCCTAACGACTTGGCAGAACTTCCTGCATTGGTTGGCGGTAAGGAAATGGATTTCTGCTACAAAGATTGTAAAAAAGAAATGGATATGGTTAATCGTGCATTCCTTGAAACCATGATTGAAGGTGATGCAAACGGACGCGGATTCCAGTATCCCATTCCCACATACTCAATCACCAGTGATTTTGACTGGTCTGATAACTTAAACAACCAGTTGTTGTTTGATATGACAGCGAAGTATGGTACACCCTACTTCTCAAACTATATCAATTCTGATATGGAACCCAGCGATGTACGTTCTATGTGCTGTCGTCTTCGTCTTGACTTAAGAGAACTCCGTAAGAAGAGTGGCGGTTTCTTTGGTTCCGGCGAAAGTACAGGTAGCGTTGGTGTTGTTACCATTAATATGCCCAGAACTGCCTATCTTTCAGCAAATAAGGATGATTTCTACAAGAGATTGAACCGTTTGATGGATATTTCCGCACGAAGCTTAAAGATTAAGCGTGGCGTTATCTCTAAATTGTTGGATGAAGGTTTATATCCTTATACAAAGCGTTATTTAGGACATTTTAACAATCACTTCTCAACCATCGGTTTGATTGGTATGAACGAAGTAGGTTTGAATGCAAACTGGTTAAGAGCAGATATGACTGCTAAGGAAACGCAGGAATTTACCAAGGAAGTATTGAATCATATGAGAAACCGTCTCTCTGATTATCAGGAAGAATACGGTGATTTGTACAACTTGGAAGCAACTCCTGCAGAAAGTACAACCTATCGTCTTGCAAAGCATGACCGCAAGAGATGGCCGGATATCAAAACAGCAGGTAAGCAGGGTGATGTACCTTACTACACCAACTCTTCACACTTGCCTGTAGATTATACAACAGATATTTTTGATGCTTTGGATATCCAGGACGAATTGCAGACACTTTATACTTCAGGTACAGTATTCCACGCATTCTTGGGCGAGAAACTTCCTGACTGGAAAGCAGCTGCGAAGCTGGTAAGAACCATCGCAGAGAATTATAAGTTGCCTTATTATACAATGTCACCCACCTACTCAATCTGTAAGAATCACGGATATCTTGCAGGTGAGCAGACAAGCTGTCCTGAGTGTGGTGCCAAGACAGAAATCTATAGCCGTATTACAGGTTACTACAGACCGGTTCAGAACTGGAATGACGGTAAGTTGCAGGAATACAAGAACCGTACCGAATATGATATCGAGAATTCCGTATTAAAGGTTCCCGTGCAGCAGGCAGTGAACTTGACAAGCTATGAGAAAGACAACGATATTACTTTAGAACCTGTAAGCGAAATCAAGTATCTTTTTACAACAAAGACTTGTCCGAACTGTAAGATTGCGAAGGAATATTTGCAGAACGAAGCCTATGTAGTATTGGATGCAGCTGAGAATCCTGAATTGGTTCAGAAGTACGGCATTATGACCGCACCTACATTGGTAGTGGTTAAGGGCAATGAAGTACAGAAGTATGTAAACGCATCTAATATCAAGAGATATGTGGATGAGAAAGCAGCGGTTTCTGTTTAAATTGCTTGAAAGCACAAACAAAACGTGTTAGGATAAAAAAGCAGACGAATACAGTTCGCTTTATAAAAAACAAAAAGCGTCAAACGTTGCGGTTTGGCGCTTTTTTTAAGGATAAGAAAGGAAATCGACTATGATTCAGAAATTAACGGACAAAATTCAGAAAACCAATGCGCCCATCGTTGTAGGACTTGACCCTATGATGAAATTCATTCCCGAAAGCATCAAGAAGAATGCTTTTGCAGAATACGGCGAGACTTTGGCAGGAGCGGCAGAAGCAATCTGGCAGTACAACAAGGGATTGATTGATGCAATCTACGATTTGATTCCTGCAGTAAAGCCTCAGATTGCAATGTATGAGCAGTTTGGCGTGGAAGGTTTGATTGCATACAAGAAGACTTTGGACTACTGTAAAGAAAAAGACCTTGTGATTATCGGTGATATTAAGAGAGGAGACATCGGTTCTACATCAAGTGCATATGCAACCGGTCACTTGGGTAAAATTACCATTGGCGGTAATACCTATGCGCCTTTTGATGAAGATTTTGCAACCGTAAATCCTTATCTTGGTTCCGACGGCGTGAAGCCTTTTATCGATGTATGTAAGGAAGAGAAGAAGGGTATTTTTATCCTTGTGAAAACATCTAACCCCAGTAGCGGTGAATTCCAGGATCGTTTGATTGACGGCAAGCCCTTATATGAATGGGTTGGCCAGAAAGTAGACGAGTGGGGCGCTGATTGTATGGGTTCCAACGGCTACAGCTACGTAGGTGCCGTTGTTGGTGCAACTTATCCTGAAATGGGTAAAATCTTAAGAGATATTATGCCGAAGTCTTATATTTTAGTGCCCGGTTACGGTGCACAGGGCGGTAAGGGTGCTGATTTGGTACACTTCTTCAACAAGGATGGCCTTGGTGCAATCGTTAACTCTTCAAGAGGTATTATTGCGGCTTACCAGAATGAGAAGTATGCTTCTTTCGGTGAAGCAGGCTACGCAGATGCTGCACGTCAGGCAGTAATTGATATGAGAGAAGATATTGCGGGTGCGTTAGGGAAGTAAACGCATTCTGATTTGAAACAGTGAATGTTGGTGAAGATTAGAATTTGGCAGGCGTGAGAAAGCTTGCAATAAACGGAGGTTTTATAAATGGAACAGTACAAAAAAGAGTTCATAGAATTTATGGTAGATTGCAAGGTCTTGAAATTTGGCGATTTTACATTAAAGAGCGGACGTAAGTCTCCCTTCTTTATGAATGCGGGCGGTTATGTGACAGGAAGTCAGTTGATGGGCCTTGGCGAATATTATGCAAAGGCAATTCACGATACATATGGAGATGATTTTGATGTATTGTTCGGACCGGCATATAAGGGTATTCCCATCAGCGTTGTTACTGCAATTGCATACAGCAAGTTGTACGGCAAAGAAGTTCGTTATTGTTCAGACCGTAAGGAAGAGAAGGACCACGGCGCAGATAAGGGAAGTTTTCTTGGCAGTAAATTGCAGGATGGCGACAGAGTCATTATGATTGAAGACGTTACTACATCCGGTAAGTCTATGGAAGAAACCGTTCCTAAGGTAAAAGGCGCAGCAGATGTAGAAATCGTAGGATTGATGGTTTCCTTAAACCGTATGGAAAAAGGTTTGAATTCCGACAAGTGTGCTTTGGACGAGGTAAAGGAAACTTATGGATTCCCTACCGCAGCCATTGTTGATATGAGCGATGTTGTGGAACATTTGTATAACAAGCCCTACAAGGGAGAAGTTTATATTGATGATACCTTAAAAGCAGCAATCGATGCATATTATGAGCAGTATGGAGCAAAATGAAAAGAAGACAACCATATAAATTTACAATAAAAAAGATATCGCCTTGGAGTGTTATGTCAACCGTATTGGGTATCATAACTTTATTGTCCATGGTGTTTGCAATCATTTTTACATTCCGAAATCAGGGAGAAGCGAAGGTGGGATATGGCCTTACGTCCATTCTTGCTTTGATTTTCTCGGGAACCGGTTTGGGGCTTGGCATTAAGACCAGACTGGAAAAGGATATGTACTACATTTTTGCCAATATTGGCATTGTACTGAATGTGCTGATGCTTGGTTTTATGATTTACATTTTAGTACTTGGAATTATATAAAAGAAAATAAACTGTATAAAAGTAACCCGGACAGACTTGCGTTTGGCGGGTTGCTTTTATCAATATAATGGAGACTGAATTTTATGCAGGAACGTTTTGAACTGGCATTATCAAGAATTGCACAAATGAAAGAAGAGAATGCGGTAAAAGAATATCAGCCGTTCTTTTCTGCTGTGGCTGAATTTATCTGCGAATGTGCAAAGCAATATCAATGGCTTGAAAACGGAGGCTTGGCGCAGGCGGATTTGGAAGAACTCAAACGCAGAAATGAAGCTTTGTACAGCGACATTTTAAAAGAAAATTACGAAACAAGTTATGCCAATCCTTCTTATGCGGCGCAGTCCCTTGGGGAAGAACTGGGTGTTCTTTGCAGTGTTCTGTATACAGAGGTGCGCAGTCTGATTCCTTTTGTTTATGAGAGAAATTTAGAGGAAATGACCATTCGTCTGGAATTGTTTCTGGAAGCGTATAATCTTTTTGATTGTAAAATCAACGAGGATGGAATGGTACCTGCCGCAGAAGAGTTAAGAGAACTTTTATACTGGTATGTAAGTGATTATTCCGACATTGAAACTGAGCGTCGCGTCAAAGAGCAGGTGGACAGCAGCCTTACCTTTGCTACCGACATTATTATGCAGAACGATTACAGTGATGTGAAATATCTCTACGCCTATGGCGAATGCGTGACAGAGAATGAAATCAAAACCGCAGAGTATATTCATTCTTTGCCGGAGGCGACCATTGATAAAATGGCTTTTACTTTTACGGAAGGGTATCGTAAGGGATTTGAAGCGGCAGGAAAAGATTTGTCGAAGAAGGATACGGTAAATATAAGATATAGATTGGGATTTGAGAGAGTAATCAAAAAGGCTATTGAATATTTCGCGGGAATGGGACTTGAGCCTGTGATTTATCGTACCGGTGCGGACATTTTTACAAGAAAAGCCGCAGGCAAAATCGGTTACTACGGTGCGGTGGCAAATCCTCAGTATGATTATGATCATCGTGAAGATATGGCATGCTTTTTTGACGGTCACATGGTGACGAGACGTTTAGAGTGTCTGACGGCAGCGTATGAGGAATATAAGGAAGCGGCGGCAAAACACGCCGGTCCTGCTTGTATGGAAGTGTTTGGCGAGGAGATTTTTGAGCCGGTGCCCAAGGAAGCAAATCCCCACTACAGTTCGGAACAGCAGAAACTTGTGGTGGACTATACTTCTCAGGCAGGTATGATTACCAACACCTATATTAAAAGAGAAGAGCGCAGTTTTACGATTATCGCCTTTCCGGTAGCGGAAATCGGCGAAAACTTCCCTGCGATTTTTGAAGAGGTTATTGCGTTAAATACGTTGGACTATACTTTGTATCAGAATATCCAGCAGACGATTATTGATACGCTGGATACGGCGGAATACGTGCATATTAAGGGTTGCGGAAACAACCGCACTAACTTAAATGTACAGCTTGCAAAGCTTGCGGATGCCGGCAAACAGACCAAGTTCGAAAATTGCGTGGCAGACGTAAATATCCCTGTGGGTGAAGTATTTACTTCTCCCGTGTTAAAAGGAACGACGGGTTTACTTCACGTATCCAAGGTATTCTTAAATGATTACGAATACCGTAACCTGGAATTGAAGTTCGAAAATGGTGTGATTGCGGATTATATCTGTGATAATTTCGCAGAAGAAGAGAAGAATAAGAAGTTTATTGAAGAGAACCTTTTATTCCACCATCCTACTTTGCCCATCGGCGAGTTTGCCATCGGTACCAACACCACGGCTTATGTAATGGCGCAGAAATATGACATCGGTGCCAAGCTTCCCATTCTGATTGCAGAGAAGATGGGACCGCATTTTGCAGTAGGCGATACCTGCTATTCCCACGAAGAAGAGGTGCGGGTATACAATCCTGACGGCAAGGAAATCATTGCCAAAGAGAATGACTATTCACTGCTTCGCAAAACAGAGCCGAAGAAGGCATATTTTAACTGTCATACAGACATTACCATTCCTTATGATGAAATCGGCCTTTTGGAAGCGGTACTTCCTGACGGAAGCGGTGTGGCCATTATTCGCGACGGAAGGTTTGTTTTAAAAGGCTGTGAAGAATTGAATAAGCCATTTTTATAAAAGATAAGTAAAATAGTCTGCCGGCTAGGCTTCCAAATGAAGGTCTGGCCGGTATATTTTTATAATTTTAGTGTAAAATGCACAAATAGATGCTCGTTAGTAGCAAAAAACTAATAATATTTCAACAAAAAGTGAAAAAAATCAAAAAAACACTTGGTATTTTTTTGATACTATGTTATGATGGCAATGTAAAAGGAGGTTGAAACCTATGAGAAAGAAATTTTTGTTGAGTGCAATTTTAATATCTGCCCTTTGTCTGTGCGGATGCAATACACAGATTACATTCGGTGATAATACGGAACAGGGTAGCCAGACCGGACAGGTGAGTGAATCGCAGAACGATTCTGTTGAAAATTCCCAGGATGGCAGTCAGGACAATTCGGGAGAAATTAAAGAACAGGCATCAAAATATTTGGATGTATCGGTAGATTGGCGATATGATTCTGATTATGACCCGGTTGCTTTGATGTATAGTAATTGTTGTTTGTTTGAATTGGATGCGCCCGAGTATCCGGCATTGGAAGAGGCAGTTGCGCAGTACAATACTGAAACAGAGCAAAACTGGATTACATCCATGAATGATTTGAAGAGCTGGGCCAGAGAAGATTATAACGCTGCCGTTGCAGAGGGATATGAATTTTATGGACCTTATGTCAGTGAAGACGAGATGTATATTACGAGAGCAGATGATAAGGCATTGTCGGCAGTAACCGGGAATTACTGGTATAGTGGCGGTGCCCATGGTATGAGCGGATACAGTGCCGTAAATTTTGATACACAGACCGGAAGAAAGCTTGCGGTGGAAGATGTAATTCCAAATACGGCAGCATTACCTAACGCATTGGCTACCGAAATGTTAGAGCAGTATCCACATTTGGAGGAAGCAACCCAGAATATGTGGCAAATGAGCTTGGAAGATTATCTTGCAAGTTATTTAACACCGGAGGAAGCTAACGATATTACTCCCGAATTTACGTGGACCTTGGGTTATGAAGGTGTAACTTTCTATTTTGGTGCCTATGAAATCGGTTCTTATGCAGATGGTAACCAGGTGGTGGTTTTGACATACAATGAATATCCCGAGCTTTTTAACAAGGAATATTTTACAAGTGTTACACAGGATTATGTAATGCAGATTCTGCCTTTTTGGTATGGGGAAGAAGGATTTACGGACATTAACAGTGACGGTGTCATGGATATGATTATTATAGACGGTAATTATTCGACAGAATTTGAAATGTATTCATCTCTTGATGTAACCGTAAATGGTAATACTTACAGTCACGAGGCTTATTATTATGAGTTGACTTCTTATGTGGTAAAAGCAAACGGTAATACATATATCTATGTAGAGCGTTTGGGGGATAGTGATTTTAGGACAGTATCTGTATTTAAGATCACGGAATCTTCTGTGGAATATGTTGGTGATGTGGATGGCGGCATTATAGATTTCTACAATAGCGCAGATTTTGGTTTAACAAAGCGTTTTGATATGTTGAGTACGATTTACGCTATAGCAAAATGCTACGTTGGTGATGATGGTATGCCTGTAGAAAAAGCCGGCGCTTATGAGATAATGGGTGAAGGTACTATCACTTCTACGGTTGAAATTACTGCAGAACTGGTTGATGAAAACGGAAATCTTTTGGGTGAAAGTAAAACTTTCCCGGCAGGAACTATTTATGCCTTTGAAAGAACTGACGGTATGACTTATGTTGATATGTTAACAAATGACGGTTCACGTTGCAGATTATATACAACGAATCAATGGCCGCCTACTGTAAACGGTATGGATGCACAGAACTGCTTTGAAATGCTTGGGTTTGCAGGTTAAAAGATAATTTAAGGATAGAGTGCAGATAGTCTTTGTACTCTATCCTTTTTGTATATTGTGAGGATTGTTTATTTTATATAAAAGATAGATGTGTTATTTGTTGAATTTCGTAATATTTCCTTGGTAAAATGCTTGCGCGAACAGCATCTTTTTAGTAGAATAAACTTGTATGCGTATGTGCAAATACGGATATAGAAATAAAAATGACAATGACGGAGGTTAGGACAGTGGCACAGGTTGGTATTGTAATGGGTAGCGATTCAGATATGCCCGTAATGGCGAAAGCCGCAGAAATGTTGGAGGAGTTTGGTATTTCTTATGAAATGACCATTATTTCGGCACACAGAGAACCGGACGTATTTTTTGAATATGCAAAGACTGCAGAAGAAAAAGGCTTTAAGGTAATTATCGCAGGAGCAGGTATGGCAGCACACTTACCCGGTATGTGCGCAGCGATTTTTCCTATGCCTGTAATCGGTATTCCCATGCATACAACATCTTTGGGAGGAAGAGATTCATTGTACTCAATCGTACAGATGCCTTCCGGAATTCCTGTAGCAACCGTTGCAATTAACGGCGGTGCAAATGCAGGTATTCTCGCGGCAAAGATTCTTGCAACTTCAAACCCCGAATTATTAGATAAAGTAAAAGCTTACGCACAGTCTTTGAAAGAAGGCGTACAGAAGAAAGATGCAAAGTTACAGGAAGTAGGATTCCGTAATTACGGTAAGTAAAATTAGGAGGCAAATAAAATGGATTACAAAACAGCGGGCGTTGATATTGAAGCCGGTTACAAATCAGTAGAATTAATGAAAGCGCATGTAAAGGGAACTATGAGACCTGAAGTATTGGGTGGTCTCGGCGGATTCTCCGGAGCATTCTCTCTTTCAAGCATTAAGGATATGGAAGAACCTGTTCTTTTATCCGGTACAGACGGATGCGGAACAAAGGTAAAATTAGCAATCATTATGGACAAGCACGATACCATCGGTATTGATGCAGTAGCAATGTGTGTAAATGACGTAGCATGTGCAGGCGGAGAACCTTTATTCTTCTTGGATTATATTGCATGCGGTAAGAATATTCCCGAGAAGATTGCAACCATCGTAAGCGGTGTAGCAGAAGGCTGTAAGCAGTCAGGTTGTGCATTAATCGGTGGTGAGACTGCAGAACATCCCGGTATGATGCCTGAAGAAGATTACGATTTGGCAGGTTTTGCAGTAGGCGTTGCGGATAAGAAGGAAATTATCACAGGTGCAGAAATTAAAGCAGGCGATGTTTTAATCGGTATTGCATCATCAGGTGTACACAGCAACGGTTTTTCTTTGGTAAGAAAAATTTTCGAAAAAGAATTAACCAGAGAAGGTTTAAATACATATTATGATGAACTGGGAACAACTTTAGGGGAGGCACTTTTAGCCCCTACCAGAATTTATGTGAAGGCATTAAAGTCTGTAAAAGATGCAGGCGTAAGAATTCATGGTTGTTCACACATTACAGGCGGTGGTTTCCAGGAAAATATTCCCAGAATGCTTCCTGACGGAATCCGTGCCGTTGTTGAAAAGAACAGCTACGAAATTCCCGCAATCTTTAAACTTATGCAGAAGAAGGGAAATATTGCAGAAGATATGATGTACAATACCTACAATATGGGTCTTGGTATGGTTGTTGCAGTCGATCCCGCAGATGTAGATAAGGCTTTGGCAGCGATTGCGGCAACAGGTGATACTGCTTACGTGGTTGGTAAAACAGAAGCCGGTGAAAAGGGAGTAACATTATGCTAAAAGTATTGGTATGTGTATCCGGTGGCGGAACCAATTTACAGGCGATTTTGGACCGCGCGAAAGCAAAAGAACTGGGTGACGTGGAAATTGTCCGCGTAATCAGTAATAATGCAAATGCTTATGCATTGACAAGAGCGGCAGAGGCCGGTGTTTCCGGCGTATGCGTATCACCGAAGGATTATGAAACAAGAGCAGAATTCCACAAAGCATTTTTGCAGGCAATTGATGAAGTGAGTCCTGATTTAATTGTTTTGGCAGGTTTCCTTGTGGTAATTCCGGAAGAAGTGATTGCAAAATATCGTAATCGAATTATAAATATTCACCCTTCATTGATTCCTTCCTTCTGCGGAACGGGATATTATGGACTTAAGGTGCATGAAGCAGCTTTGGAACGCGGTGTTAAAGTAACAGGCGCAACCGTGCATTTCGTAGATGAAGGTACCGATACCGGTCCGATTATTTTACAGAAAGCGGTATATGTCAAAGAAGGCGATACCCCGAAGGATTTACAGCTCCGCGTAATGGAAGAAGCGGAGTGGGAAATTTTACCCAAGGCAATTCGTATGATTGCGGATGGCGAAGTGAAGTTAGGCTAATATAATTTAAGATATTAGAAACTTATATTTAAAAAAGATAGTCAAAGTATTATGAGGAAGAATTGTCGCCAGGCGGCAGTCGGAGGAACATATATGAAAGTATTAATCGTAGGAAGCGGCGGAAGAGAGCACGCGATTGCAACCTGTGTTGCAAAGAGTAAAAGAGTAAGCAAGATTTATTGTGCACCCGGTAACGCAGGTATTGCAAAACTTGCAGAATGTGAACCGATTAGCGTAATGGATTTTGATAAAATGGTGGCGTTTGCCAAGGAAAAAGAAATTGATCTTACCATTGTAGCACCCGATGATCCTTTGGTTGCAGGTTTGGTAGATGCTTTGGAAGCTGCAGGATTGAGAGCGTTTGGTCCTAATAAGGCGGCGGCAATTTTGGAAGGTAGTAAGGCTTTTTCAAAGGATTTGATGAAAAAGTATAATATCCCTACCGCAAAGTATGAGAATTTCAATGATGCGGATGCGGCAATTGAATATTTGAAGACTTCCAAATTCCCTATTGTATTGAAGGCTGACGGTCTTGCATTAGGTAAGGGTGTATTAATTTGTAATTCTTATGAAGAAGCAGTGGACGGCGTGAAGGAAATTATGCTGGATAAAAAATTCGGTACCGCAGGCAACTGTATGGTAATCGAAGAATTTATGACAGGACGTGAAGTATCTGTTTTAACTTTCGTAGATGGTAAAACCATTCGCGTTATGACTTCCGCACAAGATCATAAGAGAGCAAAAGACGGTGACCAGGGCTTGAATACAGGCGGTATGGGAACATTCTCACCCAGTCCCTTCTACACTGACGAAGTAGATGAATACTGCCGTAAGTACATTTATCAGGCAACCGTAGATGCCATGCGTGCAGAAGGCAGAGAATTCAAGGGAGTTATTTTCTTTGGACTTATGTTAACTCCTGACGGTCCCAGAGTATTGGAATATAATGCACGTTTTGGTGATCCTGAAGCACAGGTTGTTTTATCCCGAATGAAAAACGATATTATCGATGTAATGGAAGCCTGCATTGATCAGACTTTGGATCAAATTGAATTGGAATTTGAAGATAATGCAGCAGTTTGTGTTATTTTAGCTTCTGACGGATACCCCTTAAGTTATGAAAAAGGATTTGAAATCAAGGGACTTGAGAACTTTGATGATAAAGATGATTACTTCTGTTTCCATGCAGGAAGCAAGTTTGCGGATGGCAAGATTGTAACCAATGGTGGTCGTGTACTTGGTGTAACAGCCAAAGGTGCTACTTTGAAGGAAGCAAGACAGAAGGCATATGATGCTACCGAATGGGTTTCGTTTGATAATAAGTATATGAGACATGATATCGGTAAGGCAATTGATGAAGCATAAGATTATGTAAACTTCTGTAAATACACATGGTGTGCAAATTTGACAGTTGGTAAACATAAAACATTTTTAAACGATGGGAGTAAGAAATGAAAAAACACATGATTTCCATGAAAGACAGAATATGGGCATTGCGCGGTCTGTTAACTGCATTTTGTGTAGTTGCAGTTCTTTGGTGCGTATCTTTTGTCAGCCATGCGGACACAGTGAAGGGAACTATTACAGGTTCAAACGTTAATGTACGTGAAACTGCAAGTACCTCTGCAACAGCGGTTGCAACCTTATCCACTAATGATCTGGTAGATGTTATTGCAGAAACTACCGGTGCTGATGATATGAAGTGGTATAAGATTACGACAGAATCCGGAGTGACAGGTTACGTTCGTTCTGATTTGATTAAAAAGGCAACTGTAACGGTGGACGTTACCCAGACAGACAGCAAGACTGCATATATTGCCGGTTCAAGTGCGAATATCCGTCAGGATGCCAGTACTTCAAGCGGACGTGTTGCAAATGCTTTAGGCGGTTCTAAAGTAACCATTATTGGTGAAGCTACCGGCGCAGATGGTTATAAGTGGTATCAGATTCAATTTGAAGGAAACGGTACAACCATGACAGGTTTTATCCGTTCTGATTTGGTTACATTTCAAGCACCTGTTCAAGAACCTGAAGTGACAGAAATTGAAGGTGAAATGGGGGAAGGAAGTGAGCCTTCGGAAGAACCTTCTGCATCTGAGGAACCTTCTGCATCAGAAGAACCTTCAGAAGAGCCTTCCGTATCGGAAGAACCTTCAGAGAAGCCCTCCGAAACAGGTAGAATCAGCATTCCACTTTCGGGAAACGAAGGCACTTTTATTATTATGGAGCCCATTTCTGTGGTAGAAATTTTACCTCAGGGATTTGAACAGACTGAGTTACAGTTGGGTGAAGAAATCTTTACTGTATGGGGCAAAGGACAGTTTTATATTATGTATGCCTCAGTGAATGATGAAGAACCTAAGTACTATTTATACGATGCAATCAATAAGAGTTTTATTGCGTATACCGGATTGCTGACACAGGGAGATGTGGCGGTGGCTGCCGGGGAAAAGGAAATTAATTTTAAGTTAATTTCTATCATTTGCATTATTGTAATTGTTATTCTGGCTATTGTTGTTGGTATTTTGGCATACAAGCTTTCAAATGCGGGCTACCGAAATGATGATGACGATGATGACGAATATGACGATGACGACGATGATGATGTTTATGTAGACAATGATGAAGATGATTTTCTTGATTTATCTGAAACCGCAAACTTGTCGGGAGTAAGTGAAGCGTTGGCAGATACTGCTTCGGCTGAAGCCTATGTAGAGGAAGAAGCTGCTGCATATGTAAGTCCTGTGGAAGATCCTGTTGCGGAACTTGAGATGTATATGGGTAATTCAGCAGAAGCACCTGTAGCGGAAGATTATGGCATACCTGCTACGGATGAAGTATATGTTGCACCGGCTGAACAGGTTGTATATGCAGAGCCGGAAGAAGAAATTATGTACACAACTTCTGTTGACGAAAGTATGGATGTAGCACAGGAAACTATGATGGAAGAAGCGGTTATTTTGGATACTGATGCATATGGTCAGGAAGAAGAATATGAAGAATCATTGTTTGACGATGATGATGAACCTAAGAAATCCCGCAAAAATAAAAAGTCAAAGAAAGAAAAGAAGAAATTGTCTAAGCGTCTTTTGGATTACTTTACTGTTGAAGTCGATGATGATGACGATGATGACGATGATGACGATGAGTATGAAGAGCGTCCTAAAAAGAAAGCGTCTGTTTCTGCATATGACGATGACGACGATGATGACGATTTGAATTTTATTGATTTATAAATTGGCTTATTTTAAGAGACAAAGTTGACAAGTAAAAGCATCTGTTATATTATTTGTATAACAGATGCTTTTTTAATAACAGAGAAGCAGAGGGGATCTGTTTGAATTTTTTAAAAACAGATATAAAAACCTAGGAGAAAAAGGGAGCAAAGAATGTTTTGGGAGATTGATTTTAACAGTGAAGAAGCTTTATATATGCAGTTGCACAACCAAATAATCATTGGAATTGCAACCGAAGTATACAGGGAGGGAGATGCCCTGCCTTCCGTACGTCAATTGGCGGATGAAATAGGAATTAATATGCATACTGTAAATAAGGCATATAATGTATTAAGGCAGGAAGGTTTTGTCAAAGTTGACAGAAGAAAAGGCGCAGTCATTGCTGTGGATGTAGATAAACTCAGGGCATTGGAAGCAATGAAGAAGGATTTACGTATTTTGCTGGCAATCGGTGCCTGTAAGAATATTTCCAGAGCGGAAGTGCATGCTTTAATTGATGAGATCTATTTGGAATATGGAGGAGAATAATAATGCAGGAGCAGTTTACGGATCAGGCACAGAATGCCTTACGATATGCGGAAGAAATTGCCAGAAGGCTGCATCAGAATCATATCGGAACGGAACATATTTTATATGGACTTACCAAGGAAACAGACAGTGTTGCGGGCGCAGCATTGAAGGCCAATGGTGTATCGGTGAAAGAATTACAGGAATTACTGAAAGCCTATGGTGTACCCGGTGGCGAAGCCATTTCCAGAGGAAGTAACAAATACACACCCAGGGCAATGGGGGTTTTGAATGATAGCCACAATCAGGCGACATTTTTTCATGGAGGAAGCACGGGAACGGAACATATTTTAATTGCATTGCTTCGTGACGGTGATAATATGGCCGGTAAAATGTTGTCCATTATGAAGGTAAATGTTAAGAAGGTTTATATGGACGTAATTCTTGCTATGGGCGAGGATGCAGATGCCATAAAAGAAAAGCTTGGTCAGCGTAATTTAAAGAAGAAAAAGAATGCACCGGATATGTTATCCCAGTATTCCAGAGATATGACGGAGCTTGCCCGTAAGGGTAAGTTAGACCCTGTAATCGGTCGTGAGGAAGAAATCCAGCGCCTTATTCAGATTATATCCCGAAGAACTAAAAACAATCCTTGTTTAATAGGTGAACCCGGTGTGGGTAAAACCGCCATTGTAGAAGGTTTTGCAACACGAATTGTAAATGGTGATGTGCCGGAAAGTCTTAAAAATAAAAGGATTTTATCTTTGGACTTATCTGCTATGGTGGCAGGCAGCAAGTATCGCGGTGAATTTGAAGAACGTATCAAAACTGTGATGAAAGAAGTGACAGAAGACGGAAACATCATTCTTTTTATGGATGAAATTCATACTATGATAGGAGCGGGAGGTTCGGAAGGATCTATTGATGCCGCCAGCATTTTGAAACCTGCATTATCACGTGGAGAAGTGCAGTTGATTGGTGCAACTACCATTACAGAATATCGTAAGTATATTGAGAAGGATGCAGCTTTAGAACGTCGCTTTCAGACGGTTGCGGTAGAAGAACCTACGGTAGAAGAGGCAATCGCAATTCTAAAAGGAATCGTTCATAAATATGAGCAGTATCATAAGGTATCCATTACGCAGGAAGCAATTGAAGCAGCAGTAAGACTTGCAGACCGTTACATTTCGGACCGTAATTTGCCGGATAAAGCAATTGATGTTATTGATGAGGCGGCAGCAAGTGTACGTTTGTCTGAAAAGAATGTATCCAAAACCTGTCAGAAACTTCAGGAAGAAATATCTGCCGCGGATGCGGCAATTGAAAAAGCAATTCAGGAATTGGATTTTGAAGAGGCCGGCAGAATTAAGGCAGAGCAGGATGTGTTGTTTAAGAAACTGCATCGTGCAGAAGCTGCATATGAGAAGAAGTTAATGCAGGATGCCGTACAAATATGCGAAGAAGATATTGAGAAGATTGTATCTGTATGGACTAAAATACCGGTAACCAAATTAGCTGAAAAAGAGTCTGAGAAACTTCTCAAATTAGAGAAAGTATTGCACAAGCGTGTTATCGGACAGCAGGAGGCTGTAACTGCGGTTGCCAAGTCCATCCGTCGCGGCCGTGTGGGATTGCAGGATCCAAACCGTCCTATCGGAAGCTTTCTGTTTTTAGGACCCACCGGTGTGGGTAAAACAGAGCTTAGTAAGGCTTTGGCAGAGGCGTTATTTGGTTCGGAAAGTTCTCTGATTCGTGTGGATATGTCCGAATATATGGAGCAACATTCGGTATCCAAAATGATTGGTTCGCCGCCGGGATATGTAGGTTTTGAAGACGGCGGCCAGTTGAGTGAAAAAATTCGTCGCAATCCTTATTCTGTAGTTCTTTTTGATGAAATTGAGAAAGCACACCCTGACGTTTTTAACGTATTATTACAGGTGCTGGATGACGGTCACATTACGGATGCAAAGGGTCGCAAGGTAAGCTTTAAGAATACAGTGCTGATTATGACGTCCAATGCAGGGGCACAGCGTATTGTAGACCCGAAGAATTTGGGTTTTGCGGGAGCGACAACCGAGAAGCAGAACTACGATAAAATGAAGTCCGGCGTAATGGAAGAAGTGAAGAGAATTTTTAAACCGGAGTTTATTAACCGTATTGATGATATTATTGTGTTCCACCAGTTGAACAATGACAATATGAAGGAAATTATTCAGCTTCTTACCGGAAAATTAAGTGCAAGATGCAAGGAGCAGATGGGCATTACCCTTACGGTGTCTTCTGCGTTAAAAGAACATCTTGTCAAAGAATACAGCAATGCTAAAATGGGTGCACGTCCCTTAAAGCGTGCCGTACAGTCTGTGATTGAGGATGCCCTTGCAGAAGAACTTTTAAGCGGAAGAATTCAGGCGGGGGATAAGGTTCTTGCCGGAATTAAAAATAAAAAAGTGACTTTTCAGAAGAAATCTTAAAAAATCAAATGGCTGATTTGTCAGATATGGGAAAAGAAAAATATTTTAAGGAAACTTGTCTGAAACAGTAGAAAAAAAGAGAAAAATTTAGTATACTGAAAGAGTGGAAATAAGGAATGTGTTTTTTATTTCCCGACGGGCATTTATGATAAATTGGGAGGATACACAAATGGCTGTAGTGGAAGAATTACTCCGTGAAGAAGCGGATGGAACAATCAGTTTTGGAAACCATACATTGGCTGACAAAGCAAAGGTAGAGGATTTTCCTCACGATGGAGACCTTTATAAGGTAAAAACATTCCAGACAATGACGAAATTAGAGAAGAACGGTATGTTTTTATACGAATCTGTTCCCGGAACCAGTGTTACTCATTTTGATGAAAAGGAAGATGGCGTATCTTTCATCGTAGACGGTGACAATGATGCCCAGCTGACAATCGGTCTTGCTGAGAATACCGAATATCAGGTATGGATTGGCGATGAGAATATTGGTACACTTAAGAGTAATCTTAGCGGTAAAATGAATATCAGTGTAGAACTGGCAGATGCATCTGAATTGAAGGTGCAGATTAAAAAGTAATAAAGTATAATGACCAAAGAGAAACAGCATGCCGGCGCGGTGTGCTGTTTTTTACTCAAATTAAGAGTGAGGCGGTATCATCAGGATGCCGTAACATACATATTTTTGGAGTAGGTAAATGGCAAAAGGTAAGGAAAAATCAGTTTTTTATTGTAAAGAATGCGGATATGAATCAGCGAAGTGGATGGGGCAGTGCCCCGGCTGCAGACAGTGGAATACCATGTCGGAAGAGCGTATTACCGTAAGCAGTAAGGGTAGTGTTACGAAGGCGGACCGTAAAGAAGCGGTTTTAAGTAAAATGTCCGAAATATCCACGGCGAAAGAAGAACGGGTGGCTACCGGAATGAAGGAATTAGACCGGGTTCTTGGCGGTGGTATTGTGCCCGGTTCCCTTACTTTGGTAGGTGGTGATCCCGGTATCGGTAAATCTACGATTCTTTTGCAGACTTGTCGTTTTTTGGGCAATGCAGGGCATTCTGTTTTATATATTTCCGGTGAGGAGTCTTTAAAACAGATTAAGTTACGTGCGGAGCGCATCGGGACTTTTACGGATGATGTGCAGTTGTTGTGCGAGACGAATCTGGATATTATTGAAGAAGTCATTAAGAAGGTAAAACCTGAGATTGTGATTATCGATTCCATTCAGACAATGTATTCTGAGGATGTAGGTTCCGCACCGGGAAGCGTTTCTCAGGTACGAGAAGCAACTTCTGTTTTGATGCAGATTGCCAAAGGACTGGAGATTTCAGTATTTATTGTAGGCCATGTTACCAAGGAAGGTACGGTTGCGGGCCCCAGAGTGTTGGAACATATGGTAGATACTGTTTTGTACTTTGAAGGCGACAGACACGCGTCTTATCGTATTTTACGTGGGGTAAAGAATCGTTTTGGTTCCACCAATGAAATTGGCGTATTTGAGATGAGGGAGCAGGGGCTGATTGAAGTGGAGAATCCTTCAGAGTTTATGCTTAGCGGAAGGCCGGAAGGAGAGAACGGCTGTATTGTTACCTGCTCTGTGGAAGGTACAAGACCGATTCTTATTGAAATCCAGGCGTTGGTATGCCGTACGAATTTCGGTATTCCGAGGCGACAAGCCATCGGTACGGATTTGAACCGATTAAACCTGCTTATGGCTGTGCTTGAGAAACGTCTTGGTATGTCTATGGGTGACTGTGATGCCTATGTAAATATTGCAGGCGGTATGCGCATTACAGAGCCGGCTACAGATTTGGGAATCGTGCTTGCTTTGGTATCAAGTTTTAGAAACCGCGCAATCGGTGAAGATGTAATGGCATTTGGCGAAGTTGGCTTGTCGGGAGAAGTAAGAGCGGTAAGCCAGATGCAGACCAGGGTCAGTGAGGCAAAGAAACTTGGGTTTAAGACCTGTATTGTACCGGCGAGTTGTAAAGACAGCCTGCAGGAAGTAAAAGGCGTAAAGATGATATATGTTTCTTCTGTGACGGATGCAATAGAGAGTATATTATCTTAAAAATTCTGAAAACGTTGTAAGGCATAATAAAAAATATTTATTATCATAAAAGACATATAGAAACAAAAAACCTTGATACATAATTGTATCAAGGTTTTTTTAACAGGGGAAGAGGGATTCGAACCCCCATGAACGGTTTTGGAGACCGTCATACTGCCATTGTATGATTCCCCTATGAAATTGGAGTGTTTTACCACCGAGAGCTATTATAGCATAAGCCTTTAGGAAAAGGCAAGTATTATTTTAATAAAATATAAAGGAACAGATTTATTTGCAACATAAAGATAGAATAATGGCATATGTATAAATGCAAACAAAAAACCGGCTGGCATACACCATCCGGCTTTTTGTTTGTGTAAAAGGGGAATTCTTTCGGAATTGTTAATCAATGCTTGTCGTTCACTGACTAACTTTAATGAAATTATATTACTTATTATCGTCAAAATCTATAACTATTTTGCGTAAAATTAACAATATATTAGCGCAAAGCACATATTTTGACAGTTTTATATATTTTTCGTATAATAAAACAATAGGGGTGGTTAATATGAATTATATTGTAATTGCACACATAATCTGCATTTTGATTGTCGGGGTTATTACCTTTTTAGTTTATAATGAAAAGTTCTCAGAGAACCAGAAATATCTGGGTCTTGTTTCTGTATCAGCTTTTATTTGTGTTATTGGCTGTTTCTTGGGCGATTTGGCATCTTCGGAAGGCGCATTGATTGTTGCGGTTAAAATCCAATATTTCGGAGTTGCATATCTTTATACCTTCCTTTTATTGTTAATTATGCGTTCCTGTAATGCGAGTGTAAATACCTGGTTGGCAGCAATATTGATTTTGTTTGATACCATTATGCTGACCGGTGCCTTGTTAATGGATTACCATGATTTATTTTTTGAAGAATTTTATGCGAAAAAAGTTGATGGTTCACTTCAATTGGTGTGTACACCGGGAAAGCTGATGATTTGTTGGTACATATATCATTTAGCACTTTTGATTAATTCTTTTATTATTACCATACGTAATCAAATTGTTTATAAAACAAAAAATTCAAAGTATATTATTATATTCCCGATAGCCTTTTTTGTATTCTGGCTTTGTACGGTAATGGAGAATTTCCATATCCATCCTTATGCAAGATATTCGGAGTTCATTCTTGTGGCTGCGTTAATTATGATTGCAATTATTATTTTCAAATTGCGTATTTTCGATACAGTACAGGTTGCGAAGGAAGATGTAGTACAAAACATTGACGAAGGTTTTTTTGTTATCGATATTGGTAAAAACCTTTTGTTTGCCAATGAAGTGGCATTGTCGATTCTGCCGGAGTTAAAACTTCCCAATCAGCAGAGCCGTATCATTAATCAGATTTATCGCAGCAATAAGAAAGTTATCCATATCGGAAGCAGGCAGTACAGTATTTCGGTAGTACCTTTTTATGACAAAAACACTTTAAAAGGTTATAATCTCTGGCTTTTTGATAAAACAGAAGAGCAGGAGTACAATAAGCGACTGCTTGAACTAAAAGAGCAGGCGGAAGAAGCGAACAAGGCTAAGACTATGTTCCTTGCCAATATGTCCCATGAAATCAGAACACCGATGAACGCGATTATGGGTACTACGGAAATGATTCTTCGTGAGAATACTTCGAAGTCTGTGGAGAATCATGCCAACAGTATCAAGAATGCCGGTAATATTTTGATTTCTATTATCAACGATATCCTTGACTTCTCTAAAATTGAGTCCGGAAAGATGAATGTAAACGACGTCAATTATAAGCCCGGCTTTCTCATTAAGGATATTACGGATTCCATAAGACCTAAGTTGGAAGAAAAGGGTGTTATGTTTGAAATCCATGTAAAAGAAACCCTGCCTAAGGTGTTACGTGGTGATGAAACTCATGTGCGACAGGTGTTTACCAATATTCTTACCAATGCCGTAAAATATACCCAACGCGGTTATGTTGCAATGAATGTGGACTGGGAGTTGCAAAACGGTCTTGCACTGGTACGTGTTTCCGTGGAAGATACCGGTTGCGGTATCAGCGAAGAGCATATGAAGACCCTGTTTAACAGCTTTGAACGTGCGGATATGATTAAGAATCAGACCATTGAGGGTACGGGACTCGGTCTTGCCATTACCAAGCGTTTGATTGAAAGTATGGGCGGTTCCATTTCTGTTAAAAGTACCTACGGCGAAGGAAGTATTTTTTCTTTTTACTTTTATCAGAGTATCGTGGATTACGCGCCTACGGGTGATTACAATGTCCTGACAGAGAAGGAAGAAGAGGAATTAAAGAGCAGTAATGAAAGTTTTATCGCGCCTATGGCAAAAGTTCTTGCGGTAGACGATAATGTGACCAATATCAAAGTGATTCAGGGCATTTTATCCATGTATCAGATCCGCGTGGATACGGCCACCAGTGGTCAGGAATGCCTTGAGAAGCTTACGAAGAACCATTATCATTTGATTCTTATGGATCAGATGATGCCGATTATGGACGGTATTGAAACGACGCATAAAATCAGGGAATTCCAGGATAAAGAGATTCGTAACATTCCTGTAATTGCCCTTACGGCCAATGCAATCCGCGGCGCAAGGGAAATGTTTCTGGAGAACGGTTTTCAGGATTATATATCCAAGCCCATGGATATCAATGTTTTGGAGAAAGTGTTGCGCAAATATCTGCCTACGGAATTCATTCATTTAGTGGATAAAAAGAATCCGAAGATTAGTATCGGTAAACCGATTGTGATTCCGCAGGTTGATGTTGATGCAGGTATCGAAAATTACGGAAACAGCCGTCAGAGATATATCCAGATTTTAAGATATATTTATGATGACGGTGAAGAACAGATTGTGCGAATGAAGAAGCAGGTGCGTGAGAAACGATATGACGATTATCTCTTTGAAGCACATGCCTTAAAAGGCCTTGCCAAGGGTATTGGTGCGATGCAGCTTTCTGATAAGGCCAAAGAGCAGGAAATGGCTGCGCGTGAACAGAATTACAGAGTGATTGACGAAGGTGCAGATAACTTATTTGAGCAATATCAAATGTTGCTTGCCAATATTAAGTTTGTATTTCAGGATAACGGAATTGCCTTGACGGAAGAGTTAAAAGTGCAGGATGTGGAGTTGACACCCAGCGAATATACGGCACAGCTTTTATCCATGATGGGAAGCCTTGATATGTTAGAGCAGCAGGAGGCTGAGAAGAAGGTCAATGCAATGCTTTCTTTCCGCATGGAAGATGGTAAACGAAAGACCTTAGAAGATGTAAAACGCTGTATCAAGAATTTTGATTATGATGAAGCCAAAGTCTTGGCGCAGAAGTTGTTGCAGATGTAAGAAAACTACCGGATTAAAAGTTACTGCAGATGTAAATAAATATGAAAAATGTAGTGGATTTTTCTGTGGTCTGTGTTATGATATTTTTAATGGGGATAGAACAAAAGGAGGGTAAAACCGATGTTTGAAAACGAAAAATTAACAACGGAACAGTTTGTTGCGGAATATAAAGAAGATGTGCGTGTTTTATTGAAATATCTTCCTTGGCTTGAGTCAAAGCAGGGGTTGAATGTGGTATCCCAGTATACACCGGAAGCGGCGACTGTAAACACTATGCGAATTCCTACTTATGACGGAACCTTGCTTGCATTCGTAAAGGTTGCGGATAAAACAAAGTTTATTAACAAGAATTACGATTATGTGTACCGCAAACATCGTATGAGCAATTATCAGGATGAACTTCGTATGATTGCAAGAGCCCGCATTCAGGATATGGATTTGCTTGGGGCAATCCTTTCGCGTTATATCATCAAGGGACGTACCAAGGGTATGATGTGGAAAGAAGGCGTGGAATACGGTGTGTTCTATGCCCTTGTATCTAAGATGAAAGAGTTAATTGAATTTTGGGATGTTCCTTTTGATTCGGAAGGAACAGAGGTGTAATTATGGGTGCGAAATCAGAACAGAAGAAAATATATATTTTACAGGTAGCGAAGCGCGTTTTTATCGAGAAGGGCTTTCGTACCGTAACCATGAAAGATATTGTGGAGGCTTGTGAAATCAGCCGTGGCGGTTTATATCTTTATTACAACAATACTGCAGAAATCTTTCGAGATTTGCTGAAGATGGAATCAAGACAGACCGATGCCGGTTTGGAAGAACAGCTTTCGGAAGATGCTTCGGCATCAGAAATTCTTATGGTATTCTTTAAGGCGCAAAAGGCTGAGATTTTCGCTAGAAAAGGGAGCCTTATTATGGCGATTTACGAATACTACTATGATTACAAGGACAGTGGTTTCGAGAATGCCCTGCAGAAGCAGTTTGAGATGGGCGTGGAGATTATCCGCAACTTGATTGAACTTGGTATCGAGAATGGTGAATTCGTATGTGCATATCCCGAACTTGAGGCAAGAAATATGATGTATGCCATTGAAGGCCTTAAAATTATGGCGCAGACTACCGTGATGGAACCGGAAGCGTTGGATCAGGAGATGGCATATCTTTTGACGAGAATTACGGTGGAACAGTAGGGCGTTTTACAGAAAGATAAATACGATAAGCGGTACAAAGGACTATATTAAAGTAAATTTAGTATGGTCCTTTTTTGATTAAAAATATATTGACATTCACATTTGAAATGATAAAATGATAGAAAACAATTATTCGGTCGAAAAACGAAGACGAGAATCGTTTATTCGGTAGAAAAATGCAAATCAATATTAATAGCGTAAATAACAGGTAAGGAAAAGATATGAAACGTAAAACTTTAAAAAAATTGAATCAATGGAAAATTAAAAAAAACAGAAAGCCATTGTTGGTTACAGGTGTCCGCCAATGTGGAAAGACCTATCTTATTCGTGAATTTGGGAGAAATGAATTCGAAGATACAGCATATTTTAATTTCGACGGAAATGAGGGATTAAAATCTGTTTTTGATTATGATTTCAATGTGGAACGTATATTGAGAGAACTTATAATAGCAGATTATGGCAAAGAGATTATACCCGGCAAAACATTGGTTATATTTGATGAGATACAGGATTGTCCGAGAGCAATTCAATCTTTGAAGTATTTTTGTGAAAATATGCCAGAACTTCATGTTATAGCGGCCGGTTCTTTGCTGGGAGTAGCTCTTCGCAGGGAAGGTATTTCTTTTCCTGTGGGGAAGGTGGATCGTATTGAGATGTATCCAATGAGTTTTGAAGAATTTGTAATTGCAGATGATGGTGAAAAATATATTCAAGGTGCAAGGGAATTGGATTATGAACGTGAGATTCCGGAATTATATATGACTCCACTAAAAAAATATTTGCAAAATTACTATATTGTTGGTGGAATGCCGGAAGCAGTACAAACATGGGTGGATACTCACGACTATAAGGAAGTAGAAACTGTTCAGGACAGAATATTAAAAGATTATGCTGATGATTTTGGAAAGCATACGACACCGGAAACAGCTACTAAAGTAAAATTGATATGGGATGCAATTCCTTCACAGATATCAAAGGATAATAATAAATTTATTTTTTCGCACGTGAAGCAAGGGGCAAGAGCAAAAGACTTGGAAGATGCGTTGGAATGGTTGGTAAATGCAGGAATTGTGTATAAATTAAATTTAGTTGCAACGCCCGAATTGCCCCTTTCCGGGATGGCAGATACTACATACTTTAAGGTATATATGTCCGATGTGGGTTTGCTTAGAAGAAAATCAAATGTGAATTATCGAACTATATTAGAAGGTGACGTGGCATATATTCATTTTAAGGGGGCTTTGACGGAGAATTATGTTATGACACAATTAAAATGTTTGGGGATTGATAGTTATTTCTGGCGAACAAAGGCGGATGCTGAAATAGATTTTATTACAGATTACGAAGGTGTTTTAATGCCAATTGAGGTAAAAGCTGCTGATAATACAAAGGCTAAAAGTTTACGTTTGTTTTGTAATCGTTATAAGCCTGAAATTGCAGTAAAAACATCATTAAAAAATGTGGGGGATAATATGGATGGTGATACTCATGTATGGAGTATACCATTGTATATGCTATTTCGTATAAAAGACTATGTAGCATATGAGATGGGATGGTAATATAATTAATACGTGTCAGATTAAAAAACCTCTTAAGCATCAACCAGCTTAAGAGGTTTTTATGTTTAATTCTTCTTATTCTTCTGTGCACTTCCCTTAATGCGGGGCGTAGGTGCTGAAACTTTTTTAACGGCGGTTATGGGTGCCGGAGGAGCAATCAAGGTGACGGTCTTGTTAAAAGCACCGATTTTGACACTCTTAAATTCCGAAAGCATTTTACTGAAACGTGAGTAGCCGTAGTTATGAATATCGAAGTTAGGATACTTCTTTAATAACATATTGCTTAACTGGCTTAAGTAAGCGGTTTTCTTGTCGCAATTATCTAAGATGGCAACAATCTCTGCTTCAATGGCTTCCAAAGGAATGTCGGACTCTGTTAATTCCGCGGTTACCGTGGTTTCGGTGTAATTTAAGCGGATGGAAGAGAACTGTTCCAGGAACTTAGAAAACTTCGTATAGCCGTAGTTACGGATATCAAATGCGGAATAGAACTTGGTAATGCGGCTTCCTAATTCGCCGATGTCCATAGAGGTTCCGTTGATACCGTTTTCCATAATGATCTTAATAATAATGGCTTCAATAGCAGGAAGCGGTGTGATTGCAATTTCATCGTCCTTATTATCGCTGTCAGCCCCTTCTTCAGAAGAAGTGTCTGAGAGGACATCCAGGAATAAGAAACGTTCGCAGGAATCACGGAAGGCTTCCGGCGTTTTACGTTCACCCATACCGATAACGGTCATGCCGGACTCGCGAAGTCTCATGGCAAGTCTTGTAAAATCGCTGTCGCTGCTTGCTAAGCAGAAGCCGTCCACGTGGCCGGAATAGAGAATATCCATTGCATCAATAATCATAGCCGAGTCAGTAGAATTCTTCCCTGTGGTGTAGTTAAACTGTTGCATAGGAATGATGGAGTGTGTCAAAAGGGCATCACGCCAGCTCTTATTATTGGTCTTTGTCAAATCACCATATAATCTTTTGTAGGTGACCAGACCGTATTTCGCAAGCTCATCAAGAATGGTCTTGATGTACTTGGAAGATATATTATCTGCGTCGATTAAAAGGGCAAATTTCTTTTCGTCCATAAAAGTCTCCGTTCTGAAAAATAATCCAATGAGATATCTTTCCATCGTCTGATAAAAGAAATCCATATCAATAATAAATATAACATAAAAGGGAAATAGGGAAAAGAGGATTTTGGAGTTAAAAACATAAAAAATTAATACGTTTATCGAAAATTGATATACACTTATCGAAATGCTATTTACTTATTTTGGAAAAATTATATTCTTGTCTTATCCGGATAATACAATAGTATATACGGAAAGGATAAGTTAGTGTTTACGAAGTTTTTGGACCTCGTTGCTTCTTGGATTAGAGGATATTAAATCATAGAAGTTTCTCCTTTCCAAATAAAGGAAATTTTGTTATATTTTTAGTAACAGTGGTACTTTGTTTGGGAGGGAGAAATGGAACTGTTTATATTCACACTGACAGATATTCTTCATTTTGTTAAAATTCTTATTATATGTAGTATGTTTTTTCGGTTTCAGAAGAGGGAATTTAAATATAATATAATCATTACTATGCTTGTTTGCGTTACATTAGTAGCTACTTCTGTTTTGATTTTTATACTACATAAGGATTTGTTAGAGACGCTTTTATATGTATTGTTTATTATGGTTTTGGTATATTTGATATATGAGGAAAAAATACAGAGCATAGTGGCTATTACTTTATGGGTTATATGTGCCAGTTCTTTAATAGATATTTTGAATATTGTTTTGGTAAATGTTTTTTTGAAATTAGTAAATTTAAACTGGGATAATTTTGCTAACTTAATTGCATCATGTATTTCCTTAATTTTTATCTGTGTAATGGGAAGTTTGTACAAGAAAAAAAGTACATCATCTTTGCGAAACATAGGAATTGTAAATTTATTAGGATTTAGTATTTTATTATGTGCAGATGTTGTCGTGGTTTCTGCTATATTCTTAGGTGCTGATATATATTCGGGAAGTTTCAATGTTTTATATCTGTCGGCAGTTATTTTAGTTATTTTAGGCATTTTTATTCAATTAGCAGCGGTTATTATTCTTTTTACACAACGTAATGTTTATAAAGAGAAAGAAATGATTTTGAATACTTATTTAAATGCGCAGAAGAATCATTATGAGTATCTGGAGAATAGAGAAAAGGAAACAAAGAAGTTTCGCCATGATTTAAGAAGTCATATGGAACTCATATCGAGTTTAATAAAAAATGGTGAGTATGATAAAATAGATGATTATATTAAACAAATGAATTTAAAGATAGATACATTTGGAAATGTTGTTACTGTGCATAATGGAATTGTAGATGCAATTATTAATCAATATTATGTGAAAGCGAAACAGAACGGGATTGAGATGGAAGTAAGAGGAATGTTTCCGGTTGATTGTGTAATTGAGACATTTGACTTATGTACCATATTTTCCAATGCATTAAGTAATGCTTACGAGGCAGCAGTAGAAGCGGAAGAGAAATACATATTATTAGAGTGTCGTTATACTGACCAAAACATTATTGTACTGGTCGAGAATTCATTCAATCATAAGATGAAAAATAATGATAAGCAATCAAAGAAGAATAAGGATTATCATGGATTTGGATTGGAAAATATCAGAGATAGTGTCAATAAGTATAATGGATTCTTTGATATTGAGAAGAATGAAAATAAATTTAGTTTAAAAATTATATTCAATTATGTAGGAAAGTAAAATATGAGAGTTGCAATTGTAGATGATGATGCTAACTGGAGAAAACGAATACAAAGAAAGATTGTTCAATACGATACTATGAAGGAGATAGAAATTACTCTATTCTCAAGTGGCGAGCAATATTTGGCGAATAAGGAACATTATGATATTTCCTTAATAGATATTGAGATGCAAGGTTTGGATGGGTTTGATACTATTTCAGAGGCCAGAAAATATAATCCTGAGGGTATATATGTGATATTGACCACACATATTGAAATGAGTCGAAAGGGATATGTTGTAAATGCATTTCGTTATATAGATAAAACAGAATTAGATGAGTTGCAAGAGGCTTTGGCATCTGCACAAATTATACTTGGACGGAATAAGAGAATTAAAGTAAGTGTAGTTGATGCCGGAATGCGAGAATTGACATTAAAAAATATTATTTATGTTGAAACGGAGAAGCATTATATTCTGTTTCATACGAAGCAAGGGGTGGTTAGGTGTAGTGATAATATGAAAGATGTTGAAAAAATACTACCAACCGAATGGTTTTGCAGATGCCATAATGCATTTATTGTAAATCTTGATGAAATTGCTCGTATAGAGGATAGAATTGTATATCTAAGTAATGGAGAGGATATTGATGTTTCACAACGTAAATTAAATCAATTTAAAAAGTTATATGTTGATAGGCAGTTTGAATGTGCAAACAGATAGAAGGTACCTAAATGTCGTGAAAACGACGTTTAGGTGTTTTTTATTTGGAAATCATTAAAACAGAATCTACGGAATGACTGCACTTATCGAAAATCGGGGTACACTTATCGAAAATGCATTTAATTATATGAAGAAATATTATATAAGGATAATAATAAAAATATTTATTTAATTATAGATTACGGCATTCAACGAACTAAAGAGGACGCATTCAACTTTTTGCATTCAGCTTTTGCATTCAACTTAACTAAAGAGGATTCTTAAATTTTGTAACTTTTTGATTGGGGGTTCGTTATTATTTAGATACGTAATGAAAAAGCGGTGTGTGAGATAATTGATTTCGACTTATAGACTAGTAGGAAAATATTATAATTTAAAGCAACTATTTCAATATTACACATAAGAGCGGAATAGTAAAAATTCTGCGAAGGGTTAAAAATGGGAAAAAAACTAAAGCTAATAGGAAAATTAATGACGTATGTGGTATCAATTCTAATTTGTATGATTATAGGTTCGCAATTTGAACGAATATATCAGCAAAAATTATTAGATAAGTTAGAGAAAACAGAAAAGATAGCGATTGTAAATATGGATGAGGGAGTTTGGATTAGAGGAGAGTACATAAACTATGCAAATCAATTGATGTATCTGCCCAATGACAAATTTATTATTACCGGACTTACAGATGCAAAGTCAGGAATAGAAAATGGTACTTATGCTGCATATATAGTATTACCCGAAGATTTTTCAATAAGTATTAATTCAATAGCAGATAATCCCAATAAGATATCTATAGAGTATCAGTTTAATACCAAATTAACCGAGCAAGCAGAAATGCAAGCTGTTAATTATGTTTATAATTTTATATATACATTAAATTCAAATATATCCTTTGTATATTTAGATGCAATTTTAGCAGAATTTCATCAGGTACAAGATAAATCAGTAACTATATTAAACAATGATATGAATGAATTACAATTGCTTACAAATGTAGACGCGGATGATTTAATTGCTACAGTAAGTCCTGTTGAAGAGGTTAGCGTAGCAAAAGATTTAACAGTTATTGATTTGCAACCATATTATTCAAATAATAATGCTTATTTACAAAAAATGAAAGAAACTTTAACAGAAGCAATGGTAGCTTCTAAAGAAGAATTTTCAACTATACAGGAGTCAAGCGCTGAAATATCCACAGCGTTTAATGACTTCTTTACATTATATGATGATTACATGGTAAATATGGAACAGGAGCATAGTGAGAAAATAAAAGAAGGAGAAGAGGCTCTTTATGAAGCAATAGGAATTTATAATGCAAATATAAATTACGAGGATATGGCAATTGCTATTACGGAGCTTATAGAATATCAACGAAAGGCAGATGAGCAAGAGGCTGAGCGGCAAATGAGAGAGATCCTCAATGATTTAGGTATTAATGAGGCTCAATATGAAATTCATCTGGGAATATGTGAGGAGGCATCACGGGAGCAGATAGATGGTTTGGTAATGACTTTTTACGATAAAACACTTTTGGAGTCAGAAAAACAGAAAATTGTCGACATTGTAGAGGAGAAATTAGTAACTGTACTCTTGGATTATAATATGTCACAAAAAGAGATATTTGAAAATTCAAGAACTGAATTATTTGACAAAATGTCTACATATGAATCTAAAGTATTGGCATTTAATCCAATGAATTATGTAGAAAACGCCAATCTAAATCAATATTTATCAGATATAGAAGCCAATAGTAATGAGATGTATCGTTTAGTACAAACAAATAATCAGGAGTATATAACATATGCAAATGAAGTATATGCAACAACAAACGAGAACTGTCAGAAACTTGTTATGGCTTTGAATGAAGCAAATCAACAAACAATATTAAATGTTGAGACATGCATAGGACAGCTTGCTGATTCAAGAGTGGATGTTAATGAGCAAAATGTTGATATTCTTGAAAACTTCACACAATTATTACCTTATACAAGAGTAAGTACACAGGAGAATACGGAAATTTATGATTATATTATAAGTCCTGTAAAGACACAGGGAATAGGTATAAATGTATCTGAAAAATATTTGGAAGAAGAAATATATCTCAAAGAATTGCTATATGTTATTTTGCTTCTGGGTATTTTGGCGGGAAGCACAAATATTGTAATTAAATTATGGGTAAACAGACGTAGGAGCAGACAGATGGAGTCCGAGTAAGATAATAATCCGACGGAGCTCGGTTATTAAATATATGGAAAGGAGAAGAAGGAGTATGGCAGAAACATCTATGTTAAATTTGCAATATAGTGACATGGAAACTGAAGTTGCGAAATTAAGTCAATACGTTTCAGAATTTGAAAGTATTACTCAATCAATGAACACTAGTGTAAATAATTTGTGTGATGCTTGGGTTTCCGCTGCGACTGAAGATTATCGTCAGGATTTTCTTGAGACTACAGGAAACTTTTCACGTACGTTGGAGATTGTTACTATGTTAATTCAGTCAACAAATGATTATATTGCTGAAATGCAGGGAGTAGATCAGAAGTATGCTGTTAATAAAGTAAATTAGTACAGCAAAAATCTAATTATGCATTGGATAAATATATTTTGTCCAATGCGTAATTAGAATTATTAAAAAGGGATGAAAAGAAAATGGTTGTAAGTAATAGCCAATTATGCATAACAAGAAGCATGGTTGTGGATGGGGACGCTTGGAAGGAACGAGAAATTAATACATATATGTCTATTGTAGATATGTATGGTGCAACAGAATTATTTGATGAAGATATATATGAGAAATATGATGATTTAAGATTAGAAGAGGCAGAAAAGGATAGTGAAAGAAAAGAGCTTATATTCACGGAAATAGAGGAAGAACAGAATTTAGATAGTGAATTGGCAGATAGGCTTTTTTCTACTGAAATAGAGTTGAATAAAGTACAAGATTATGGAGAAGAAGTGGATAGTTATAAATATCTTGGATGGATGGCCGGTATTTTGGTAGCAATAATATGCATTTGTTTTTTGATAAAAATAAATTTGCAACGAATTAAAAGGAGACATCAGTATGCAGCTGAAATTAACATGGAGAATTGAAGGTCAAAGAGATGTTGATGTTATAGTGAATCCGGAACAGACAATCGTTGAAACAATACATGTATTAGTGGAAAGAGGCATAGTTGATTGTGACAACGTAAGTAATACTAAATATGTTAAGTCTATAAGGCAGATGAAACAAGTGAATACGCTTTTATCATATGATGAAGCAGCAATATATACAGGCGATATTATTGAGTTGATATAGTGAGATAAGGGGAGATTAAAAAATGTCAAATCCAAATACAACAATAACTCCTGATGAACAAAGAAGGTTAGAAGAGATAGCAATGAAAAAAGCAGAATTGCGTTCTAAGATTGCAAATTTAGAAAGGAAATTGACCAATACACAGGCAAAGAGAATCTCTTTGATACACGAAAAAGAGATATTAGAACAGTGTATCTCAGATTGGGCTTCGCAGAAGTATCTATATGAGTCAAATGAAATTGTATATGAGATAGTTATTACTAATGTTTTCGAAGGTAAGGGAGCGGAACAAATAAAGACAGATGTGGAGCAGTGTATTATAGAAATGGATAGTAATAATAGTCAGGTAAATGAATTAAAGGATGATGTTGCTGTCCAAATTTCAAGATTAAATGACTATGAGACTTGTTTGCGGGGGGATATTGCAGGAACACAAGCAATGTTAAACCAATTGGGAGGAATATAGGTATGGCGCAGTTAATAAATCTACGAATGGCCGAATATGAGTTAATACAAAATAAATTATCCGATATGCATACTTTGCAGATTGAGAATATTCGGCAGGTTATTGGAGAACTTAAAAATCTCGTATCGGATGAAAATTTGTTTTTTGCAAATGAAACTTCTGAGAAAGTGCTTGTGCTCTTAGAGGTTTTAGCAACAGAGGTTATTCCGTTATTAGAACAAGCTTTTGAAGACAGTGAGTTAGGCGTTGTACGTATGGTTGAAAAAACAATAGAAACCGATGCAGTGGGAAATTAAAGCGGAAGAAGAGGAATGTGTAAATGGCAGATATAGGAATCAAACCGGAGGAAGTGGGTAGCATACTTACTGACATTATAAGCAGAGTAGAAAGTGAAATTATTGAAGCCAGTGTGGATACTAAGAATATTATCATAGATGCAATAGATAATTCAGCAGGAGATTTTGTAACCTCACTAACTGAAAATATAACCAAAGAAGCAGATACAATATGTGATATTGGAGAATTATTAATTGCGATTGCAAATTATATACAATCTGCAACGGATGAATTTGCAGCCGTAGATCAGTCACATCATACATCTAAAGTGTAAAAATACCGGGGGGATAAAGAAATGGGTAAACCAAATCATATTTCATTAGAACAGGATCGTGCTTTTGATGTGGAAAGCATGAATGAGTTGCTTGGGCTTGGCAAATCCATCCTTGACAACGCAATCAGTATCAGCGAAAAGGTAGAAACGTCCATTCGTAATATTTCAGACGTATATTATGATATTAATGGCGCATATCAGGTATCTGCATTGGGAAATGATATTACAAATATGTCCGGGAAAATGGTAAAAGAATGTTTTCAGGATACCATAGACCGTATGTGTAAGCTTCTTACTAAATTGATCAATGATATGCCGTACTATGATATTGAACTGGCACAGAGTGTTGAAAGTTTGCAGGATGTTATTTATTCCCTTCAGGGTAGAGTGGAGGATTTGAAGTCTCTTCTTGAAACAGATGCTGCAACTCTAAATCATAAGGAATTCAGACAGCGTCTGATTGATTTAAAAGCAGAGTGGAACACAGATACAGAAGATTTAAGAGTGCAGTTGGAGGAGATAGAGAATGAAATGCTTGGTGTCTGTGCACCGGCAGTACAGTATAGTTGTGACCCGGTTAACCTTTCTACCGGAAACTTTGTATATGACCATGAAGATATGAAAGTGGGCGGAGAAATACCGCTTACATTTCATCGTTATTATAATGCCAAGGACCGTACCAAAGGAAGTCTGGGACGGTGTTTTCGACATAACTATGAAATTTGGTTGACTGAGAATATCGAAAACGGAAAAGTTACCGTTTGTATGGGGGATGGGCAGAGAAAAACCTTCTGTAAAAATGAAGATGGAATATATCTGGGACGTTACTCTTCGGGAGAGGTTCTTAAGAAAGAAGAGCGTGGATATATAATGACAAAGCTTAACGGTGAACGATATATTTTTGATAAAAAAGGTTATATTGTTCGCATTGAAAACAGTAATGGAAGAGGCATTTGCTTTACTTATGATGAAAATGAAATTTTGGCAAATGCAGAAGCGGATAATGGTTCTTCTTTTGACTATGAGTATGATGAGAAGGGACAATTGGCAAAAGTAAAGGACCATACAGGAAGAACGGTTACACTATCTTATGAAAGGAAAAAATTATGCGCTGTTTGTACTCCGCAGGGCAGTATTTATAAATATACGTATGCAACCAATGGACGTATTGAAGAGGCTGTCAATACAAGAGGGAATATTGCAGTTAAAAACACCTATGACGATAAATTTAGAGTTATAAACCAAAGTTTTCCGGATGGGGGAACAATGGCTTTTGCATATGATGATTCCAAACGGCAAGTAATTTTGATAGAAAGAAACGGAAGTAAAATCACTTATGTGCATGACGGGAAATATCGTAATACGGATATTTTATATGAAGATGGAACGTCAGAACATTTTGAATATAATAAACGTAATCAAAAAGTATTATATGTAGATCGCAATGGAAACAGTACCAGAATGGCATATGATGAAAAGGGGAATCTGACACAAGCCATCAATGCATTAGGCCACAAGGTTAATCTTACTTATAATGCCAATAATAAGTTGTTGTGCGTAAAAATAAACGGTAATGAAAAGCTTCACAATACTTATGATAGCAATGGAAATATCACATCATCCACAGGGGCAGATGGAAACGGAAATAAGATTACCTATGATGAAGCCGGAAGACCAATTCATATTGAATCGGCTGATGAGAGTATTACCCGCATAAAGTATGATGATAAAGGTAATATTACGGAAATTCTGAGTGCAACCGGTGCAAGAATATTATATGAATATGATGAATTGAATAGAGTTATTCAAACGATAGACGGAAACGGTAATCCGACCGGTTATGAATATGATTGTGCTGACCGCATTTGTAAAGTAACAAATGCCTTGGGGGAAGAGCGCGAGTATAGTTATGATGAAAGCGGAAATCTGATAAAGGTAAAGGATTTCGATGGCTATCAGGTGTGTACCGAGTATAATGTGTTAAACAAACCGCAAAGAATAACGGATAAGGAAGGAAATATAACAAGCTATTCGTACGACTTAATGTGGAATCTTTCCTGTGTGAAGCAGGCAGACGGAAGTCAACATAGTTATATCTATGATAAGAATAATCGTTTAAAGGAAGAAAAACTGCCGGGAGGCGGTTCTATTTGCTATGCCTATGATGGCAATGGAAATTGTATAAGCGTAACAGATGCAGAAGGCAATATAACAAGAAATAAATATAATGCATTAAATAAAGTCGTTGAAACTTGTGATGCACAAGGTGGTATTACCTCGTATGAATATGATTCTGAAGGAAATATTATACGGGTAACGGATGCAAACGGAAATGATACATTCTATATCTATGATGGAATGGGAAGACCGATTGAGATGCGAGATGCTCTTGGTAATAAGACTATTTATAATTATAATGCCATAGGCAAACTGGAAAAGGTAATTTATCCGAATCATACAGAAGAAAGTTATATGTATGTTAATGGTGAACTCAGAGCGGTACATCTTCCAAATGGAGATAGTATTCGTTACGAATATGATGCGAATGGGAATGTTGTTTCTGTTACGAATGGAGCCGGCGAAGAAATTCAACTTACTTATAATGCTTTAAATCGCGTAATAAGTATTGCAGGAAATGAAGGTGTGAGAAAATTTGATTATGATTGTGCCGGTAATTTGAAACGGATCATAGATGAAGTCGGAAATCAGACCAGTTATGAGCATTCGCCTAACGGAAATCTGATTCGGGTAACGGATGCTATAGGGAATCAGACTTCATATGAATATGACGGAGTAGGACACCTGACAAGAATTATACAGGAAGAGTATACGGATTCTGCTAAGAAACACATAACCAGCTATGAGTGGGATTTATCGGGTCAGGTCGTCAAAGTAGTAGACCCGTTGGGTGATATTGAGCGCTATGCATATAATCGAAATGGTAAAATGACCGACAAATGGGATAAAGATGGATACCATACGGCATATGCTTATGGAAGCACCGGCGATTTGGAAGGTATATATTATGGAGACGGAAGAAGCGTTTCCTTATCTTATGATGCACTTCATCGATTAAAGAAAGTACAGGATTGGGACGGTATTACGGAGATTACAAGCGATGCTCTTGGAAGAACTCTATCTGTGCTGGAACCGGATGGGCGAAAAATTGCATATGAATGGGGATACGATGGAAGAAAGAGTGTGACCTATCCAAATGGAGAAAGGGCAGAATACCAATATAATGAAAAAGGGCAACTTAGTAAGCTACATACAGAACAAGGATGTATACAGTACCGGTATGATGACCTGGGTAACCTGATAAGAAAAGAACTTCCAAATGGTATTGTTACGTCATATTCATATAATTTATTGGGAAGAATCCGGGAAATTAATCATAGGGGAAAAGATTTTGCAGAGCAGTATTCTTATCAGTATGATGCATTGGGAAATAAGGTATCAATTGATAAGAAACGCTATGGATTTGAAGCAGACAGTGGGCATTTTGAATATGGATATGACGCTTTAAACCGTCTTACTTCTGTCAGAAGAGATGGAAGTATGTTAAGGGAATATTCCTATGACGGATTTGGTAACCGTATTGCCAAGAAGGAATATGTTAATGGTGCAGCAAGGACAATTGATTACACATATAATGTAAAGAATCAGTTGCTCACAGAGACAGATGGTTTAACTGAAAAGCAGTATCATTATGATCACCGTGGAAATATGATTCGGATGAGTATTGGGGAAAAACTAATGAAACAGTTTACCTTCGATGCCGCTAATCGTATGGCGGAAGCTATGAGTGTAACGGATGATATCGTGAAAAAAACATGTTATCGTTATAATGGTTTAGGACAGCGTATTGGACAGGAAATATGGAGTAAGAAGACGGAAAACGCATCCCAATATGATCTTACGCCGGAAAGTGTATTACCGGAATGTCCGGATAAGCACATCCGCTATACGGTAGACCAGACTAAAGAATATCATAACTTGTTGTCTATAGAAAACGATAATGTTACACAACTATTCTTCTGGGATAATAATGTCGTTATGATGGAAGAAGAGGGCAATGCAAATTATTATATACAGGATGTGCTGGGAAG
>JAZNRI010000064.1:0-48021 GCA_045590655.1 Lachnospiraceae bacterium | reverse complement strand
GTGAATTCAACTCATTTACTGCCCTGTGAATTACATCTGCAAATTTTGTATCATCAATCGGTTTTACAATGTAATGAAAAGCTCCTACGTCGAATGCCTGAAACACATATTCCTCTACAGCAGTCACAAAAATGATTATCATATTTTTATCTTTTAGTCGTAGTTCTTTGGCAATCTCCATACCGTTTCTGCCGGACATCTGTATGTCTAAAAATAAAATATCTATCCGCCAATCTGACAAAAGCAGTTCTTCTCCGGACGAAAAGAATGCAATCTCCGCCTCCGGGTACTGCTGTGTTACCTTATTTCCGATTAATTCCCTAATGTTCTTTTCATCATCACAAATTGCTATTCGCATTTTTTTATTCCTTTTCAATTTTATACTTTTATGCCTTTACATCAAATCCGGTTGCAGAACTGAGAGAATACATCTTTTGGATAAAACTGTCCGTAACACTCTTATTGTTTCCGATTACCATAGGCATAAACCTCACCTGACCTTTCTATCCCCGATAGGTTTATCGACTTGATTATCTCTTTTTTATATTCCGGTTGCGCGAAACGACCTTTTTATGTTGTGAAATAAATAAGCCGAGAGAATTTCACTCCTCTCGGCTCTGTACTTTCAGATATTTATATCTTACTTCCTCAAAATCCCCATAATCCACTCAGGCTCCGGTGCCTTCATATCCTTATGCATTGCCATCTCCTCCATAATGCCCTGCACGGTTGCCCAGAAGCACATAGATAAAAGCAACGCATCTCCATCGCGGAATACTCCTGTTTCCTGTCCTTTCTCAATCATCTTGGCAGACTCTTCTATGGTATTTACGGACAGTGCAATCTTTCTTGCTTCTTCCGGCATACCAACTCTTCTTGCCTGCCCCATAAGAATAAACATATTAAAAACCCAGGGCTGACTTTTTGAAAAATCAAACAGCCTCTTTAAAAATTCCGTAAAATAAATCTCCGGCGGAATTTCAGGCATTTTATCCGCAAACTTCGTTGCACCGGCACCCATTTTCACCAGTTCAAGCAAAAGTTCTTCTTTGGACTCAAAATAATGAAACATAAGCCCCGTACTCATAGGAACTGCTGCTGCAATGTCCGTAATCTTGGTTTCATAATAGCCCCGATTCACAAAAAGGTCCAATGCCGTCATTAAAATTGCTTTTCTTCTTTCTTCCTTCTGCTCTTTTCTGGTCATAACTGTCCTCTTTTATTTTTTATAACTATTCAGACTTTCTCCGAACAGTTACTATATCTCAATGCTTTTTCTCTGCTTCTTAAGAATTCTCTGGATTGCAAATTTGCCGCTTGCCACCGCAACGGGAAGACCGCCGGGAGAATTAGTCCACTGACCGGCAACATACAAGTTCTTAATCCCCTTCAACTGCCCCTTCATCTTAATCTGCTTACCCATAGGCGTTGTGACAAAACTCATATAGCTTCCGTGATATGCGTTGCAATATCTCTCGTAAGTAAGCGGTGTCCACGCATCCAAAAACTCCATCTTGCCTGCATATTCAGGAAACGCCTTTTCAATGCGAAGTTTTACTTCTTCCACAAGTTTATCCTTTGTTGCTTTATATTCCTCAGGTAATAAACTCTTCCAAAATTCGTAATCCTCATCAGTCTGGGTAATGCAGGTCTGAATCACCATTTTACCATCTTTGATAAAAACAGGGTCATATCCGTATGATTTCACATACATTCGCTCGAAACTTCTTTGACCTACGCAAAGCGGATCAATATCGATAAATTCGGTCTCACCCTCATTCGGTAAAAGTTCTACCGCAAATGCCACCTGGAATCCGCTGGTCGCAGGATATGCCTTGGGAGAATCATACGCTTCTCGCAATTCCTTCGGCATATATTCCTTAGGAAGTAATTTATTGAACAACAAATGCGTATCTACAGTCGGTATCACATAATCGCCTTCGATAAAAGTGCCGTCCTCAAGTTCAATGCCTGTAGCCTTTTTCTTGGCAATATTTATTTTCTTAACGCCTTTATTATAGCAAATCTTACCGCCCATGTCTTTATATTTTTTCTCCATGCGTAAAGACATCTGAAGAGATGCCCCCATAGGTATATTTCCGTTTCCGTCTGCCATTGTGGCATAAGAAACCAGAAAAGAATAGGTACAGTATGACTTAGGAAGATAATCACACATCAAATGCTGAAGTAAGGGATGTTTAAATCTTTTGCTGTATTCCTCAAGGGATATTGCACCGAATTCCTTCATTACTTTAGGAAAATCCATCATAGTCTTACCCATATTGATGTAATCCTTAACGCCCCACATTTCCATTGGCTTCTTTGCCGGGAACAGACACTGCTTGGAATATTCCACGTACTTAATGAACTTCTTAATCTCTTCTTCGTCTTCAGGAGAAATTGCAATCAATTCCTCTTCGGTACGCTTCAAATCATTCCAAAGAGTCACTTTCTGCCCCTTATATGTAGACGTATAAAAAGAATTAATGGGTGCATACTCCATCTCATCATCCAGTGCCCCAACAGTCTTCCAAACGTCATAAAGTTCTGTACCTTTTTTAGTTCCTGTCAGCCAATGAATGCAGTTATCAATGTGATATCCTTTACGGTTCCATCCGATACATTCGCCACCCGGAATAGAATTCTTTTCATAAATTTCTGTCTCAAAGCCTGCACGCAGTGCATAAATTCCTGCAGAAAGTCCGGCAATGCCGCCACCAATGATAATTACTTTTTCTTTTTTGCTGTTTTTCATTTTGTTTGTCTCCTTTATTTAATGTTATGTTGTTGAATTTATTTTCATTGAATTTATATTCAATATAATTTAATAAAATGTTTTTGTCAACTATTTTTTATAAAAAATATGTAAAACACCTATTCGTTTGCTTTGTTATCATTCCAATATAATAAAAAAGACAGGGAAGATTATCTCTTCTCTGCCTTTCCTTCAATTAATTAATTTTTATTTCGCTTCTTTAAAAGTACCACAAGCTGTTCCGGCACTATTCATTGCACCGTTACCTAAGATATCAACCTTCTTGGCAACGCACTTATAATTGTTGTTATAAACGCATTTTACTGCTTCACAGTCAATGCTGATGGTTGCGCTGGGGTGCTTTGTAGTATTGGTGTAAGAATCACCTTTTACAGGTACGAAACTTTCACAGCAAGTGCCTTCTGTAGTGTCGGCATGCTTACCGCCTACCATAATATCACCTTTACAACAATAGTGTTCTTTGTTATAGGTACATGTTTCTGCATTACATTTTAATTCTGCCATGGCAAAACCTCCTAAATTTGATTTCAAAATTTAGTTTCACCATGGCAGTTAATTTTTATACATTATTATTTTTAATTTATTGAATTACTGTACTGCACTGTGACGTAAGTTCTGTAATTCGATAAAGGACCGTTTAAGAACGTCGGCACTTATTGAGAAGACTTGTAAACAAGTCTTCGAAATTAGTGTCCGCTACGATTCTTAACCGAGCGAGAGCGTGTCCGTAGCGAATACAAAACTTACGGCACAGCACTCACAAAATCAAAAATTATTTCTGCTCTTCCACAGTTACCTTGCGAATTTCTTTAGTACGAATTTCTTCGCATATATCCTTAATGAAATCAGCCAAATCTTTCTGGCCTTCATCGCCTGCGAAACGGCTTCTTACAGATACCTTACCCTGTTCTTCTTCCTGCTGGCCAACAACCAACATATAAGGTACTCTTGCCATTCTTGTTTCACGAATCTTGTAACCGATCTTTTCGGAACGGTTATCGATGGTTGCAAGGATACCGTTTTTCTTAAGTTCAGCAAGTACTTTCTCACCGTATTCTGCATACTTTTCAGAAATCGGAAGTACGCGAACCTGCTCGGGACAAAGCCATGTAGGGAACTTACCTGCATATTTTTCAATTAACCAGGCAAGGGTTCTTTCATAACATCCCATAGATGTTCTGTGGATAATATAAGGACGAACCTTATCACCGTTCTGGTCAATGTAGTACATATCAAACTGTTCAGAAAGAAGTGCATCCCACTGAACGGTAATCATAGTATCTTCCTTGCCGTATACGTTCTTGGTGTTAATGTCTACCTTAGGACCGTAGAATGCAGCCTCTCCCACATCCTCTGTAAAAGGAATTCCCAATTCATTTAAAATATCACGAATGTGCTGTTCTGTTTCTTCCCAAACTTCAGGTGCACCAATGTATTTAGCACTGTTATCGGGATCCCACTTAGATAAGTGGTAAGTTACATCTTCTTCTACACCGAGAGTTGTTAAACAATGTTTTGCAAGTGCAAGACAGTTCTTAAACTCTTCTACCATCTGGTCAGGTCTTACAATCAAGTGACCTTCTGAAATTGTAAACTGACGAACACGTGTTAAGCCGTGCATTTCACCGGAATCTTCGTTTCTAAACAAGGTAGATGTCTCACCGTAACGGATAGGAAGGTCACGATATGACTTCTGTCCTGCTTTAAATACATAGTACTGGAACGGGCAAGTCATAGGGCGAAGCGCAAATACTTCTTTGTCCTTTTCTTCATCACCCATTACAAACATACCTTCTTTGTAATGATCCCAGTGTCCGGAAATTTTGTACAAATCACTCTTTGCCATAAGCGGTGTCTTGGTACGTACATAACCCCACTCATTATCTTCCAAATCTTCAATCCAACGCTGCATGGTCTGAATCATTTTAGCGCCTTTAGGCATAAGCAAAGGAAGGCCCTGTCCGATTACATCAACAGTAGTGAAAAGTTCCATCTCACGACCGATTTTGTTATGGTCTCTGTTCTTAATATCTTCCAAATATGCAAGGTACTCTTCCAACTCTTCTTTCTTTGCAAAAGAAGTACCGTAGATTCTCTGTAACATAGCGTTATCAGAGTTTCCGCGCCAATATGCACCTGATGAAGAAGTAAGTTTAAATGCCTTAATTGTCTTAGTACTCATTAAGTGCGGTCCTGCACAAAGATCTGTAAATTCACCCTGGCTGTAGAAAGAAATTTCAGAACCTTCCGGAAGGTCTCTGATTAATTCTACCTTGTAAGGCTCGTTTCTGTCTTCCATAAACTTGATTGCTTCTTCTCTGCTTAAGGTAAAGCGCTCCAAAGCCTTGCCTTCTTTGATGATTTTCTTCATTTCCGCTTCGATTTTATCAAGATCATCTCTTGAGAAAGCCGCATGATCGAAATCATAGTAAAAACCGTTGTCAATGGAAGGTCCGATGGTAAGCTTTGCATCCGGGAACACACGCTTAACAGCTTCTGCCATAACATGTGCTGTTGTATGGCGATATACAGCAAGTCCCTTAGGATCGTTTGCTGTTAAAATATTTAACTCGCAATCTGCATCGATCACGGTTCTTAAATCTTTTACCTCACCGTCTACTTCACCTGCGCATGCCACACGTGCCAAACCTTCGCTGATATCCTTTGCAATATCAATAATGGACATTGCCTGACCATATTCTTTGACGCTTCCGTCTTTTAAAGTAATTTTCATTGTAATTTCCGCCTTTCCATGCAATACATATTAAAACATATTGCCTATTCCATTCTATCTGCGAGCAACTGCTCTTCCACAATCCGCGCCGCACTTGCAACTAACTTTGTGCAGGGACGGGACTGATAATATTCCTTGGTACGCTCCGACGGTACTGCGCTCTTTTCTTTTGAGAGAATTCCCAAAAGTTCACGACAGATAATACTTCCGTTTTCTTCGGTAAAACTATCGCTTAAGCTCCGCACCGTCTCATAAGTTCGCCCTTGCGCCGTTTTATCCAACGGATCTGTATTTCCTTCTTTTAAGCCTTCCAACAATGCCATAGCTGATACGGTACCGCACACTTCGCGCATTCTTCCCATACCGCCGCCCATAGGGCTTGCAAGCTTCAACGCGTCCTCTTCACGCATACCGAAAAGGTCCGCATAAGTCGCAAACACTGCCTGGGCACAGTTGTAACCGGCTTCGAATTTGTTTACTGCTTCATCAACTCTGCTTTTCATCGTAGTTATTATTTGCCTTAAAGCAAATTTCACTCCTAATCTTAAGTCTGTCTTTTATCACGAAAACCGATGCATCATAAAATGCACCGGTTTTGTCTTTTTATTTTTAATTACTTTCCACAGCACTTCTTATACTTCTTGCCGCTGCCGCAAGGACAGGGATCGTTGGGATATACCTTGTCTTCTTTTACAATCGTTGTAGAAGACTTCTGTTCTTTGTAAAGTGCCTTTCTGGTCTCTTCATCAAAGATTGCTTCCCATTCAGGTAAACCGTAAAGCCAGTCAGCCTCTGCGCCTACCATGTTTTTATAAAGAAGTTCCTTATTGAAAGCAAGGCTTACTTCGGTGTTCTCTTCCATTGTTTCAATGGGGTTGGGGGTCTTCAAACTGTCGTTGATACCATCCAAGAAACCGGTCATAAACATTAAGTCTGTTTTGTACTTGGTTGCAAGTTCAGAAACGGTTCCCTTCACTTCTTCATCGGGATTTGCAAGCAACTGCTTGTAGATTTCTTTTTCCTTAATGAAGTACTTGCTCCACATATTCTGCAACTGACCTTTGTTTGCATTCTGGTTATATGCCTGTGCTCTCCATAATTCCAATAATAACATTTCTTAGTCCATCCTTTTTCTTTTATCTTTCCATAAAAGTGCAATTCTCCTCACACTGTCCTATAGTATATAACATTTTTTTGATTCTGAAAAGCCCCCTTTTTCACATTGCCCTCGCTTTTTTTCTGTGTTATACTGACGAAAACGATAAAAAATATAAAAGTGAGAATTTAAAATATGAAAAAAGCAAAACAGATTTTAGCCTTATTAACCGTAATTTTAATCGTTGGTTTTATCCTTGCGACCTTTGTGATGGCCTTTCTTGACTTTCCCAATAAAGAAAATATCTTCTTTACCTGCGTACTGTGTGTCATTATCCTGCCCATCATCGCCTGGGTGTTAATGTGGATTATCGGTGCCGTAACCGGACGCAAGAATGTAGCATCTTATCGTACAAAGGAGATGGAAGAAACTTTACAAAAAGCAGATAAAATCCGCATGGAACAGGCACTTAACGAAAATAAAAATGATAAATAAATTGATAAAAGACCCGAGCACTTCGGGTCTTCTATATTTGCAAACTTCCTTGATTTATCTTATAACTTCATTAAAATCAGTAATCTTCCAACACGTCCTCACCTACAGCATCAATGTTTTCCATAGTCTCTTTATAATCACCAAGTACATCTTCGGCCTCCGAAACGTTATCATTCATATCAATAATGGTATCTGAAATCTTATTCGCATCTTCACCGCAAGCAGTCAAAACAACCAACATACATACGGTAATTCCGATTAACATTACTTTTTTCATATTGTCTCCTCTTTTATTATCTTTCCTTCATACGTTTTTCAAAAACCTCTAACTGCTGTAAAACCTGATTCGCATACTTGGGATACGCATGTATCATATCCTTAAGTTTCGTCTGCGCATCTACCGCCACGTCCTTATTGTATTCCATCTGCTTACGTAAATTCTGCCGTCTTTCCACCAGACTATGGCGGATTTCCACCATTTCCTTACGGTTCACCAAAGCCTCCGCCTGATGAATCCAGATGTCCGGATCAGCGATGTGTAACTTACGCATATGCTGCAATAACTCGTCGCGATAAAATGTAATATCATATTTCGTCTGCTCGAAACGTTCACGCTCCGCACGTTCCGATACATATTTGTCCCACAGTTCTTTTAACAAAGCCGAACTGTCAACATTGTATTTCATATAAAGATATTCCAAAAGATTGGTATTATTCACGTAGCGGATTTTTACGGTATTGTGCATATGGATTAGCTTACCGATGCTTTTTTCCACCTTGGCCGCTTCCTGCTGCATATCGATATTTTTTACAAATAAAACCGTAAAAGCAACTGCTGTAGCTCCCGCCGTTAAAATATATCCAATCTGCGCATCCAGTTCAAATCCGAATTGAAGAATCAAAAGCATAATCACGCAGGTAATTGCCGCCACCACGCAGATAAAAAAGACACCCTTGATATTGGCAAGCATTCCTTTCAACTCTGCTTTACGGTAATAATACGCCTGCTTCTCACCTTCGATACGTCTCATATCTTCCTTAATCAGCTTCTGATACTCCTCGCTCTTCTTAAGTTTCTCATAACCTTCAGGCATTTCATCCTCAAGACGTTCCATCAAAGCATAGTCTTCACCGCTTAAAAGGTCTTTCTTGGAAGTATAATTCGTAAATTCTTTTTCCAGACGTATCAGTTTCGTGGCGCAATCCTGAATCGGTGTGCGGATATGCTCCGGCAAACGTTCGATTTCATCGGTATCGTTCAAATATGCCGTTACCGAATCATACTCGCGGTTAAGTAAGTCAATCTCGTCCGAAGCCGCCTTCATCTGCTCCAAGCAACTTTCGATATAGCGGGTTCTCTGAGTATCATCGGTAAAATTAGACACCTCATAATACTGTGCCTCATTGACCTGCGCATCGTATTCAGTTGTGCTTTTTCCTCTGAATAAATTACTCCAAAAACCCATTCGTACTCTCCGTTACTGTATGCACCTGCGATACTCTTCTTTAGAATCGCTCAATGTCTTGTTCACCCATTCCGCATATTCGGCCTCACCGGAATCTTTTAACTTCTGCTGTATCTCTGCCAGTTCCACTCCGGGACCTGCTTCCCATTTACTGCCTGCCTCCTGCATTTTAGCTTCCAGCTTCAATGTAATTTCACGCATCTGTACATCATCACTGATGGTGCGGATATATTCGCTGTCACTCATACTGAAACGCATAGACGCCGCATAATAGTAATAATGTTCTTCCTTGCCGTCCAGTTCGTATGCCTTAAGGAAATCCTGTTGCGCCTGTTCTAAGAGAAACAGTCCGGCTCTTGCCATGCCCATATTATGATAGGTATCCGCCTGTAGTTCCACATCCTCCGGTGAGATTTCCGGCAATACTGCTTCATACTCATTCAGGGCATGCACATAACGACCTTTTTGAAGGAAATAATCGCCTCTTCGCTTCCTTCGCGCCGGTCCGCTCTCATCACTTTCCTCACTAAGCAAGTCAAGGAAACGTGCCTGCTGTCCACTGCTTACGAAGGGAAACTCTTCCAATAAAACCTGCGCAAACTCTGCCACTTCCGCGTCTTTGCTAAGAAGCTGATACAGTCTGTCCGCCAATTTTACAGTCTCACATTCATCCTCCAGCCAGTTGGCTAATTCAGTTGTAAAGATATCTTTTTCCAGAAGTTCAGCATTTTCATAAATACAATAAACCAGCTCTTCTGCCGAAAAAATATTGCAACATATCTTTTCTAAGAAAAAAGGCTTATTCGCTTTTCTTCCGATGCATTCGTATACCTTACCCACTTTGTTTTCCTTTCCCGATTATCCCTGCAAATCCATTTCCTCTGTCCATTCCAATCCACTGGAAGGATATATTTCACCGAAGCCCAAATCCATAACTTTCAGCACCACGTGATTCTCTGATGTCATTTTGGCTTCCAATTCAATTCTTGTCATTCGGTTCGGCGTAACCGGCAGACCTTTTAATACAAATTCTGCCACCGCCGTCTGTCTGCTGCCAACATATTCCACTGCAATGGGAACTACGTCGGTCTCATGTAAAATCATTTCTATTTTCGCCTCTGCCTCATACCAGTGCTCACCGGCCTCAATCAAGGAAAGATTTACTTCCTTGCCGTTTTCACGCACCAGCACCCCAAGACTGCATTTCAAACGATCCGCTCCGAAATAACGGATTGACTTCTCATAGCCTGACGGATTGACCTTCTCCTTAGCCGCCAGACATGCACCTTTGCTAAAAAGATTATTGCCCTTAAACACCCTGCGGTTTCTGCACAAAAATCTCAGCGAACTGTTACACCAGTCATCATAAAAGCCTTCACCGATTAAGAAAACTCCCGAGAACACCCTGTTCTCGCAAATCTCCGTTGCAATCTGTAACAATTTGTTATCTTTTTCCACATTGCTTAAATAGCGCGGATCTTTTACCTTGAAATCCTGATATTCCTTGGATTCCACCATAGCAATGCCGGGATTTACGAAATGGTTTCTCTCAAGTCTGTAACTCCAAAGATTCTCACTGCCTGCATCAAATACCAATATTTGATGATTCTGCAATTCCGCATTCTGATAAAGCATATAAAAGAACACGCACTCTTCATACCCGGTAAAAGAAATCCTCTCTTCTTCCACTTTTAACACACTGGTTGCCGACTGAAGCATTTTAATCATCTGCACATCAGCCTGCCGCAAGGCAATGGTAATATTGGCAATCTTTTCCGGTGTTTCCATTACAGGCAACATGCCCAGACTTCTCTTGATAAAAAGTGCCAGCAAATCTTTGGCATGATACTCTTCTCTGTCGATACTTACCGTGCCGCCTTCTTTGGCAGTTTCCAGAAATCCTGTCACCAACTGACCATCACCGTCATCGGCACATTCCATGGCATCCTCGCCCACAAGCCATTGTCCGGTACTTCTTTTTCTGCAGATGGCCAGCGGGATATTATACTGCTCCTGTTCCTCGGAAGCACTGAACGTCTCGGGATTATCACTGTCAATGCGACAGAAACTCATCTGAACATAGTCGTTGTTCAAATCGTAGCCGATTACATAACGGTCTTTATTCATTTTTTCAAATACATCTTTGATTTCTGCCAGCATAATCTTACTCCATGAAAATTTTATACATTTCCGAATATTTCACGAATCATAAAATCTTTCTTACGATACTCGGCAAGTGCTTTCCCTGCCTTCTCATAATCCTTCTGCTCTTTACAGTTTACAGCTTCGTTCAGCAGTGCAAATCTCCAGGCGCTTGTCACCATGTCGCTTTCGCTTCGCTGTACCGTACTGCTCTGTGTCAACTGTTCACGGTTACCGTTCTGCTCCGTAATGTAATACTGCACACTTTCGCCCGTAAACAGGATAAAACTTTTTACAAAAATACCGCCGTAGAGATTGCGCATTTCTTCCTTGCGGTACTCGGTCTCTCCACCGTTCTCTCGCTCGATTGCATAGTGGATTACAACCTTACTGCCCGGCTCGCCCTTATATTCCACAAAGGTTCTGTCCGTAAAAGGCAATGCCTCTTTGATGCTCTCTGCAAATACAGGGAAGAAGGGGAAACAATTTCCCTTCGAAAGTTCGTCGCACAGAATTGCTTTTAACACTTCCGTATTCCAGGTAGCTGCCTCGCATCCCGATGCATGTTTTGCAATCGCAAGTCTGCAGACGCGGTTCATCTTCTCGCCCTCTGCCATAAGTTGTGTCACCCGGTCGAAGACCTTATCTTCCGTCACACATTCTTCCACAAGATAATCATAAGCACATCTTGTCAAAAAGGCTTTCTCAATATCAAGACTTCCATTCATCTGCATATATGCATTGTACAATTTCATCTTCTCACCGATATAAACACCGGCAAACAAAGACTGCACCAATAAACGTTCCACCAGAGTATAGGTATCCACCGCAAACCCTTCACTGTTACGTAAAAGTCCCTGCAATTCGCGAATGCCGCCCTCGAAATATTTCACAAGATAAAAGAGAATATTCTCGTCATAACGATTTCTGCGGTATACGTAGCTGCATAAGCCCAGCATGCACTCTTCCTCTTCGAAATCCCTACGCTCCAGAAGTCTGCTGCAAAGGCGCAATACGGTTTTTACTTCCATATGCTCCGCGCCAAACTCGCACACCCATTCAAAGGCCGTATCATACATACCTCTTGCCACCAGAATATGTACAAGCTCCGATCTGTCGATTGCGCTCATATACTCAGGCTCTGCCTCTAAAAGCACCTCATCCAATTCGCGGATATAATCCTGCTCGAAATAGAACTTAATCAATGCCACCAACAGCTCACGGTAGTACGCCGAAGTAATTTCCTCACTATGTAAAAGTCTCGCATACGCATAGACATTCATATCCGTAATGTTGATATAATTTCTGCGGTCTTCGCAATAATACAGAAGAACGCCCGCCTGCTCCTGCGTCATAGGCTGAATTGTTTTGAATAATTCTTCATCAAAAAGTACCGACACCGGTTTCAAAAACTCATTCGGTACATAACGGTTGCCGTAAGCATCTTCAAATAAAATTTTATAAAAGATACTGTAAATCGGCACATAGGCTTTACCGTTTTCTACAGGATAGCTCTTCTCCCCGCGCAAATGCTCATGTACGATTACCACATTGCGGACTGCCTTATCTTCTACATTCACCTCGTGCATAAAAAGCATAGGCGCCACGTCATTGGCAAACTTCACATCCATAATCGCCGGCACAAGAATTCTTTTATACAGTTTAATCAGGTGCGGATTGATTCTTCCGCAAGCAATCTGCTCTCTTACGAAATCCTCCAGATGCTCCGTATACGACAGGGCAATTTCGGGAAAACTTCCTCTGTGCTCCCACACGTTTGCATACAAAAATGCCATACGCTCATAATCCAGATTATTCTGATATGCAAAGTACATCATTACCATCTGGGGCAATTCACCCTTGTAATTCAAATCGATGGACATTATGTAGTATTCGTATAATCTTGTTAAGCGAAGCTCCAAATCCACCGCCTTGGCGTACCAGGGGAAGTATTCTTCGCCGATGCAATTGCCCTTCATCAAGTAAGTGCAGATTGCCTGCACCATTTCCTTGGTCGGACACTTCTCATAACAATATTTTAAAATCGCATAAATTCGGAAATCATATTCCTTTTCACGACCGCACAAAAACTGAATACGTTCTGCAATTTCTGCACTTAACGCATCGTGCTTCATTGCAAAAAGCAAAAGGCTTATTTCATAGCTTTCAAGCTTCACAAGCAACGAAGGCTGTTCCCAAAGAAGTTGCAACGCTTCCACATAAAGCACGGGACTGCTTGCGCCTCTGTCATAACGTTCTTCTAAGAAGTCCCATTTTTTATCCTCATAAAAGAATAAGTTCTTCTGCAGATATAACATCAGCCATGCAAGGCGGAAATTGTCCTGCTCACGCTGGAACATTTTCTTTACTTTATGGGCAACCTTATCGGTATAACTTTCGTCACGGTTTAAAAGTGTGGTCAGGTAAAGGAAGTATCCGTAAACTTCGGGAAGCTGTTTACTCTCCGACATCCACTCTTCCACGCGCTCCAGCAAATAGTCCGCATCCGCGGTGCGCTCTTGGGCCAGTAAAAGTTGTGCCTGGTAAAGGCTTGCAATAATGTTCTGTTCTTCCGTGCCGGACATTTTATCCACTAAGGGCATCGTACTTTCAATCCAGCCCTGTGTGTCTTTTTTACCCAAGCGAAAATCAATATATTCTTTGGTGATTGCAGCCGTAAGCTTCAACCACTCATAGTCTTCGTTATTCTCTGTGGAAACCGCATAATTCTCAGCCACAACAGGAATCTCAATCATCTGCTTAGGCGTCTTAACGGTCACTTTGCCGTAATTAACGCCCTGATGCATATGCTCAGGTTCCAGATACACCGGTATACGGCATACATTGCCCAGAAAATCGTCTTCCGTATAAGTCTCTTTCTCGATTCCTACGAAATAGCCTTCCACCGAAACTTCCAATGACACATAACCCCAACCGTTCTTGGTGATTTCAAGTTCCTGCATAAGGGTTTCTTCCGGATCTTTCACACGGATTTCTTTCACGTCAGCTTCATAAGAAATGCGGGACTTCTTCTTTACCGCTACCAAAAACTCGTCCACATTCTGCTGATTGCCGGGTCTTGTGCTTAATCCGCGATAGATGCTGATATACTGGGCATCGTTTCCTTCCAGAATGCCTTTAAAACCTTGGGAATAATATAACTGCACCGCCTCTTCCCAGTTGGTTTTGGCAAGGTTTGCAAAATGGAACAGGTTACGGATATTTCCCATCGTGCTGTAAAGATACTGTTTCTCTCTTCTCACCTCAAATGCAAGAGTATATTCACCCTTGTTGGAAATAATCTGAAACTCGCCTTTTACCTCATCGCCGGGTTCCATTCCCGTACTGTCAAAACAATATGTAATCTCTGCACTCTCACCTCTGAAAATCGGTGTCAGGCACTGCATACGCATATCATTGGATAAAATATATCCTTCCATAGGCGTTTCCGCAATATTCTGAATTTGAAAAGTACCCTTTCTCTGCTCCGCCTTATCAAAACTCATTTCGATTACATCGCAGGAAAAGTCCAGACTTCCCTTATTGTTTTCAAATGCATAATTTTCTTCCAGCATGGAAAGTACTGCTCTTTTCAAATTACTCACCTCTTTTCATCCGTATTTGGGCATAGTTGTCCTATCCTAATTCAACTCATATATTATAGCACTATTTGTGGGTATAAAGCAATAAAACATATAAAAAAATACTATATTTAGTTGTTAATAATTTTTCTGATAAATATCTAATAAATACCTTGTTTTTTCAGTGCTATTGTACTATAATTATGGTAAGAATATGTGATAGTGTGCCGTTGGTGTACGCAAGTCGCAAGAAAGGAAGGCGAATCAAATGAATATTAGTGGCTTATATAACGCTTCATCTATGTTCCAGAGTATGTACAATACGCGCAGCTATGGTTCGTCATCCATGGCATCTTTAACAAGCAGTATTTTAGGCGGTTCTTCAAGTGGTGTTTATTCCGCATTATCGGATCGCTCTTTAATTCAGTCCGGAAGCTACGGCAAGCTTTTGGGTGCTTATTACGACAAATATGGCGATGAAGATGTGAAGAAGAACTCTTCTAACGACATTCTCGACAGATTGAAAGAGACTTACACTAAGTCCGACGATAAGACCGTTACTGAAACCGAAGACGGTAAGGTAGTTGAGAAAACAGAAGCAACTGACAAAGAAGCAGATACCGCTACCAAAGACAGCACTACTGATACTTCTTCCAAGAAGACTGATGTTTTATCAGATCTTATGAGAAGAAACCGCACCATCAGCTATACCAATATGGGCGGTGTAATTAAGAATATGTCAACTCCTTCTTTTGATTACATTGTATAATCTAATATTTTAAGAATTCACAAGACGCTTTGATGCATATCAAAGCTTCTTTTTGCATATCTATTGTCAAGGAAACTTATGAGGTTACATATGGATTCTATGACGCCTACGACAAGCGATAATACCGGCAGGCTTGTCTTCTTTGTTACAAGAGTATCCACTACCATTCCCATACCCAACGCCGAAGTCCGGGTTTTCTCCGTAGAAGAACCCGACAATCTGCTTTATACCTTAATCACTAATTCTTCCGGACAGACGGAAGGCATTACCTTGCCTACCCCTCCGTTATCCTATTCCTTAAATCCTGACAGTCCGCAGCCTTTTTCCCAATACCGTTTTATTATTTTGGCTGAGGGTTATGAACCGCTTACCATCAACGGTTCCGAAATGTTGGCTGATGAAACTTCCATTCAACCGGCAGCTTTAGTTCCGGTGCGCTTCGGAACAGGTGCCGGCACCATTGATATTCCGATACACACTTTAGTAGGTGACTATCCCACCAAAACCCCGGAAGCGGAAATCAAGCCCGAAGCCGAAACCGGTGAGATTGTTCTTTCCAGGGTTGTAATCCCCGAAACCATTATCGTGCACGACGGTATTCCAAATGACAGTACTGCACCGAATTACTACGTACCTTATCGGGATTATATTAAAAACGTGGTCAGCAGTGAAATCTTTCCTACTTGGCCGGAAAGCACCATTTATGCTAATACTTTGGCCATTATGAGTTTTACGCTGAATCGCGTCTATACAGAGTGGTACAGGAACCAATAGTTTTTGGTATAGAATTAAAGTTATCCAATTGTATCTTAAACTTTATCTTAATACCATCTTCTTTTACTTCTATCTTCTCAATCATAGCCGCAAGCAACATTTGTTTTGTTGTTACGTCTGCATTTTTAAACTCTTCTTTCCAGTTTGGAACCATCTGTATAAACATTTCCATATCACTATTTTCCAACTCTGCCTGCTTCGCTTCTTCTAAGATTGCTTTTCTTTCTTCTTCCAAAGATAACATTTCCTGCTCTTTTTCTTTTATTATGGAAGCAAGTTTATCCGCACTGAAAAAATAATCTCCTCTGATTGCAGCAGGTATTTTTTCTTCCAGAGTTTCAATATCTAATTTTGCGTTTCGAGAATCTTTTTTAATTCTTTCCAATTCTTTATCAATTCTCTTCTTTTTCTGGAATTGCATTTTTTGTATTTCTTCTGTAATATCCACCTTTTTTAATTTCTCCATATAGGCTTCTACTACTTCAAATACTATTCCCTCCAGGTATTCTTGAGAATAACAATTGCGTTCGGCACATTTGGACTGGCAAATATATCTACCGGCAAATGCTACTTTTTCTTCTCCCTCTTTCGTAATCCATCTATTACAATAACTTCCATTTTTAAGACGCTTTCCACAATAACCACAATATGCTAAACCAATTAAAGCAAGTTTACCTTTTGTACTAAATGGCACATTGTACTGTTCCATATACATTTTTAATCCTTCTTCTTTTGAAGCATTGATTTTATTTTTACGTGCTTCTCTAATCTCCTGCGCCCTTTCCCAATCACTTTGAGATATGATTACTATTTCAGGTATCTGCTTTTCGGAATATATCCAATCTTTTCGGTCCAATCGTGTAAAACTACCATGATTGATTCTTCTGTTAATTGAATAGTACCCCATATAAATAGGATTCTTTAATATACTTCCGATCGTTCCTGCTTTCCATTTATCTGTTGTGACTGCAGGTATTCCTTCCGCATTTAATGCTTTTGCAATCCTTTCGTAGCCAAAACCTTGATTGATAACATAAGAATAAATCTTCCTTACAATTTCGGCATCCTTTTCCACAATTTCAAGTTTCTTTAGTAATCTTCCATGATTACTTATTTCACCGGATGGCACTAACCGGTACCCAAAAGGTGCTTTTCCACCCACAAACTTACCGGCTTTTACCATTTCTCTCTGTGCATCCCGAACTCTGGCGCTGGTCTTTTTAGATTCACCTTCGTTTTGCCAAAAGCGAATGTAATTCATAAGTTTATCAATGTGTTCTTCTGTCTTTAATTGTCCATCATTGATAGTCCATACTTCAATACCCATGCTATTCAACTGTACAACATAGGCACTGTATTCATCCTTACGTCCAATACGGTCAGACATATATGCTAATAACACATCAAATTCATGTGCTTTGGCATCCAACAGAATCTGTTGCAGAAGTTCTCTGTCTTCGGCAGAATTTTTATATGCTGAAACAGCACCCTCAATGTATTCTTTATCAAAGACCCAATCAGGATGTTTATCTATATATCCTTGCACTTCCGCACGCTGAATAGGTATATCATCATCGTGTAACTGCTGTTTTGATGATACTCTTAATAAGGTTCGTACTCTCTTTTTACTCATAATCTTTATCCTCCAAGTTATTTTTTAAATCTGCGGTCTTATCAGGTGAAGCGAATTGTAACGCAGATTCCCCAGACTGCATAGACCCAATATTTATTTTTCTTAAATAAATCTCTTTAAGTCTGTTTTTAAATTCTTCCTCTGCTTTCCAATTTGCTTCTTGTGGAAATTCCATTAAAATCTTGATTTCCTTCTTTTTGTACGTAGCGGTCGTTTCTACTTGCACGCTCTTACAAACCTCTACCGATTGCTCTTGTTTCATTTTATGAACTTCATCTTGTCCATATACTGTTTGCTTTTGTTTTATTGCGTTACTGTTGTAAAGCATAAAAGTTACCTCCAAATTCTAAAAGATAACTTCCATAAAAAATACGGTATAAAAATAGGACTCCACCATTTTAATGGCAGGAGTCCTATCCTTTGCTAACGCTATACGGTTTTATTCAAAACACTTAATAAATCATAAATACGGTTCGCATCCAAGTGGAACGATTACAGGTTTATCCCAGATGTCTAATCCAAAATTCTTATCAATCCTTTTGTTTTTCCATATGTCTATACCAATTCTTTTTCTGAAATCATATTTGTTATCCATAATCGGTTTTGGTTGTGGTTTTTCTTTTCTCAGAAGATATTTAAACCATTCCTTCTCTCTCCCACATAATTTATATACTGTTCCAACATTTAATTCATCCTGTAATGACTTTATTGATACCTGTGGCAATTTTGAAAACCGACTACCCAGTGCAGGTAAGATAATCTCATCTTCAAATTCAATATAATATACTGTTAATATCCTTCCGTGAAAATCCATTGCAATTTGTTCATGGCATTTCTCATAGATATATGCAAACTTGTGATACATAAATCTATGCCAATTCCACAACTCGTCACTTTCAACTTCTTCCTGTTCATACATTGTATAATTGAAATAATCATTTTGTTTCCATTCTAAAATTTGCTGTTCCATTTCTTTATCCTCCAATAATTGATATATGTATTATTTTTTTCCAAAATATTAATGAACCTACTTATATTGTATCACTGGTGTTTTTTATGTCTATTGACAAAACGCTGATTTGATAAGTGGTTGAGGCGTATGTCAAAATTGAATACCCCTATATGATACATCTCATAGGCGTATATGATTGATAATTTTGAGGGCTTGCATTTTGGCTTATTTTATTGGTAAATTTGCACAATAAATGATTTACTGATTACTGTCATCAATTGTGATATCAGAAATAAACAGACTACTTTTTGCACAGGATATGAAAATTATTTTTATTAACCAGTTATGGAAATGCTAACATCTTAATTTTATCATAAGGTAGCGGTGACACTTGTTATTCGTGATATATTGGTAAACAATCTTGCCATATGTTTAAGAAATCGTTTTCCTTTGTTACTGCTATTTTTTAGATACTGTTGCTGAATTTGGTACTAATCGTTGTATTTTATTCCTAATTACACAGAAATGTATTGAAACTGCGGCCGGTGATGATGTGATTTTCTAACCAGTTATCAAAATGTGCATATCCAATTTTGTATTAAATGCAGTTTCTTAATTTCATACACTTTTTATTTTTCCTGCTTTTACCATTGTTTTTATTGGTTTTTTCCAAAATAAAATTACTATCATACACATATAAACATCTTTGTCATTTTTAAATTGATATATAAAATTCAATTTATCAGCAATAAAAAAGACACCACCACAAATGATGATGTCTGTAATTCTTTAATATGGTTGATATGGTTCCTCTCCTTGTCCGATTGCTTTGTTTAATCTGGAACGGTAGGCTTTTTCTAATTCATCATAGAAATCAACATCAGCGCGCCAGTCTCCATCCATCGGCATAATCACTTCCGCAACCGGTCTGTAATGTCCGTCTGGTTGTATCAGATACATACCTAACAGACAACCATTCCTTATACTCTTAAACTTAAACCTTGCCGCCATCCCCTGTTCCTCCCTTTGCATAAGTTAATGCTTGCTTGTCTGTATCAGACCAAAAGCGGCCTTTGGTCTCCAGTAATACCCGATAATAATATGCAGTATATAAATTTAACAGTTTACGCTCCAACCACTCATCGCTTCTTCTGGATGCATAGGGGCTCATATATCCCACAATTGTGAGTGCATCACTATGATTATACTTAACACCAAGGCGGCCTGTATTGGTAACCTCTGTATGAAACATTTTACTTCCCATGTTTTTATCCTCCAACATTTTTATTTTATATCACAAAAATGCTGTCGGCTCTGTCAGGGCTTTTTACTTTGCAGATACTTTTAAAAGCATTTTCTTATTCTTCAAAATCTTCACACCATAAAGCCTGCTCATATTCTTCTTGGGTGACGGTTTCTATCTGCTCATAATCCGTAGCACCACCACAGGCGGTACCGTATGCTTCAAAACTGATATGCTTTTCCAGTTCAATATCGGGCACCGGCTCACAAATTTGTAAATGTACCACTTTTTCGCCGGCGTCTCTCATTTCTTTTACCAGACTGTATAATTCTTCCACACTGACAACAATTGCTGTTAAGTTTTTAGAATCCAAACTGCTTTTCATAACCACTATCTCCAATCTTTTATTAATTATATTTTTATGCATCGAAACTCTGCTAAACCCAAAAATATATGTTGTAAACAGAATATGCTGTAAGGTAGAATTATTTTGTAAGGAGGTGCATATATGGCAGATCATTTCAAACTGGATATGACAAACCGAAGTACCCGTATTACCATTTTTAAAGATGTTAGTGACAATTTTGCCGAGGAATATCGTGAAATATTATCGGGTGGCAGCAATCAGGAAACAAATGCGGCTAATGAACCTATGACCCCTGCAATGGAAACTGTATTCAGTGAGATTGGGAAAGCAAAATCTGAGGAAGCAGAAATTTCTGCTGATGCTGATGCAAAGCCAAAAAGAAAATCTCCTAATGCTGATAATGGTGAACTTGCGAGAAAGTACGCTGTTTACAATTACAAGAAACGATTAATTAGACGTTCCGAACAATTCCGTACAGATGCTTATATGAATTTCAAAGTTCCTAATGTTCAATTTGTAACATTGACTTTTGACCCCAGAACATTTGAAGGTGCAAATGATTTGGATATCTGCCACAATGCATTCAAGAAATTCATACAACGCATTAGATACGATTATGATAATTTTGTTTATGTCGCATCCTTCAGCAGACAGAAAGAGACAAACAACTGGCATTATCACATGCTTTGCAATTTTGATACCGAAGTCCGCAACAAGTACATTCAGGACAAGTGGTCTTATGGTATGGTAGAATCCTCACCGATTACATCTAATTCCGAGTTGCAGTCCTGCATTTCTTACTGTATTGATAATATGTATGAAGTCGCTTGGAATGATTTGCATGCAGAAAAAGGCTATTTAAAAAGCAAAGGTTTGATTAAGCGTGTTACATACCGGTCTTGGAAAGATGACGAAGCAGATGATGCATATTTTTATTTAAGTCAAATTATAAACAGTACTGATAAACCACTAGACCAAAGCAGTAAGTCGGTCACAAACCTTTTTGACCAAGAAGTTATGATTAGCAAAAAAATATCTCATAAAGTTTTCCCAGAACTTTTTGATAATGCGAAAGTTGCGACACTTAAAAAGCGTAATAAGAAAAAATAGTGTGTGTTTAACTATATAATAGTACGAATAAGACGAAAGAAACAAAGCATAAACCTTTTCCCAAAATGATTTTAATAAATAATTTTAAGCAAAAAAATAACACCTAATGGTGTTTTGATATGGCGGGTGAGTTGGGATTGGGAGAGGTTGTAGTTTGCATTTAGGGTGCCGTTGCCTTTCTCTAGGAGTACATAGAGATATTTGTGGGTGGGGTCACACTCAACTAAACCAGTATCTGTACCACTCTCTTGTATGTGACCTGGGACACTTGATTCCCATGTAGGTCCTTGAATGGAGAGATTTTGTTGGGATGCAATCTTCCATGCGACTACTGTGTACTCTGATTCGTCCTCAATTAATATTTGATTGTGTACATTGGAACGATGGGTGGTGTCTACGTGAACTAATTGGTTGGTGATTGAATTACGGTCACGATAGGTTTTGATGATTGTGTAGGTACCTGTGGATTCGTTGGGTGGGTCGTGGGGTGCTGGTTGTTCGGGTTCGTTACAGGTGGTTTGGGATGAGTCGTCGTTGTGCCATGCCAACATTGCCATCATACCTATTGAATAAGTTTCTATTGTTGATAAGTCGTGTGCTTTCTTAATAGCAAAACTGCCATCATATAATGTAAAATTCGCATTCGCACAAACTACTGAACCAGTCTTTAATACTGTACATGAGTTTGCCGCTTTACGGAAGTAATTCATGCCGGGTTGACATTTGTTCCAGACTACAAGGTATGAGGGAACTGATAAACTATTGTAGTATTTAAAAACTTCTTTTGAGGTACCTGCTATGGGGTCGCCTAGAGGCATGTAAATGTTGGTACCTGAGATTAAGCGGTCAAGGTCATTTACAAGAGATTGTTTTAGGTCATCTTCTAATGAGTCAGGTATACGACCTGCAATTAAATTGTCTATTTGTCCTAATTTATTTGTTATTAAGAAACTTAGGTCGCTACTCATAGAAGTATTTGACTGATTAGCGATGTTTGTTTGAAACGCTCTTAATACATTTCTTATATCATATATTGATGAATTTATACTTAAACTGCTTAAAGTATTTAATTCTTGGTATCTTGCAAATTGGTTTGCGATGATTGGTTCGATGATGAGGATGATTTCTTCGTTTGCAAAGCGTTGTGCTACTGCTGAACCCCAGATTGTCTCAACCATATCAATACCTTTAGTAGAAGCAGTCCCACTAACTGTCGCTGTTCGTGTTTGAAGCCATGCTTTAATTAATTCAACATTGGATGTGTTTTGACTATGAATTAAACCACCATTGTCTCTGACATCACCACCCCACTGTGGTAAATTTGATTCCCAAGCAGTAACCATTGGATAGCGATTATATTTATCTTGGGCACGAAGTTCATAGTTAAGCATGTTACCGTGACAAGGATATGCTTTAGGGGAGGTGCCGGCGACTGCACCACCGCCGTTGCGTTCAAGTAGATAGACGAGAACACCTTGTCCTTTGTAGCCACAGCCGGTTGCGTAGGTTGCGTACCATTTGTCGCCTGATGAAGTGTAGGTACCATCGTCAGCAGCTTCACCTTCTGTAATGACGTTAGCGGCATAGGCTGTGAGTGGTTCTAGTAAAATTGGGGCTATCATCACTGTGATTAGCAGTGAAATGATAGTTATTTTAAACTTTGAAATGCGTGTTGATGATTTCATGTTGCTTGCCTCCTATTTAAAAAATCAAAATTAAAATTTTGAAATTATTAGAGATAAGCGTAGAAAAAGGACATCACTTGGCGAGGTGGTGTCCTTGAACATATTATTTCTTATTTATTTTTCTATTCACAAAATTTGCTAAAATATCTTGTTCTGTTATCTTCTTCTTTGTATTTTTTGAATGGTCTGCATCATTATTTACTAATAGGTTTGTTCTAACTCGCTCTAATATTGCATCAATTCTTTTTATACTTGTGACCTTAAATTTCTGTTCAAGCAATTCCATTAATTCAGTTCTCTGCTCCCTAGTTAATTTCAAATTACTTACAAAAGTTACAAGTGCAAAATCCGCTGCTGTTCTACTTGCAAAATCATTTTGAACATCTATACTGTCTATCAATAAAGAAATACTAGAAAATGTATCTCTGCCATATGATGTAAATGAAATTTGTTGAAGCATTGAAAACACTTCTATTTTATCAAAATCCAAGTCTAAATCACTTGTGTACAAGTCTCTAATATAATCATTACAGTATGATAAAAATTGCATATTTATAGCATTTTTCTCAACAATGAATACATCTTGACATTTTACTGCTGGTAAATCAATAGGTAATGTTTTGAGTCCTCTTTGAAAGAATCCTTTTACAATATATTTTTCTTCATCATCTATTTTACTTATAACACAATCTGCAAATATTGGAACATACTTCTGGACATCCACCTTTATTATGCTATTTGTCTTTGCTATACCACGTTTATTATCTTCATGAAATGAGACGATTACTTCTTCAAATTGTGTATCATCAACTTTAATATAAACTGATACTCTGTACATATTGTCAATTACACATATAATATGTGATTCATATTCTTGGTCTTTACGTCTTTCAATCATATACGGTTGAATATTTGACAAGTATTCTTTTATAAAGTCTAATACATCCAATCCACAATACTCGATATAATCAAATAGATGCTTATTCAGACCACTTCTATGTTCACTTTCATCCAATTTTACTCTTCCTAATTTACCTAATTTTCTAAGCCTTCTGCATATTGCAAAATTTTCAGTGGATATTCCTTTTTCTCTCAAATCTTCATATGTTAACTCTGCCATTTCCACACCACCTTTCTATCTATCTTTTATATTATATCGCAGAACCTTGGAAATTACAAATCAGTGCTTATGCAAAAATAAAAAAATTAATAATAACTATATCGGAATGTAAGTGAAAAGGCAATAGCCTTACGCCATTGCCTTATGTGTATTAATCACGTTACATGTTTCCACCTACTGTACCTTGGTTAAGAGGTGCAGGTGCAAGGCCACCGGTGTCACCGTTACTGTAATCACCATTTTCAGGACCGCCTGCGGAACTACCACTGGTTGAGCCGCTATTGCCGCCGGTGTTATTGGAACCACCTGTGCCACCGCTTAACCAGCTTTGTAATAAACTGTCGTAGCGTTGCTGTGTCATATTATTAAGTTCATCTTCTGAGAGATTAAACTCTGTTCCGAACCATGCTCTGGTTTCTTCGTCTGGCCACTGGAAAGATGATTGATTCTCTTCTGTTTGAGTTTCTTCTTCTGTGGTAGTCTCGGTGGTTTCTTCTTCGACTACTTCTTCGGTGGGTGCATATTCATGACCGATGTCGTTGGGATTGGTGTTTTCATCTACTATGGCATCTTCGGGGGCTTCGTAGCCGGTGATGGTGCCTTGGTTGTAGTTGAAGACCTCAATGCTGGTTTCCTGCATAAGTGCGGATACAAGAAGTTCTACTGCTTCTGCTTTGGTAATTCCTTCATCCCATCGGGTTTCACTGTTGATGATTCCCATTTGCTCTGCTAAAACCAATGCTTTGTACATATCTGTGGGAACGCCTTGGTCGGGATTCTGAATTGCATAAACTAATTCATAGGATTTCCAGTATTCCTTTGCTACGCCATCTTCTATGAAATTCTGTGTTTCTGCGATATTACCACCATCTATACAATCACTTAAGTTTGCAGTACTTAAATCAACATTTGCTAACTCATTAGGGAAGTAATGATTCATTATCAAATAAATTGCTTCGCCTCTGGTAATTGTACCGTTTGCGGTCATATTATTTAATGATTTGGATTCAATATCAAGGTAACTGCTATCGGCTACTTCCTGTGCATAGATGTTTAGTTCATTATTTCCGACTGCGGTTGCGAATGCGGTGTCGGCTTCTAATTCCTGTACCGGTGTTTCTGCTCTGGTTACCATTGACATAAACTCTAATCTGGTGAGTGTACTATCTGCGTTGCAGTAGTTCGGAGTTGCATCAGGTAACAGGTTAAAATATCCGTTGATACCCATGTAATATGCTTTCATTTCTTCTTCAGCATCAAGGTCTGCATATTGACTTATAGATGCTTCGGCTAATTGTAATAAACTATCTTCATCTTCCATAAGTTTTACAAATGCTCTGTTATGTAATGCCATCTGTAAGGTGTTGTTGTTATTGTTGACACCTGTAACATCTACATAAAGTACACCGTTTTTACCTGTTTCGGTATTGATAATACCTAAGATATCATCCCATTCGGAACGCAAGGTATCATTTGTGGTAAGAGATGCAAGTTCTTCCCATGTTATGGATTCTTCGGTGCCTTGTTCTTCATTGATTGGTACCGCGACCTCAATTTCTATCTGGTCACCTTGGTTTATCATCTCCAGTAATTCAGATTGATTTGCGGCCGCACATCCCATTAATTGACTTGCAATGATAACAAGTGTAAGTGTAGGAATTGCGAAACGCTTTACTTTCATAAACTTGCCTGACATATTTTTAGACCTCCTATTTGTCAAAATGTAGGAGGGCATCTGCTGACGCCCTCTAATGAAAAATTTAAAATTAAAATATATTTAATTACATTTTATTTGAACGCTATTTTTTATGTTATGCTTAGTTTTCAAATGCACTATATATTGCTAATATAGTGGTTACTATTGTTGCTAATAAAGCCACTACACCACCAACAATTTTAATCTTCGTGTTCCAACTGTTTATTTTCTTTTTCTTGATTTTCTCCTGTTTCTCTTTAACGGTATTATGTTTTAAATAATTTGTTCCATTTGGTGTTATTTTGTTCTCGTTATCAATATAACCGAATCCTTGTAATTCTTTTATGATAATATCAACTTCATCAGGAACATAACTAAATGATTCGAGAGCAACTCTATATATTTTTTCATTATCATTACAGTCTAATATATGTATTTCATCCATTTTAGACAGCAGGTATAATATATCTTCCTGCTCTGTGGTTAATTGCTGTGTTGTACCCACTCTCTTTATCCTCCAGTATTTTTTATAATTATATCGTCTTTTAGCAAAGTTTGCAATGCTTTTAGCATACTTCCACTGTCCTAAAGACAATATAAACATAGTAAACTTAAATAAATGGAGGTATTGGCTATGATTTATGGTTTAGGTGAACGATTACTGGAACAAAGAATGCTTAAGAACTTATCACAAAAAGAAGTTGCCGATGCTATCAGTGTATCCCCTTCCATTGTTTCCAATTATGAGCGTTCCGAACGTGTTCCCAGTTTAGAAATTCTCGTGTCGCTTGCCCGGTTATATCAATGCTCCACTGATTATTTACTTGGTTTTGAAAAGATTGAGACTGATAAGCAATTAGATGTTTCGATGTTGAATGATGAACAGAAAATATTACTACAACATTTCTTATATGGTTTAAGAAAATAACCTCTGCAATTATGCAGAGGTTTTCTGCTATAAATGAAATAACCTTCCGTGCATTTAGACACAGAAGGCTATTTCCAGCGGTTTTTTATGAAAGTATATTTATATAAAGGCTTCTTTTGAGCGGAGCCGCCTTTATCAAATTAAATAAATTATACTACTTATGATTCCAATGTATAAAAATTGGCGCCAAAATTAATATCGGTGACTGTACCGGCAACATTATTCTTTCATTTTGCATTTTATGGTTCTGAAATTCAAAAATATGGTCTTTTGATACATCAAATTTTTTCCATAAAATTTGAAACTTAAATGCTACCATCTCTTTTTAACCTAATGCAATGGTTAAAATTAGACCAATGCAGTGAAAAATCGTTCTGAAGTTGGAATAAAAAATTTTACCCATCCTCCAATTTACCAATTAAAAAATACAATTCTATAATAATGCTGGAATCTTATCCACGCATCTGGAATGCAGATTGATTTTTACATAATGCGGTCTGGTTGCGGCCACTATGAAAATCATTCCGTGTATCCCCAAATTTTAATTCAATGCAGACACCAGTGGTACACAATTAAAATTGTGTATCACTCAGGACTACCTTTTATCCCTCTGCTATGGAAATCACTTTTTCGGTAGAAATTGTTGTCATTTCCATTGTGATAAACTTTGGAATGCTATCAATAATTAGTATTACATTTTTTTGGGTGCAATTCTTTTCTATTATTTAATTTAACAAATTTAATCGGTATCTATTACATGTATAAATTCTGCAAATCTATTTATAATGACTAATTCTGCTTCTATAGGCCTGTCATAATAAAATTTCAAACAGTATCCATTATCATAGGAATCATATAAGTTTGCCAACCAAAACCATGCTTTTTCTGCGCAATTATCTTTTATATAATATATCCCCCTATTATCTCTACATGTCTTGTCTATATATTTATTAATTTTAAGATAAAAATATTCAAAACCATTATCTACCTCATGTTCTTCCCCATCAACAAGCATTTTAACATCTTTAGTACCATTAACTAAAATAGCCGCTAAATATAAAACTTCAAATGTCATAATGCTAATATCATATTTTTCGTTACCACTAATGATACTATGTATTAACTCCGCTTTTCGAAATATTCTTTCTTGTGTACGTATGTCTAATCCTAACATAATATGAGTCAAAAAACATTCTATCTCTTCTTTATCAGCCTCTTTATAATTAAACATTGAAACATATGACTCATATTTTTCAAAATATTTTCCTGACTCACCATAATTCAAACTAACCTTAAAAGCTATAAACTTTCTTAAATATGTATCTACTTCTATATCTCCGTAAATCTCCTTTATAGAATGTTCCAGTTGTGTCTTATCCATTGATAAAATTACAATTACATTTTCTATATCATTAAAAATATGATGTAATCTCTCTAATACTTTTATTGAATAAGTTGGCAAACATCTATCCAACTCATCGACTACAATAACTACTGTTTTATCTTCTGCAATTTTTTGAATGCCAATCCTTGTTTCCTCCAAGGCTCTTTTAAAACCATATAATGAATCAAAATTGTTTTCTTTCTCTTTGTCATGTTTCTCAAGTACATCACTTGCTATTTCAACCAAATCAATACCAATTTTATTTTTACATAATTCACTTGCAATTTTGGTTAATGTTTTTTTGGTAGTCTCCATTGCCAATTTTGTGGCGTTTTTGGTACCTTCTGAAAACATACTTAATTCATTATCTATGGTATCCAACATAGCCGCAACAATTGCTATTGCTGGTTCTTCGTAGTAATCGTACTTCCAACAATCATAATGAAATACAAAATATTTATTATCATTTGTTTCTTCTAACTGAATGTCTTTTAATTGTTCTTCAAACATTTCCAACACAAAAGATTTACCACTTCCCCATGCGCCATCTATACCAAAACAACAGCCTTGCTTTTTATTGGCAAGCATTTCGACTAATAATTTAAGTTTATTTATAAAATCTTCTCTGTTGAGTACATCAATCTTTTTGCTCATTTGTGCCTCCTTTATTTTCTGTGACAACTTGAACTAACTCTTTTTAAAAGCCTTTTTGAAATCATTTAAGAGCTGTTTAAATTCTTTTGTATCTTCTCCTTTTTGCTATATAATATCACTAATAACCATAAAAAGAAATACCGGCCATCATTTCTGATGACCGGTACTATTATCAACCATATATGTTTTATTATTCCGTTGCTTTAGGCTTCTCTAGCGGTGCTACCACAATCTCACCATTTTCTAACTTAGCACCGGCACTGATTATTTTCATATCCAGTAAGGTTTTAACCTTTTCTGCACTGAATGATGTTCTTTCATATCTGGAACTAATCACATCATACATAATCTCATTCTTCACTTTGTGGGTGCCGATGACAATATAGAATAAGTTTGCTAAACAATCCTCTTCCACCATCGGAACCAAACTATTGATATGAAGTTTATTCATCATGTTAGTTACAAAAAATGAATCATCAAATACCAACTCATTGGTTTCTTCCGCAATTTTTAAACCGTATACTTCATCAGGACCTTCACTCTTGATAATATCTTTCAACTGCTTATCGGTGAACTCCACCAGTTCCCCTTTAGGAAGACAATACGTCTCATATCCTAAAGAACGATTACCAAGACTTAATTTGTTAGTTACAATTAATTTTCTACACATACCCGTGTACCTCCTATATGATTTTTATTTTTCTTTGAGTTCTTCAACTCATTTCCATATATCAATATTAACGCCGCCGCAACCACTGTGTCTGTGGTGTAAGTTACTAGAAATTATCCTTAATGTATAGGGAGTTTTCACAGAAACAGGGTGGCATTTACTACCACCCTGCAAACCCTATGCTATTTCAATTTTATTTGTATTCCTATCAAAATAATAAACTGAGTCTGATAACACCTCCTGCTCTGCTACCTGTGTTTCGTTGACTTCTTTTACCATCCCCTGCAACTTTGTTTTTGTAATGTGGTCTTTATCAGGAATAATGATAACCTCGTGAATAGAACTTGGTAAAATAAACAAATTAGACTGCATTTTATCTGCAAATTCTTTGAGAATATCATCATACAATATAGCACCGGCCCCATATAACCTTGTTGAGTTGCTTAATACATACATGCCACAATTATCATCTTCAAACAGTTCCAATACAGAATCACCGACTTCCTCCTCTGTAAAAATGTTTTCTTCTACCAAACCTTTAAGCACCTGCATCATCCCCAACAGGCTTGCTTTTAACAATTTCGGTGCATTCTCCTTGGCAACAGTATAAATCTCTTCTGTTGATACTCCCCATCCATCCAAGTGTCTGTTAGTAATTAATATAGTTGCATTGCTGAACTCGTCTTCATCAACCAAGTAATAAAATACAATTGCAAGGTCTTGAAATCTTACATAAGGAATTTCTTCCAACAAATATTTGTTTCGGTCAAAATTAATGAGTTTATAAACTATTCTCTGCTTTGCTGTTTCATAATTGGTGAAGAAATCCATATTTACATTATGTTCAAAGCGATACTTATTATAGATTTCAACAATTTTGTCTGCTACCTGCTCTATACTCCAATTGTATTCCCTGTAATTATCGAAGTAGTCTTCCAAATAAATAGTAGGTGCAATATTGATACCATCATCTTTTAATGTGATTGCATACAACATTACACCATTATTTTTTCGTATTCTCATTTCCTCCACCGTGCACTCTGTTCTCTGCTCCAACGCTCCTTTGACTTCTTTTGAAAAATTCTCAATTTTCATTTTTTCTTTCCTCCGTATATTGTTTATTTATAAAAGCATTTCGCTTTTAAGTGGGAGGAGTATAACGCAAAATATATTATTTTGACTGCTGACATAATAGCCAGAAATGTACCTTTGATGATGTACGATATGCCGGTACATATAAAAAGCACTGATTCCTTCCTCAAAACCAGTGCTTTTCAATCTTTCTATAACCCTACCACCTCATAGGGTTGTCCATACATTTTATATTTATTGCTACCTGTTTTTATTATCAATTCCCTATACAAATACTTCCTACGCATACTACCGAAATCCATTGGCTTCGGGGTACAGGAATCGTGGCTACAATTTTACCATTACCTCTTCCACCGCTTTTGACCAGAAGTTTATCTACGGCAGAAATATTTATGCCAATATCGACCGGATTGTGGATTCGATTTTTAACAACTACCTATCCCGCCCCGGCGTAAAACAACCGATTTTCACCTCCTATTGCGACGGTAAAAGGACCACCTGTCGCGGTTTAAGCCAATGGGGCTCTATGTATCTGGGCGAAGAAGGCTATTCTGCCATTGATATCATCCGCTACTATTACGGTAACGATATGTTTATCAATACCGCCGATCAGATTGAAGGCGTCCCTGCCTCCTGGCCCGGTTATGACTTAACCATCGGTTCCAGGGGCAGCAAAGTCTTACAATTACAGCAACAGTTAAACCGTATTAAAAGAAACTATCCTGCCCTCCCGGGCGTTTCGGAAGACGGCATTTACGGCCCCGGAACTGCCGAAGCAGTCCGTACCTTCCAACAGATTTTCAATTTGAATCCGACGGGCGTAACAGACTTTGCAACCTGGTATTCCATCTCCAATATTTATGTTGGGGTAACAGAGATATCTGAGCCTTAAAAAATAAAAGGGCAGATGCCCTTTTATTTTTTCTTTATTACAACATTCTTAACACATAAAAGACTCTGTATATCTGCTATCCGAACAATAGTTTAAGCAGCCCATATGCAATAATAAAACCTATTATAAAAGAAATAACTTTAACAGGACTTTTTAAATTATTCACTGTAATTTTCGCTCCTTTCAAATATAACAAAACAATTAGTTTCGATTAAGGATTAGTAGGCGTTGATAAAGTATCGGTAAAATCACCAAACACCATAGCATCATTATAATCAGGGGACGCTTGTGCAAGCAATCACTCTACCCTCATTTCAATTCCGTCCGCTTCCACATCATCAAAGCTTGCTTCATATGCACCGACATCTGTTTCAATCACAACATCCGCATTCCAGGTACCGTTTTCTTCATAAACCATAACCTCTATATCCAAACTTTTTATCTTCCATTGATTTGTTTTAAAATAATGCACCACCAACTCCGTATCAATGTTGTCAGTACGGATAGGAATAATGTAGTCGTACATACCATAATTACCTTTGGAATGATTGAATTTAATCACTTCATTTTCCTGTGCACAATTCAAATTCAATTCTTCGCCCGATTCATAATAACCGGTAACAGATTCCGTCAAATATGTCGCTCCATCTACTCGTATGGTTGCCTTTCCCCACATCTTGGGTAATAAAGCATAAACAACTACCAGCAGGACAACCGCAAATACAGTTATATAAAATATTCGAAACAGAATTTTAAGTGTTTTTTTCATAAAATCATTCCTTCCAAATTACACAACAACCCTACCGCAGGCTTTTACCTGCAGCAGGGTCATCTTTTACAAATTCTTCAACACTTCGGTCATTTCGTCCAACCAATCTCCCTTGAATACTTCAATCATACCTGCGTCACAAGCAGCTGCAAGATTGGCATCCATAGGAATCTTAGCCACATTCTTAATGCCATATTCTTCGGCAATTTCTTCAATATGGCTTTCACCGTAAATATAATGCTTTTCCTTACAGTTAGGGCATACGAAATAAGACATATTCTCAACGATACCTAACACAGGAATGTGCATTAAGGTCGCCATTTTCACAGCCTTCTCCACAATCATGGATACCAGTTCCTGGGGTGATGCCACGATGATAATTCCGTCTACGGGAAGCGACTGGAATACGGTCAGAGGTACATCGCCGGTTCCGGGAGGCATATCTACAAAGAGATAATCCTTATCGCCCCACAGTACATCGGTCCAGAACTGTTTTACGGTACCTGCAATCACCGGTCCTCTCCAAATAACAGGATCGGTTTCGTCCGGTAATAAAAGGTTAATGGACATAATATCAATATCCGTAGTTGTTTTTACGGGAATAATACCGTTTTCATCTCCATAAGCCTTCTCGGTAAGACCGAACACCTTAGGAATGGAAGGTCCTGTAATATCCGCATCCAAAATACCTGTACTAAAACCTTTACGTTTCATCGCTACTGCCAACAAAGAAGTCACAAGGGATTTACCAACACCGCCCTTACCGCTGACAACACCGATTACTTTTTTAATATTTGCAGACTCGTGAGGCTTCTCGATAAAGCTCTTCGGGTCTCTTTCTGAACAATTTTCACTGCAACTGCTGCAGTCATGTGAACATTCTGCCATAACTTTATACGCGTATAAAAATACGCCCTCCTTTTATGATAATTTACTTAGAACGAAGTCAGTATCACATTTGAATTAACTCTTGCACTCTGTCCAATAAAAGTTTCTATGCACTCGACTTCAAACAACTATTCTAACAGATTTGTACTTTTAAAACAAGTATACACCAATGCTTTCCATTGAAATTCCGGTACTAAATATCCTCGTCCGCCTCCGCAGGCAACGGTGCACTGTTGATTTCTGCCCAATAAGGCACAAAGCCTGATTTTACCGCTACTTTCTGGGACTGGATATGACTCTCTACCGTACCGTAATAGGGCACTTTTCCGCGTTTTAGGATTTCTCTCTTCAAAAGAATGGTAATAAAAGGCCCTAAATTCATACCCTTACTCTCAGGCATTACATCAATACCGATTTGCCACATTACATCACTGTCTGCGCTGGCTCCCGCCATACCAAGGATTTCACCGTCCTTTATCACCGCCACGCCAAGCACATCCGGCGCATCCGGCAAAAAGGAATACGCATGAACAAATCGCTCGTCACCACGAAACTGCTCAATTTCTTCTCCCTCATACCAACGTACTTCATACTCTTTGGATAATGCTTCCATCTCTTCCGAAGACAAAAGTTCCTGTCCAAACGGCAGATAATAATGATGCAAATCTTCCAGGAAATACTTGTGTTGCAATAACAAATCATCCAACCAGTACATATATTTGTACTGGGACATCCATGCACCGTTTAAGTCCTTAAACGTCGCTTTGCACTCTTTTAAAATCTCTTCTCTGCCCGAGAAAATGCACTTACCGTTGATGCATAGTACCTTAAGAATCGCATCATCTTTCTTGAAGCGACGACGCCCTTCATTTAACGCTCTTATTGTATATTCATTATCCGTTGACTTGAGTTGTTCCAAACTGCAGCAATAATCTTTCTGCATCTGCTCATAAAACAACTCGCATATTCTTTTTCGCTCTGTTAACATATTCATCTCTTTCTGTTCTAAAAAATCCATTATACCTTTTTTCTTCGCAACATAACTGGCGCCGGAGATTTTATGCTTTGTTTGAGGACCTTTTGTGAGTGTCGGCACTTAGTGAGAAATGAATGCTAATTCATTTTGAACTTAGTGTCCGCTACATTCACAATCGAGCGAGAGCGCGTCCGAAAACAATCATAAAATCCCCCGCCCCACATCTCCACGCAATAAAAAAAGCAGTATAATGATTTTCCCTTTACCCAAGTCATCTCACTGCTTTTTTTATGTAAAAATAATTTTTTGTAAAAGGTACTCTTTCCCGTAAATGCCTTTTACGTGAAGCTTACGCTTCAAATTCTGTAACCGCCCAATGCATTATTACGGTATCTTCGTACTCGTCTTATTTGCCATCCCCATAGCAGAAAGCACTTCCCTTTTACCAATTCTACATATCCACAGGTAACTTACCCCTAACTTATCCTGTGCATGTAAAATATTGCGTCCCCATTTACTTTATATTGTTATTATAACTAATTTTTAGGATAAATCAATGATTTTTTTGATATTTTTGCACAAAATTAGCAGATTTTTGAACTATTTTTCAATTTATATCAAATTTATGTCATTTTGATAACTTGAAAGTGGTATTTCTGCCGTTATTGGTAAGTTTTGACCACCGCCTGCTCCATAAGCCAATCGCACCACATATCGTAATGTTGCGCCTCCATATGGGCGCTGTCGGAAGCATAATCTTCACTCAAACTTCCGCTCATATCATCGAATACAGGGTTTACGTCAATATAAAATTTATTTTCACCATCCGCAAAGGCGGACAACGCTTTATTGTAACTGTTAATATTATCATTATTGATAATCGCATCTGTTTTGGAACGGCTCTCCGTTACATGAAGATTAGCGCATATATAAATGGTTGCCCCGGGCTGTGTGGTCTCAATCAGACTGATTAACTCGCCAAATTTTGCCACTGCCTGCTCGCGGTTATGGCCAAGCTCATTAATACCAACCATAACATACACCTTACCATATTGTTTCTGCGTTAATGCAGTCTCTAACGATACCTTCTCGCCACCGTCCACGGACAATTTGGCTGTAAAAAGCTTAAATACGGTCATACTGACATCCGCAAAATAATCTGCATTCTCAAGATAACCGTATTCTGCAATACCAACGGTTCTGGAGTCACCAATAAATAAAGCATCATCAAAATATGCCATATCCGTAGTCCCTATGGTAACCACAACCTGCGGTTCCGGAATGTCACCCGGGTCTGCAACTTCAGAAGTTCCGGGGCCCGGTTCAGGAACCGGTTCAGGCACAGGCACATTTCCGGGTTGCGCTGGTTCTGATATATCTTCCTCTTCACGCACTACAACCATATCGCCGTCCAGTTCTCCTGCTGCGATATGCCCGTTCGTCACTACTCTTCTATAGGAATGGTTACCCAAATGCACCAGGTTCTCGGGTAAAACTGCACTGCCTCCCTGAATCGAGAGTTCCTGCCGCTCCACCTCTTTCATCTGCAGAATCCAACAGATTCCAACCATCGCAAAAAGCATGAGTAACACATACCATCCGTCTCTTTTACGCTTTCGCATTTCTTATTCCTCTTTTACCATTAAAATCTAAAATACAGGAAGGGATCGTTAAGTCCCAAATACATACAATATACCGCTGCTGCAAAAATAGCCAGCAGTATAATAACTCCAAAAAAGTTATTCTTAATTTTATTCCATATTTTCTCAGGCAGTCTTGTACACAAAAGAAGTCCTGCCGCAAAGTATCCGCCATAAAGGGACAAATACTTAATATAGTCTCTCGTAAACACACCCATCCAGTTACCCTTTACAGGGAACAGTCTTGACAGATATGTAAGAAAATCATTCCAGTCAGTCATTGCAAAAATAAACCACATAACCGGGATAATCGCAATCACATAGAAATGGCCGATGAAACGATGCTTCTCGAGAAACTTTCGGTACACACATTTTTCAAGTACGATAATCAGCCACAGACCAAGTCCCCACACCAGGAAATTCCAGTTAATGCCGTGCCACAATCCGGTCATAAACCATACGATAAAAAGATTAAAAATCGTTCTCGCCGTACCCTTTCGGTTACCGCCCAAAGGAATATATAGGTACTCGCGGAACCAGCTTCCTAACGTCATATGCCATCTGCGATAAAACTCTGCCATCGTTACGGAAGTATAAGGGTGGTCAAAGTTCTGCGGAAACTTAAATCCCATCATTGTTCCCAAGCCCATAGCCATCAGGGAATACCCGTAAAAGTCAAAGTAAATTTGCAACGAGAACGCAATCAGTCCCATCCAGGCCAAAGGCGTGGATATGCTCTGATAACCGATACTCTCAATATTAAACCACAAATTTCCGATACGGTTTGCAAGCAAAACCTTAAAACCAAGCCCTAGAATAAAGAGACTAATACCGTGATACATTCTTCGCGGCGTTACCCGTCTTTTATTCAATTGCACCTTAACCTGACGATATGTAACAATCGGGCCCGCAATCAACTGCGGAAACAAGCTGATGTAAGTCGCATAATTTATCAGGGAATCTTCCTTTTCCACCGTCTTACGCTTCACATCCATTACATAAGACAGATTTTGGAAGGTAAAGAAACTGATGCCGACCGGCAGAATAATATTGTCAATATTCACCTTAAACCAAATCAACGGTACAAGATTAAATACCAACGCTATAAAAATCAATATGCGGTCGCGGATTTTACCGAAACCAAGACATTTTCCTATGGAGAAATTCAACAGAATCGTAAAAATAAAATATAAAATATACTCCGGAGTATCTTTTGCGCCATACCCATAAAAAGCAAGACTGCCAAACACAATTACAACGTTCTTCCACTTTCCCGGCGCAGTTGCATACAATATAAAAAAGATTGGCAAAAATACAAATATAAATTCCAAACTACTAAAAACCACTTTTATCACCTCTAAAATTTGCCTGTATTTGTAAGACCGTTTTGCTGTAAATAAAGTTTCACGATGCCTGCACACAATACACGCAATTTTATATCATATATCTAACCACTATTATGCTATTTTTTCAAGTGTAATTTTGGACAATCTTTTTACGCATACGGCAATATTTTTCGGCATAATAAAATGCACCTTTTACATCATTTCGTAAAATGACATAAAAAGTGCATTCTTTTTACTGTGCAAGGTCCAAATGTTGGACCGAACCTACATTTCCGTTTTCATATAAGAAAATCCCCGTACTGCGGATAAAACCTTTATCACTGTTGTCTGCATTTTTCAATGCAAAATTGGTTGCTGCCTTCTGTAGGCAAATCGCACCCACACCTTTTTCGGCAAGGGTATATAATTCATTCTCACCCTTTTCATTGCGACACCAGATTTTTAGTTTCTTCCATACGGCATCGTTTTCATCAATCCAACCGTTGCCGTCATCATCGTATTCTGCCAAGTCTGCAAAACCGTCTCCCGACTCCGGCCCGAACAACTCGCTACCATCATTAATTTGACCGTCATTGTTATGGTCCAATGCCAGATATCCGCTACCGGCTGCCAACTCCGATATTTCATCTTTCTTACCATCGGCATCAATATCAAAGAAAAACTTTTGGTCGGTCAAATTCGCCACATTCCCGTCAAAATTAATGACCAAAGGGTCACAAACCCTCTGTAACTCGGCAATATTGTATTCTTCACGGTAATACTCGCAAAAGCTACGGCTCATCCCCAGTTCCAGGTTAAAATCAATTTCCCGGCCATCCGCCGTGGTAACCTTTCCCCGGGACTTATACAGTACATTCTCGGTCTCTTCATAGTAGTTTTCACTTGTAAAAGACACCTGCTTCATAGGGGTAAATTCCAAGGTTGCCTTCTGCATATTCGCCTGACCGCTCATATCTTCCGTGAAAAAATTCTCTTCAAAGACACTCCGTGCCCGCTCGCCAAATAAAAGCATAAAAATGTATTGTGTGGAATAATAATGAAACTGCGCTGACATATCAAAACGGCTTTCTTTAATGCTTAAATTACCGTTTCGCAGGGCGGACATTCGCTCTTCCCACACGGTTCTTTCCTTAGCGACTTTTTCTTCCGTTTTCGTAGCATTTTTAGTCTCTGCTTCTTCCGATTCCGGCTCACCTTGTGTCAAATATAAATTATTTTTGGTCCGTTCACTGTTGTAATCCTGCAACACAAAACGGTTATTATGTACTCTCGAAGACTGAAATCTTCGGGCGGACTCCATTCCTATTACGCTGGATTCAATTCGCAATATTCTTCCTTTCTCATCGAGTCACTGCCTTATTCCATTCCCTCCTTGTCCGTTATAAAACAAAAACGGCATGTCTTAAAAGAATCCTTCTTTTAATCCATACCATCCGTGGTGACTTACTAAATACTTTAGGCCCTAAATATTCGTATATTTTATATCGGCGCTTTTATATAAAATATTAACCCCGGCAGATTGGAATATAACCTGCCGGGGTACCAAAAACTAAATAATAAAACCTATTCCTGTGTAATAGTGCTGTGAATATGCTGAATTGAATCTACGGCAATTTTACCGTTCTTCTTTACAGCCGCAATACCTGCTGCACTTGCCTTAGCTGCAGCCATAGTGGTAATATAAGGTACTTTGTGCTTAATAGCTGATTTACGCACATAACTGTCGTCAAATACCTTCTCCTTACCTGCAGGAGTGTTAATAATCAACTGAATCTGCTTATTGGTAAGGGCATCCACAATATTAGGTCTGCCTTCCTGCATCTTATTAATCTTTTCTGCTGGAATACCGTTTGCAACAATCAAATCATAAGTTGAACCGGTTGCAAGAATTTTAAATCCGCATTCGTGGAATGCCTTAGCAACTTCCGGAACCTCAGGCTTATCCTGACGGTTAACACTGATAAGGACAGTTCCTTCCAAAGGAAGGGGATTCTGAGTCGCTTCCTGCGCCTTGTAATAAGCCTCACCGAAGTCTGATGCAATACCGAGAACTTCACCTGTAGAACGCATTTCCGGTCCTAATAAGGGGTCAACTTCCGAGAACATATTGAAGGGGAATACCGCTTCTTTTACACCGAAATAATCGTATTTGCTTTCTTTTAAGTTAGGTACGGGTGAAGGCTTACCTGTTAATTCGCTTGTGATAATCTGTGTTGCCAACTGTACCATCTGAATGTTACATACTTTAGATACCAAAGGCACGGTTCTTGACGCACGGGGATTAGCTTCAAGCACATACACTACGTCATCTTCAATTGCATACTGCATATTCATAAGACCGCGTACGTTCATTTCAACTGCAATCTTCTTGGTATATTCTTTAATCTTTGCAAGATTCTTCTCTGAAATATGCATAGAAGGAAGGATACATGCTGAGTCACCTGAGTGAACACCTGCAAGCTCAATGTGTTCCATTACGGCAGGAACAAATGCATGTGTACCGTCACTGATTGCATCCGCTTCACATTCCATTGCATTCTTTAAGAATCTGTCAATCAAAATAGGTCTGTCGGGAGTTACACCAACCGCAGCAGCCATATAGCTCTTAAGGCTTTCCTGGTCGTAAACAACTTCCATACCGCGTCCGCCCAATACGAAGGAAGGACGAACCATTACGGGATACCCGATTCTCTCAGCAATTTCTACTGCATCATCAATGGTAACAGCCATTCCGGCTTCCGGCATAGGGATTTCGAGTTTTTCCATCATGGCACGGAACAAATCTCTGTCTTCTGCCATATCTATAACCGCAGGTGCTGTACCAAGGATTTTAACACCGTTTCTTTCAAGGTCATCTGCCAAGTTAAGCGGTGTCTGACCACCGAACTGCGCAATAACACCAACGGGTTTTTCTTTTTCATAAATACTTAAAACATCTTCCAAGGTAAGAGGCTCAAAGTATAACTTATCAGATGTATCATAGTCTGTAGATACAGTTTCGGGATTACAGTTAACGATAATGGTCTGGAAACCTAAATCACGCAATGCAAAAGCCGCATGTACGCAACAGTAGTCAAATTCGATACCCTGACCGATACGGTTCGGGCCACCGCCGAGAATCATAATCTTAGGCTTCTCTTCATTTGTCTTACTGTAATCAGGTGCGTTATATGTTGAATAGAAGTATTCTCTGTCTTCCGTACCGCTTACGTGTACGCCTTCCCAAGCCTGGGTAATGCCATAAGACTTTCTTGCATTTCTGATATCATCTTCAGATACTGCAAGAATCTGGCTTAAGTACTTGTCAGAGAAACCGTTCTTCTTCGCCTGTTCCAAAGCTTCCTTAGAAGGAACTTCGCCCTTCTTCTGCATAAGTGCTTCTTCTTCTTCTACTAATTCCTTCATCTGTTCCAAGAAGTAATGCTTAATCTTGGTAAGCTGATACAATTCTTCTACGGTAGCACCCTTACGAAGTGCTTCGTACATAATAAACTGTCTCTCGCTGGAAGGAGTATGAAGCATTTCAATCAACTGCTCTTTGGTCTTGTTGTGGAAATCCTTTGCAAAACCAAGACCATAACGGCCTGTTTCCAAACTGCGGATTGCCTTCTGGAATGCTTCTTTATAGGTTTTACCGATACTCATAACTTCACCTACGGCGCGCATCTGAGTACCTAACTTATCTTCTGAACCTTTAAATTTCTCGAATGCCCAACGTGCAAACTTAATTACAATATAGTCTCCGCCGGGAACATACTTATCCAAGGTGCCGTACTTACCGCAAGGAATTTCATCCAAAGTAAGTCCTGACGCAAGCATTGCTGATACAAGGGCAATGGGGAAACCTGTTGCCTTGGATGCAAGTGCGGAAGAACGTGATGTTCTGGGGTTGATTTCAATAACAATAATTCTGTCAGATACAGGGTCATGCGCAAACTGTACGTTAGTACCACCGATAACTTCTACGGCTTCTACAATTTTATATGCCTGTTCCTGTAATCTCTTCTGTAAAGATTCAGAAATAGTCAACATAGGTGCGGAACAGAAAGAGTCACCTGTATGCACACCGAGAGGGTCGATGTTTTCGATGAAACATACGCTGATCATATTGTTCTTGGAATCACGAACAACTTCTACTTCCAATTCTTCCCAGCCTAAAATAGATTCTTCTACAAGAACCTGACCTACAAGGCTGGCCTGAAGACCTCTTGCAATAACTGTCTTTAACTCCTCTACGTTGTATACCAAACCACCGCCGGCACCACCCATGGTGTAAGCAGGTCTTAAAACAACGGGATATCCTAATTCTTCTGCAATACGAAGACCATCTTCCACACTGTAAGCAACTTCACTTCTTGCCATTTCAATGCCGAGAGAATTCATAGTCTCCTTAAAAGCAATACGGTCTTCACCCTTTTCAATGGCATCTACCTGTACACCGATTACTTTTACATTGTATTTATCCAAAACGCCGGCCTGTGCAAGCTCTGAACAAAGGTTCAAGCCGGACTGTCCGCCAAGGTTAGGAAGCAATGCATCGGGACGTTCCTTTTCAATAATCTGCTCCAGTCTCTCTACGTTGAGGGGTTCAATATAAGTTACGTCAGCAGTGGTCGGGTCTGTCATAATTGTAGCGGGGTTTGAGTTCACCAACACAATTTCGTATCCCAACTGCTTAAGTGCCTTACATGCCTGTGTTCCCGAATAGTCGAATTCGCAGGCCTGTCCAATGATAATAGGACCGGAACCGATAATCAGTACTTTGTGAATGTCATTACGTTTGCCCATAACTTCCTCCTAAAATATCTTTCTATCTAAAAATATCATTTAAATCATTTTATCTTAAAAAGTTCAGTCTGTATTCCCATATAAAAACAGTAAATATGATTCTACTCCTTGCCGTTCCAGCAGTACGTACATAGCTTACAAGGTTCAATACCCACTGCTTTAATCATATCATCTAAACGGTTATATGACAATGATGTAAAATTCATCTGCTTACAGATACACTGTTCCATTTCCTTATAATTCTTGCTTTCCGGATTACTGTAATCCGCAAGAACTTCAGGAGTAACTTCTTTCTCTCTGTCCGCAATAACTCTTCTTGCAATCAAATCCATATCCGAATTAGAACGGGAGAAATTCAAATATTTACAACCATGAATAATCGGAGGGCACGCAGGTCTGATATGCACCTCTTTCGCACCACTATTAAATAAGAAATCTGTTGTTTCGCGAAGCTGTGTTCCGCGAACAATAGAGTCATCAATTAACAATAACTTCTTATCTCTGATAAGCGGTTCCACCGGAATTAATTTCATCTTAGCTATTAATTTGCGCTGTTCCTGCTTAGTCGGCATAAAGGAACGGGGCCAGGTCGGCGTATACTTAATAAAAGGTCTCGCAAAAGGCTTATGCGCCTCATTTGCATAACCAATGGCATGTGCCAAACCGGAATCCGGTACACCGGCAACCAAATCCACCTCTGCAGTATCACGTTGTGCCATATATTTACCGCAACGATTACGCATTTCTTCTACGTTAACACCTTCATATGCCGAAGTAGGATATCCATAGTATACCCATAAAAACGTACATATTTTCATTTCATCTCTGGCAGGTGCCATTACCTTCATTTCTTCAGGTGTGATATACACAATTTCACCGGGTCCCAACTCTTTATAGTCCAAATATCCCAAATGCATATAGGCAAAGTTTTCAAAAGACGCACAGAAAGAACCGGGCTTCTTACCGATTACTATCGGCGTACGTCCGTAACGGTCACGCATTGCATAAATGCCTTCCTTGGTCATCAAAAGAATAGACATAGAACCATCTATGACTTCCTGCGCATATAACATACCTTCTACAATGGAGTCTTTCTGATTGATAAGTGCTGCGACCAGCTCTGTCTGATTGATTTCTCCGCCGCTCATCTCGAGAAAATGAGACTTTCCACAATCAAAAAGTTCTTCGGCCAGAGAATTGAGATTATTCACTTTACCTACAGTGGTAATAGCATAATTTCCAAGATGTGAACGGATTAATAACGGCTGCGGTTCATGATCTGAAATACAACCAATCCCTAAATGTCCGTCCATTGTGGCAAAATCCTTATCGAATTTCGTTCTAAAAGGCGAATTCTCTATATTATGAATCGCACGGTCAAATCCTTTTTCTTCACTGTAAAGAACCATACCACCACGTCTCGTACCAAGATGTGAATGATAATCGATTCCGAAAAACAAATCGAAGATGCAACTTTCTTTTGAAGCTACGCCAAAAAATCCGCCCATCGCTCTATCTCCTTCTTTCGCCATTTAAACATACCTTTATGAAGTATACTTTTTTGCCCCTTTGATGTCAAGACAAAATCAGGGGTTTTTTCACAAAAAATGACCTTCTTAATTTAATGATTTACATAATATTATTCTACAGTCATTTAGCACATCCACATCATAAAAGCAGTAGCGGTTCTTTTTAAAAACCGCCACTGCTTTTTTTCTTTTACTGCGCTAATAAAAGCATAATTTTATTTGTTCTGTTTACAAACTTGGTCATACTCTCCGCATCCAAAGGTGCATGCTGAATCATTGCCAAATCATATAACTGTTCACAAATTAAGGAAACATTTTCACCGTCCTGATGTTCAAGAACATACTGCACAAGCTTATTGTTTGCATTTAATACAAGTGTCTGACCTTCCTTACCAAACATACCCATATCCATACCGGAAGCCGCATACATCTTCATCATATCCTGCATACGACGGCTTTCTTCGGAAAGCGTAATCATAGAAGAAACATCCTTATTTTTTAACTTTTCAAGCTTGATTGCTACATTGTCCTGCTTGGTCACTTTCTTAAAAAGCTTAGAAAGTTCTTCTTCCTTCGCTTTTAATTCTTCCGCAGTTTTTGCGGAAGTTTTCGCTTTGAACGCATCGGTCAAATCCGCATCGATTCTCTGGAATTTAATTCCTTCGTTCTTTGCTTCCAACTGGGAGATAAAAGGCTGGTCAATGTGATGTGTCAAAACAACCGCATCCATCTTGGCTTTGCGGAACATATTTACATATTGACTCTGCTGGACCATATCAGTCACATAGTAAATTACCTTTTCTGCCTTTTCATCTTCAGTAGCGTCTGCATCGTCCTCTACTACCTCAGCTTCAACCTTCTCACCATTTTCATCGGTAGCATTCTCTTCTTCCGTGTCAATGGGTTTTACCTCAAGACACTCAGGCAAGGTCATATAAATATCGTCTAAATTCTTAAAAAGAATATAGTCTGTCATCTTCTCACAGAACTTATCATCTTTTAAACAACCAAATTTGATAAAAGGACTGATATCATCCCAGTACTTTTCATATTCTTCCTTCTGGGTCTTGCACATACCGGAAAGCTTATCAGCAACCTTCTTTGTAATATAGTCAGAAATCTTCTTAACAAAACCATCATTCTGTAATGCACTTCTGGACACATTCAAAGGTAAATCGGGACAGTCAATCACACCTTTTAAGAGTAAAAGGAATTCGGGAATTACTTCCTTAATGTTGTCCGCAATAAATACCTGGTTGTTGTATAACTTAATGGTTCCTTCAATTGACTCATACTCCGTGTTAATCTTAGGGAAATAGAGAATACCCTTTAAATTGAAAGGATAGTCCATATTCAAATGAATCCAGAACAAAGGCTCCTTATAATCGTTAAACACCTTACGGTAAAATGCCAAATAGTCTTCTTTTTCGCATTCGGAAGGATTCTTTGTCCACAAAGGTGTGGTATCATTTAATAATTCCGGACGCTTATTAATTTTTAACTTGGTTTCATCACCATCTTTTTCAGGTACAATTGTCTCTACAATTACATCATTTTCAAGAAGTTCATCTGCCTTAATTGTCTGAGTTTCGGTAGAATTTGCCTTACTCAGATAAATCTCTGTCGGCATAAATGAACAATATTTCTTAATGATTTCTCTTGCGCGATATTCATTACAGAATTCATAGCAATCTTCATTTAAGTAAAGGGTAATAGTAGTTCCAACACCTTCTTTGTTGCCGTCTTCCATACTAAATTCGGTACCACCGTCGCATTCCCAATGTACCGCTTTGGCACCGTCTTTATAAGATAATGTATCAATAGTTACCTTATCCGCAACCATAAATGCAGAATAAAATCCAAGACCGAAATGACCGATAATCTGATCATCGTTGGTTTTATCCTTATATTTCTCTATAAAATCCGTTGCCCCGGAAAATGCAATCTGATTAATGTATTCTTCCACTTCCGCATCCGTCATACCAAGACCATTGTCTGTAAATGCCAAAGTCTTTGCTTCCGGATTCACAACTACGCTAATCTTTGCCTTATAATCATCTTCCAAAGTGTATTCGCCCATCATATCCAGTTTCTTTAACTTGGTGATTGCGTCACATCCGTTGGAAATCAACTCTCTCATAAAAATATCATGGTCTGAATATAACCATTTCTTAATAATCGGGAAAATATTTTCGCTGTTAATTGACAAACTGCCTGTTCTTGCTGCCATTGTATTTTATTTCCTTTCCATTCATTCTTGTTTCGTTCTTTTGTATTATCTTATCTTTGTGCACATGATAAAATTTCTCATCGAATATCATTGTAATCCCCACGCACAAAAAAGTCAACACAAAATTAGCACTCATCTCAAAAGAGTGCTAATAATTAACTTAAATACAATTTTTAATCAAAAAAGGTAACCGCATTTAAGCGGTTACCCTTTCGTTTCCTGCTTCGAAAAACTCGCAAATGCGATATTTTCCGCCGCAGTCAACGACTACGGCTACCGATTCGAAACCGGTGCAAAATGCCAGGTGACAATCACCATTCTCAAAAGAAAAGGTGACTTCGCAGTTCAAATCCGCAAGAGCAGGGAGTGAATCCTTCAGGATCTTTTCGATCCTAAGAATCGCCTGTTCTTCCAGACTTTCCTGCTTTTTCACAGGCAAATCCTTGTAATAAAGGAAGAGTTTTCGCTCCAACACTTTCGTGTTGCATACACTCTTATGGAAATAACTTCCCATAATCATGTAGAGCGCGTAAGCGGTCTGCAGCTGCTGGTTGTTGGTTTTCTTTGAAACATTGTACATACGTGTACCTCCATTGAAAAAATATTTGGTTGTCAAGTAACAAGTCTTTTTTGACACAACAAAAAAGACATACAATTGGATAGACTACGGGCGTAGCTCCAATTCTATGTCCTCGTTTTTATTATTTTTTCAATGTATGGATAGTATATATCCCGCACTGCTAAAAAGCAAGTGCAAATTTTAATTTTTTCGCATGTATTATATCGGCGGTCGCATCAAATACTTTATATCTGATTTTTACTTTTTTAAAATTTGGGGTGAATTATTTAATCATTCTCATAAAAATACTTTTCATAAGTAGTAAAAAAGCTGTCCGTTGTCACCGCAGGATTCTCAATCAACACCATTTTATCCCACTCTTTCGTGTTCAAGTGGCCGGTAAGCGTACCTAGGAATTCCTCGTACACTGCCTGGAACGCAGCTTCCTTCTGCTCCTCGAGAATAATGATTTTATTTGCGTCAGTTTCTTCCCTTTCAAAGGTATTCACACATTTTATAATGTAATAGCCATATTCTGTTTCCACCAGCTGACTGATTTCATCCGTGGCAAGATTAAACGCCGCCTCTTCATAAGCCGCAGGCATTTCACCTTTACGGAAAGACAAACTTCCTTTGACATCCTCATTATAAGTTAATACGAGTTGCTCGAAATCTTCACCGCTTCTTGCAAGCTGCAATACTTCAGTTGCACGCTGGTAAGCTTCCTCTTTGGCTGCCGCAGAATAAGGTTCCACCTTACCATCCAAATCCACGTGGAAGGTACGGATTAAAATATGCGATACCGTAATGGTTCTGGCATCATCATCACTGATTTCCGGATTCACATCCTGAATCAGATAGTGATATACCTTATCCGCCAGCGCATACTCCTCATACATGGATATTACCAGGTCTTCCGTCACACCAAGAATCTCGATTTCCTCGTCACTTAACGTATCAAAATACTCTTTTCCGGCGTCTTTGGCTTTTTCCTTCTCTTCTTTATTTAAGGAAACTCCTTCCTCCTCGGCCAAAAGTTTCAGTACTTTTACCCTGGAGATACGTGCCAGCACAGTTTCTTTCAGGGAATCCTGAATGGAAATCCCATCCGCATCCGTGTTCCAGATTTCTTCGCCGTATACACCTTCATATACATTCTGCATATTGGTCAGGTATAACATAACCTCTGCCCTGGTGCATACTTCCGATTCAATTTTAAAAATCTCATCCTCTGACAGGCCCGTGGTTAGCACCACTGTTTTATCGCCCTTGCATCCTGTCAAAGTCAAAAGAAAAAACACACTCAACAGACAAAGGGCAAGCCTTGTAAAAGGTGCCCTTTTTGCTGTCTTACTTATTTTAAAAAAATTCATTTAGATTCTCCGCTTAGATTAAGGGATATTTAGCAGTAAGCTTGTCTACGATTTCTCTTGCGTAAGGAACTTTCTCCTCGCCACCCTTGATTACAGCTGCAATTGCTTCTGCAATCTGGTCCATATCGTCTTCCTTCATACCACGGCTGGTAACAGCGGGTGTACCAAGACGAACACCACTGGTTACGAAAGGTGACTTGGGATCGTTGGGAATTGTGTTCTTGTTACAGGTAATGTGTGCCTGGTCAAGAAGCTTCTCAACTGCCTTACCTGTTAAATCATAAGTTGTAAGATCAACAAGCATTAAGTGGTTGTCTGTACCACCGGAAACAATCTTAATATCTCTGCTCATAAGGCCTTTGCAAAGTGCCTGCGCATTCTTCATAATCTGCTGCTGATATGCCTTGAAGTCATCGCTTAATGCTTCCTTGAAACATACAGCCTTAGCAGCGATTACATGCATCAAAGGACCACCCTGGATTCCGGGGAAAATAGCCTTATTGAAGTTGTACTTGTCTGCAGCTTCCTGGTTTGCAAGAATCATACCGCCACGGGGTCCTCTTAAAGTCTTGTGAGTAGTTGTGGTAACTACGTCTGCCCAAGGGAAGGGTGAAGGATGAAGGCCTGCTGCTACAAGACCTGCGATGTGCGCCATATCTACCAT
>JAZNRI010000063.1:0-105577 GCA_045590655.1 Lachnospiraceae bacterium | reverse complement strand
TATGATCCTATGGAAATCTTCAACAACGACCAGGACGTACGTAAGGTATTGATGCAGTTAATCAACGGAACATACTCACAGGATGATCCTGAAAGATTCCGTCACCTTTATAACTCACTTTTGAATACCGAAAGCACTTCTAAGGCTGACACATACTTTATTTTAAAAGACTTCAAGTCATATGCGGCAGCACAGAAGAAGGTAGAAGAAGCATACCAGGATGAAGCTCGTTGGGCAGAAAGCGCAATCTTAAACGTAGCTTGCTCAGGTAAGTTTACATCTGACAGAACTATTCAGCAGTACGTAGACGAAATCTGGAAACTTGATAAGGTTGTACTTAAAAAATAATTAAAAAATACGGTGCGCTTACACAATAAACATTTCGTTACGGGCACGCTTTCGCTACGCGTCGCACGTAGCGGTACATAAGGTACAAAGTACCTAAGTACCGACGGCTCCACAGTACCCGCGCACGAAACGTTTATTGTGTTGGCGCACCTTAGTATTTGATAAAGTAATTTGAGTGTGAATCAAAATTTTCAGCTTGCAGGTGTGTGTTCGATGTAAAATAACTTTCACAGCGTATAATGCAATCAATATACAAACCTGTGAGTTGGAGAAATAATAATAAACAGGAGGCAGGTTATGATTCAGTTAAGCAACACAGGTGCATATCTTATTAACGGTACTGAGTTGGTGTATGATAACGCCGACGCAGCAGCAATCATTGCGCAGAAAACCGGTAAGAATGTAACCGAGGCAGAAGCAAGAAAAGAAACCATCGCTTATGGAATTTTGGAAAGCCATAATACTTCAGGTAATATGGATAAGTTAAAAATCAAATTCGATAAGCTTACATCCCACGATATTACTTTCGTAGGTATTATTCAGACCGCAAGAGCGTCAGGACTTGAGAAGTTCCCTATTCCTTACGTACTCACCAATTGCCACAACTCACTTTGTGCGGTAGGCGGTACCATTAACGAAGATGACCACATGTTTGGTCTTTCTTGTGCAAAGAAGTACGGCGGTGTTTATGTACCCCCTCATCAGGCAGTTATCCATCAGTTTGCACGTGAAATGATGGCAGGCGGCGGCAAGATGATTCTTGGTTCCGACTCTCATACACGTTACGGTGCTTTGGGTACCATGGCTATGGGTGAAGGTGGTCCTGAGCTTGTAAAACAGCTTTTAAATCAGACATATGATATTAATATGCCCGGCGTTGTAGCAGTTTATATGACAGGCGCACCTGCTAAGGGAGTTGGTCCTCAGGACGTTGCCCTTGCAATTATCGGTGCGGTATTTGCAAACGGTTATGTTAAAAATAAAGTAATGGAATTCGTAGGCCCCGGTGTGGCATCTTTAACACCTGATTTCCGTATCGGTATTGACGTAATGACTACCGAAACCACATGTCTTTCCTCTATTTGGCAGACAGATGCCCAGGTAGAAGAATTCTATGAGATTCACGGACGTAAGGAAGAATACAAGGAGTTAAATCCCGGAGCAGTTGCATACTATGACGGCGTAATCACCGTTGATTTATCTGCAATCAAGCCTATGATTGCTATGCCTTTCCATCCCAGCAACACTTATACCATCGATGAGTTAAATGCTAACCTTATGGACATTTTAGATGATGTTGAAAAGCGTGCGGCAGTCAGCCTTGACGGTGCTGTGGATTACACCTTAAAAGATAAGGTTCGTAATGGCAAGCTTTACGTAGATCAGGGTATTATTGCAGGTTGTGCCGGCGGCGGATTCGAGAACATCTGCGCTGCTGCAGATATTTTAAAAGGTAAGTTCATCGGTTCCGACGAATTTACTTTAAGCGTATATCCCGCGTCTATGCCCGTATATATGGAATTGGTGAAAAACGGTTGTGCTGCAACCATTATGCAGTCCGGTGCCATTATGAAGACTGCATTCTGTGGGCCTTGCTTCGGTGCAGGGGATACACCCGCAAACAATGCACTCAGTATCAGACACTCAACCCGTAACTTCCCGAACCGTGAAGGTTCTAAACTTCAGAACGGCCAGATTTCTTCTGTTGCCCTTATGGATGCACGTTCTATCGCTGCAACAGCGGCTAACAAGGGTATCCTTACTTCTGCAGCTGAATTTGACGGTGATTTAAGCAAGTATAAATACTACTTTGACAGCAGCATTTATGCAAATCGTGTATACGATTCCAAGGGTGTGGCTGATCCTTCAGTGGACATTAAGTTTGGTCCCAATATCAAGGACTGGCCTGCAATGTGTGAATTGACAGATGATTTGCTTCTTAAGGTAGTATCTGAAATTCACGACCCCGTAACCACAACCGATGAATTGATTCCTTCCGGTGAAACTTCATCCTTCCGTTCGAATCCTTTGGGCTTAGCTGAGTTTACACTTTCCAGAAAAGACCCTGCTTATGTGGGCAGAGCCAAGGAAGTGCAGAAGGCTGAGAAGGCAAGAGAAGACGGCAAGTGCCCCGTAGAAGAAGTTGCTGAATTAAAAGCAGTATACGATACGATTGAAGCAAACTTCCCCGGCGTGGAGAAGAAGAACATCGGTATCGGTAGCACAATCTTTGCTGTAAAACCCGGTGACGGTTCAGCCCGCGAGCAGGCTGCAAGCTGCCAGAAGGTACTTGGAGGATGGGCAAACATCGCAAACGAATATGCAACCAAGAGATATCGTTCCAACTTGATTAACTGGGGTATGCTTCCCTTCTTAATTCCCGAAGGAGAGCTTCCTTTCAAGAATTTGGATTACATCTATGTACCCGGTATCCGCAAGGCAATCGAAGATAAGACCGAGATTATCAAGGCATACACAATTGCTGACGGCAAGACTACAGAATTCGAACTTAAGGTTGGTGAATTAACCAACGAAGAACGCGAAATCATTCTGAAAGGTTGCTTGATTAACTACAATAGAATTTAAGATGATAAAAAGTGCAATGCATCATATAAAATGTGTTGCACTTTTTTATTGAATTAACAACTGTTTTGTAGTAAGAGTTGATGAAATTACATATATTTATCACGCAATTTTATCGAAGCACAAGAGCAAATTTTCTTATATTTTGCTCGAGCGGTTTTTGTGGCCGTCGGTACTTAGATTGCGTTTTTTGCAATCTTATGTACCGTTACGTGGCACAATTAAGCGGAAGCGTCCGCGAGAACATATATAAGATAATTTGCTCTGTCCTCTATACAAAACCCCCCCTTTTTTATTTCGTGTCAATCTGTTTATTATTGGTAAAAACCTATTTATTTTTATAAAAAAGTGTGCTATCTTAAACTTACAAAAAATCTAAACGCAACAAGGTAGCGGATGTGTTCAAGGGGATACATACTATTAGACATGGATGCGACTTTGTTAAGTCGATAATCCGCTTCGGGTGGAGGTCAATTTTTTAAGGGACCGATGGAGCGGTGTCACTTTCAACTGTTGAGGTTTCTGTTGTAACCAATAACAAAGAAAGTGACATTTCTGTGAATTCTGTAGCAGGAGCAACAATAGGGCGAAGTCGACATTGTGACGGACGTTTCTTAGAGGCTTGGGGTTCATTCGAAGTAGGGATAAACGGCTAAAGATTATATGTTTGTTACAGGGGTGAGTAATCAGTAATGTAACGAACACCAATTGCATATATTATAGTGTTGACAGACAGATAGCTGCTTGGTGTAGCGAATGCGAGTTAATTGATAATATGTGGATTTGGAAAGAAGGATAAAATTGAAAAAGTTGGAAAAGGAAGCGGTATTGAAAGAACGTGTGATTCTAGTCGGTGCAGTTTCCTTTTTCATTTTGATTTTACCGTATATATTGCATTTGGCCATAAACGGAATCCGACCGGCGATAAATGAAGATTTCGGAGGAACAAATCAAACAATACAGGTGGAGGTGGACGGAAGAGCGGTAAGTATCTGCCTAGAGTCTTATTTGGTTGGTGCGCTGGCGAGAAGTACGGAAAACGGGTATCAGGATGAAACTCTGAAGGCAGTGTCGGTTATTTTGCGAAGCAATGCAGTGCGTGCAATTATGGAAGAACGTACGGTGAAAAGGAATAGTTTCTATACGGATGAAGAACTTCGGATTCTCTGGGGTGATGAATACGAAAATAATTTACAACGATATCAAGGCGCGGTGAAAGCCACGGAAGGTATCGTTATTTTTTATGAAGGAGAGATTGTGGAGGTACCTTTTCACAAGATAAGCGCAGGGGAAACGCGGGATGGTGAAATCTTAGCGCAAAACCTGCCTTATGTGCAGTCTGTGCCTTCCGCGGAGGATATGTATGCGGACGGATATTATGTGACGATGGAAATTGCAGGGGAGACGCTGGGCGGAGATTTCGTAATTTTATCAAAAGATCGTTTAGGTTATGCCCTGACTGTGAAAGTAAAAGGTGAGGAATTGTCCGGTGAAGAATTTCGAAAAGAATACGGTCTTCCTTCCGCTTGTTTTGAATATGATTTAAAAGAAAATGAGTACTTTTTTTATGTGCGGGGAAAAGGTCATGGTTTCGGGTTGAGTATATACGGAGCAGACGCTTTGGCCGAAAAAGGACGAAGTTTTGCGGAAATTTTACAGTATTATTATCCCGGCATTGAAATTCGAAAAGAAAATCGCGAAGACATTCACGCGTAGTTTTTTCTTTTACAATGTATAATCGTTTCCAAAACGGAAAAAATACTTTTATCTTAAGTGTTTTTATGACACGGAAACGAGGTTCCCATGAGAAGAAAAAAGAATAGTTTAAGAAAAGAAAAAATAATAATGATTTCCGCATCTGCTTTTGTGTTAACTGCATTGACCATGGCGGGTGTCTATGTGAGAGAGCAAAGCAAGGACAACGGCGAGTATCGCGTAGACTTAAGCGAACTGGACGGACAAAGCGTGGCGGATAAAACCAGCGAAATCGCGGAGAATATCGGTGTGAATCAGCAGGATTTGATTGTGGCGGATGATCTTGATGCAGATCCTGATTTCTGGGAAGTGGATTCGCCTGGAGTGGAGGCTGAACTTGCCGGAAAAAGCGATGAAAAAGTAACCGCCGAGGAAGCCGGTGAAAATAACAGTAACATAGCAGACAATGTAATTTCGGACGATGAAGCAACGCTTACCGAAGGCGGTGAAGTGCAGACGCAGGAAGCGGGTGCAGAGCAGGTAATTATTGCAAATTATAATTTTCCGGCAGAACAGGCGCTTACCTGGCCGTTGTACGGCGATTTGATTATGAACTACAGTATGGACAAAACGGTATATTTTAAAACGCTCGGACAATACCGCTATAATCCGGCATTGATTATTAAGGCAAAAGTAGGTACGGATATTGTTTCTTCTGCAAACGGTATGGTAAAAGAAGTATACAGCAACGCTGAACTTGGTAATGTTCTTGTGCTGGACATCGGCGAGGGATATGAGCTTACCTATGGACAGATGGATAATATTGCAGTTAATGCCGGTGATGTGGTGGAAACAGGTACTTTCTTAGGAACCGTGGCAGAGCCCAGCGTATATTATAGCAGTGAAGGAAGTAACCTCTATATGAAGATGACAAAAGATGGGGTGCCTGTGAATCCCATGGATGTTTTACCGTAGATGTGAAAAGGACAATTCAAAGTATATTTATTGTTTGAACCGGAAACACTATATCGTCTTTAAAAATATGCTTATCTCTTGTAGGGCGACAACTTTGCTGTCGCCTGACATTCATTATAGTGTTGTACGTTTCTGGCGGGCCGGAACTCTCCTCTTCCGGCCTGCATACATAAATGGGCGGTTTTAGCACTCTACTCAAAAAAAGTAAAAAAATATTGCAAATGCACAAGGGGTTGTTATATAATAGCCGTGGATTAAAGGCGTTATATTTATTTTATATAAGGAGGACACTAGTATGTCATACGTTGATGAAGTCATTGCTATGGTCGTTGAGAAAAACCCCGCACAGCCCGAGTTCCATCAGGCAGTAAAAGAGGTTCTTGAATCTCTTCGTGTTGTAGTGGAAGCAAATGAAGAAGCATATAGAAAAGATGCTCTTCTTGAAAGAATGGTTACCCCTGAAAGACAGATTCTTTTCAGAGTACCTTGGGTTGATGATAAGGGCCAGGTTCAGGTAAACAACGCATTCAGAGTACAGTTTAACAGTGCAATCGGACCTTACAAGGGAGGTCTTCGTTTACATCCTTCCGTAAACTTAGGTATTATCAAATTCTTAGGTTTTGAACAGGTATTTAAGAACTCTTTAACAGGTCTTCCCATCGGTGGCGGTAAGGGTGGTTCTGACTTCGATCCTAAGGGCAAGTCAGACAGAGAAATCATGGCATTCTGCCAGAGCTTTATGACAGAGCTTTGCAAGCATATCGGCGCTGATACCGACGTTCCCGCAGGTGATATCGGTACAGGTGCAAGAGAAATCGGTTATATGTACGGACAGTACAAGAGAATCCGCAACGTATACGAAGGTGTTCTCACAGGTAAGGGACTTTCTTACGGTGGTTCCCTTGCAAGAAAAGAAGCTACAGGTTACGGCTTGTTATACTTCACCAAGGAAATGTTAAAGGCTAATAATATGGATATCGCAGGCCAGACTGTTGCAGTTTCAGGTTCAGGTAACGTAGCAATCTACGCAGCTGAAAAGGCTACACAGATGGGCGCTAAGGTTGTAACCGTATCTGACTCTACAGGTTGGATTTACGATCCCGAAGGAATCGATATCGAACTTTTGAAAGAAGTAAAAGAAGTGAAGAGAGCAAGATTAACAGAATACGCTGCTGCAAGACCTTCTGCACAGTATCATGACAAGAAGGCTGAAGGCACAAACCAGTGGACTGTTAAGGTTGATATCGCTCTTCCTTGCGCTACACAGAACGAATTGCTTCTTGAAGATGCTAAGAACCTTGTTGCAAACGGCGTTAAGGTTGTTGCAGAAGGTGCTAATATGCCTACTTCAATCGAAGCTACTGAATATCTTCAGGCAAACGGCGTAATCTTTGCACCCGGCAAGGCTGCAAACGCAGGTGGTGTTGCTACATCAGCACTTGAAATGAGCCAGAACTCTGAAAGACTTAGCTGGACATTCGAAGAAGTTGATGAGAAGCTTCAGGGAATCATGGTTAACATCTTCCGTAACCTTGATGCAGCTGCTAAGCAGTACGGCATGGAAGGCAACTATGTTGCAGGTGCTAACATCGCAGGCTTCTTGAAGGTTGTTGATGCTATGACCGCACAGGGTATTGTATAGTAAGAATAGAATTGCCCCGAAACGCTTATGTTTCGGGGCTTTTTTGTAAATGTAGTATGGATAAGTAAGGAAAAAGACTCGGACTCGAAAGATTCCGGGTTTTTTAATAAATAGAAAAGTTAATATTCTTACTTGACAATATAGGATATATCCTATATCCTAAAAATATAAAAAAGGAGGTGACCGGTTGCCTGTAATATCAAGATTTCGGGGAATTATTCTTAGAATGTACTTAAGACAAAAGGAACATAATCCGCCGCATATTCATGCACAATATGGAGATTCGGTTGGGCTATTTTCTTTGGAGAACGGTGAGATGTTCGAAGGCGATTTAGATAAAAAGATGAGAAGTTTTTTGACGAATTTTATTGTTTACTATAAAGAACAGTTATTGGAGATGTGGAAGACGCAGAAGTTTGCTATGCTGGATCCGATTGAATAAGGAGAGATAATTATGATGAATAAGATTGTTTCGGCTGTTGTAAAAGATGATTTTTCACTGGAAGTAGAATTTATGGGCGGTGACGTGAAGAAATATAATATGGATTATATGTTAGATGTGTTTCCGCAGTTTCAGGTCCTGAAAGATAATCCCAAATTATTCGGTGCCGTTAGGGTAGATGTCGGTGGTTATGGTGTATCTTGGAATGATGACTTGGACATAGATGCGCAAACTTTATGGGAAGAGGGCGTTTTAGTTGAGATGCCAAATAAAGAGGAGCCGGATGTAAATAGACTTCTGGCATATCATTTGTCTGCGGCTAGAGAAGCAACCGGGATGACACAGAAAGAATTAGCAGAGAAGACAGGTATCTATCAGGCAGATATCAGTAGAATTGAAAGAGGTCTGGCAAATCCGTCCGTATCTACATTGAGGCGATTGGCAGAAGGGATGAATATGAATTTGGTTATCGCTTTTGAGTCGAAGAATAATGTAGTGGTGTAGGATATTTGCTGACAATGCAGAAGAATATGTGTAATACTTATAGAGACGTATATGGTCATATAAACAAATTAATTTCCTCTTTTTTCTTTTCAATATAAAGCAACTGTAGTATAATTATTTTTATAGATTCCATAGGGGAAAGCGGTATCATATAATTTATTATCGGGAAATACAGTGTAAAGGAGAGGGGACTATGAAAGTACGTAAAATCAGTATTTTTAACCAGTTGTTTATTTGGCTTGCAATCCTGTTGCTTGCGGGCAATGCAGTGCTGGGTATTGCGGCTTACAAGCGTTCGGAATCTGCGTTATTCGGGCAGATTCAAACCAATGTAAAAAACATTGCCCAGTGTGCGGCAATGAACGTCAGCGGAGATTTGTTAAAAGATATTCAGTCCGGTGATGAAGGAAGCGATGCTTACAATACAATTATTGATGAATTGGCATTGTTTAGAGATAATGCAGAAATCGAATACATATATACCTTACGTCAGGTGGGTGAAGAACAGTTTATTTTTGTTGTAGATTCCGACCCGGAAGAACCGGCGGCTATCGGTGATGAATGTGAGGCAACGGAAGGGCTTGTTATTGCTTTCTCTGAAGCGGTTACGGCAGCGGATGATGAACCGTTTACGGACGAGTGGGGTAGCCACGTGTCTGCATACAGTCCGGTTTTTGACGGCGATACTGTTGTAGGTGCGGTTGGTGTTGATATCAGTGCTAATTGGATTGACGAGCAGATGACGGCGCTTCGTAACCTGGTTATTATTGTATTTTTTGGAACCTATGCGGTAAGTCTTCTTCTTTTGGGCCTTTTGATGGGCAAGTTCAAACGCGGAATGAAGAAGTTGAATAATAAGGTTAAAGAGTTGTCCGGCGGTTCCGGTGACTTAACCAAGGAAATAGATATCTACAGCGGCGATGAATTGGAAGTAATTGCAGGCAATATGAATGCATTTATTCGCCAGATTCGCGAGCTTGTAAAAGAAGTAGCGACTTCAACGGAAGAAATTCTGGTTACCGGTGATGAGTTAAAAAGCACAGTGGACGAAAATACCCGCATTATGTCAGGTATGAACACTGAAATTGAAGATATCAGCGTCAATATGGAGAAAAGTGCTACGTCCAGTAAAATTCTTTCAGAAAGTCTTTCCGAAAGTGCAGAGCAGGTGGCTGCTTTTGCAAGGAATGTAGACGCTATTTGCCGGATGGTACAGCAGGCAAATTCCAATGCACAGGTGACTTCCGCACAGGCGGTTGCCAATCGTCAGAACGCAATGAATTCCATCAGCAAGTTGCAGGGCAGAATGGAGCAGGCCGGTGAAGATGCACAGCAGATTATGCGTGTAAAACAGATTGCGGAAGAAATCGGTCTTATTGCAAATCAGACCAGAATGTTAAGTTTAAATGCACAGATTGAAGCAGCAAGAGCCGGTGATGCAGGTCGTGGTTTTGCGGTAGTTGCAACAGAAGTTGAGAACTTAAGTGATCAGATTGACCGTGCGGTTGCGGAAATTAATGAAATTAACGGTCAGGTGCAGTCGGCAGTAGGCGAACTTACTGCTGTCTTGGAAGAAATGGTTCGATTTGTATCCGAAGATGTTGCTGCAGACTATGATTCCTTTGCAGCCTTGGGCGAAGAATACGGAGCAACTACGGAAACCATTGGTACTCAGATGACTGAAATTGGAAATCAAAGCGCATATATTTCGCAGAACATTGCAGGTATCAATGCTGATGTTCAGAATATTGCAACCACTATTTTTACAACGGCAGAAGAGGCAAATGACCTTGCACGCTCTACCGGTGTGATTACTGAAAGTTTTGAGAACTTAAGCGAGACTTCCCGTCAGAATTCCGAGCATTCCGAGAAACTCAGCGCACAGGTAAAGAAGTACACATTTTAAATAGGGCGCAGAGTTTTAGAGGTAATACAATTTTATATAATATTTTAATATAATTTAATTAAGGCCCTTGCGGGAAGAAAGACACCTGAGATTCATGTGAAATCTTTTCTCGCAGGGCCTTTTTTATATTTATAAAAACCTGATACAACCCTGATACATTTTTATAGCAGAATTAGGATGAAAAAGACTTCTTTTATGTCGAAAAGTGATATACTGAATGAGAGGTAAAACGTTGACTTCATAAATGCCTGATGATAAAGGTACGAAGAACGAAGCCGGAGAGGAATTCTTATGTTAAAAATACTCATCGCTGAAGACGAAGAACCCATTGCAAATCTTGTAAAAGTAAATTTGACCAAAGCCGGCTACGCCTGTGTCTGGGCGCAGAACGGTATGGAGGCAGCAGATTATATGATGAATGAAAGCTTTGATCTGGTGCTTTTGGATATTATGCTTCCGGGCATTGATGGTTATGAGTTGCTGGACTATGCGAAGAAGCTTAATTTTCCGGTGATTTTTTTGACAGCCTTGGGAAGTACGGAGCATAAGGTTAAGGGACTGCGTATGGGGGCTGATGACTATCTGCCCAAGCCTTTTGAAATTGTGGAGTTGCTGGCAAGAGTGGAAGCGGTCTTACGGCGATATAACAAATCGCAACAGGTTATCGAAGTGCACGATATTGTCATCAACGAAACGTCCCGGTCCGTACGAAAAGGAGACGAGGAAATTGCACTTACCATGAAAGAGTTTGATTTACTTCTTTTATTTGTGCGAAACCGGAACATTGCCCTGTATCGCGATGCCATCTATGAGAGCGTCTGGGGTGGTGAATACGGCGAGCAGAGCCGTACGGTAGATTTACATGTACAGCGACTGAAAAAGAAACTGAAGTGGGAAGATAAAATTGTTGCGGTATATAAAGTAGGATATCGCTTGAAAGTATAGTTTGAACGGTTCAAAACGAAGTGGATTTTCGAAAACAAGGATTATCCTTTTGAGAAACGTATTTCTGACGGAGATAAAAGAATGAAATTTGCAAATAAACTGTTTTTAATAATGACAGCCCTGCTGACCGTGATTTTTACGGTGTTCGGCATCTGGATGCTTTCGTCTTATTTTACCAAGGCGATTGCCAGGGAGAAGGACCGCGCCAATGCGGAAAGCAGTATGTTCCAGCTGATGTTTGAGAGTACTTATGCGCCTATGGAAAGCTATGGTGTGGATTATGCCACCCGCAATGTAATGGAAAACATTGCTTTTGGTATTGAGCGAAACGGGAGTCTTTGTTTGGTCTGGGATGACAGAAGCGACTATTATTGTAACGCAGGTATCAACAGCGGACTTGCCAATGCAATCAGAAAGGTGGGAAACCGCTTACATCCGCAGGTAATAAATAGCGAGGCCAAAATGGATATCTACTCTCAGCAGTATGAGTATACCTATGTGGCGGAGATAGAGTTGCAGGAAGAGGCAATGATGTATCTGCCGAATGAAAATCCTATCTATGTGGAAGAGCAAAAAGGTGATGTGACAGTCTATCGTGAGATGGGAAACTACGCGGTTGCCATCGAGAAGATAGGGGAAGAGTATTACATCATAACCGTCTGCAAATCCGATGTGAGTGAGGACGGCATCTATCTTGGAATGTGCCGGAATATAACGGCGGTATACCGGGAAAGACAGGATTTGGTTGTCAGATACTGTATTTCTTTGGGAATTCTTCTCTTGGTGGGAAGTACAATTATTTTCCTTTTATCCCGCTATATTACCAAGCCGATCCGTAACCTGAACACCGTGGTAAACCAGATTACCGGCGGAAATTTCGAGAAGCGTTGTGAGGTAAAATCCAACGATGAAATCGGTACCCTGGCGGAGAATTTTAACCAAATGACCGATGCAATCGTGGACCATATGCACCAAAAGGAATTGGAGGCAAAGCAGAAAGAAAGCTTTACCACGGCTTTTGCCCATGAGTTAAAAACCCCCCTTACTTCCATTATCGGATACGCGGATATGTTAAATACCGTGGATATGACGGAAGAGGAGCGGAGTGAAGCATATTACTACATATATTCCCAGGGGAAGCGTTTGGAAAGCCTGTCCCATAAACTTCTGGAACTCGCCGAGGTAGATCAAAATCCTATTAAAACCAAGGCAATTTCCACCAAGGAATTGGAAGAGAATATCAAAACAACTATGCGCCCTGTGTTTGAAAAGAAAAAAATCAAGTATAAAATCACAATGGAAAAAGGGTGGTTATATGCGGACAAGGATTTGATTTTATCCGTATTTTACAATCTGCTGGATAATGCGGTAAAAGCCGTGGAAGAGGGCGGAACGGTTAAATTAAGCGGTGTGAGACTGGCAAACGACAGTTATGAAATTAAGGTTTCGGACAACGGCAGGGGCATTCCGGAGGAGGAAATCAGTCGCATTACGGAAGCCTTTTATATGGTGGATAAGTCCCGTTCACGCAAGGAGGGAGGAGCAGGCATCGGTATGGCCTTGTGTCAGAAAATCATCAGCCTGCACAATGCAGAAATGCATATTCACAGTAAAATCGGCGAAGGGTGCGTAGTACAGTTACTGTTCCCGAAACCGCAGGAGGAAGTATGAAGCGAAAGAAGAAAAGTTCAGTCTGGGGAGTGCTTGGATTGATTCTGATTATCGGTGTTGCAATGATTCTGCCACAGGTGATTTTTATCATTCAGGATTACAGGCAGATGACAACGGTTGATGTGATGAGTCGCGATACCTATGAAGTACTTGCAACGGATACGGCGTATCCCCGGGATATTAATACACGAATGAGCAGATTGGCCGGTGTAGGATATGGAAATATTACAATCTCGCAAATTGCCAACAGTATCGATGTAAACGAATTGAATGAGATGCTGGACGGTGTGAAAAAACAAGGCTATATGACGAATTTGGCAGAGTTGTTTCCTACCACTTTCGGATACATAACAGAGACTATGAATGCAACTGCCCTTGACGTTTGCGACTGTTATATTGTCTACAGCGATGAATATCACAGCGGTGTGATTCTGATGTTCTGGTATATGGAATTTGATTTTCCGGAATTAAACAGCCGTATGGAATTGTTGGTGGATTCGGAGACAAACACCATTTACTATGTGCGTCTGCGTGAAAATGATATCAATCCGTCTCAGAGTAACGGTTCACTTGTAAGCGGTACGGATTTTTATTATGATTCCAAAACCGTTAATACGGAATTGATGTATATGGAGCCGGAAATCAAGGCCGCGGCAGAGATGCAACCGTCACAGGTGAGCGATTATTACAGCAGTTACTACGGAATTTATATGCCGGATTCAGAACTTCTGTCCTTAGCGTCTTCGTCATTTTGGGGCGAGCATACTTCGATCAGTGAGAATTCCTATACCTTGGCCTTTGCGTTGCCTTATAGTGCAGGCGGAGAACGCAGTCTGTTCTTCCGTTTTCACGCGGAAGTAGGTGACGAAACAGGGACGGATATATCCATCGGTATTCCGATTATTCGTCAAATGGTACAATCCTAAAATATGTATTTTACTTTTTTTATTCTTTTGTTATAATAGGGTTTAGTGGGGAAACGATTTTGATAAGTGTTACACACTGAACCGAGGGAAGAGATGGCAAATACATATACTTTTTATAAAACCAACAGTGCACATATTTTAATTATTGATGACAATGCATTGGTATTAAGAAACATGAAGGTCCTTTTGGACGAAAGATATTCCGTATCCGTGGCTGCGTCTGCAACGCAGGCATATATGGCTATGGAGAAGAGAAAACCGAACCTAATCCTTTTGGATTATGATATGCCCGAAATCAACGGTAGGGATTTGTATGTCCAGCTTAAGGCAAATGATGAGTACAAGGATATTCCCATTGTATTTTTAACCAGTGCGGCAGAGGCTGATATTGTTCAGCAGTTGTTGAGCTTAAGACCGGCAGGATATATTTTGAAGCCGGTAAATGCCATGAACATGATGGGAGTTATTGAAAATGCACTGAGGGGATAGTAAATATGATAATGTGTAAAACCCAGATCATATGCTGTATTATAGTATTCTTTATTGCGGTATTTTATTTTGTGTCGGCGAAGGAAAGAACCAGTTCCCATAAGTGGTATTCTGCGCTTTTGATTCTTTCTTTTTGGCAGCTGATTATGGACGTGATATCCGTAATTACCGTGAATAATCTTGATACGGTGGAACCATGGATGAATCGCTTGGTACATCAGGGTTTTATGGCGCTTATGTTAGCGATTTTTTTTGTTGTATATAAATATATTGAGACTGTAATTATAGAAGAGATTGGTGAGCGGTATCGCAAGATGCGTTTGGTTTATATTCCGCTTGTCATCTCTTTTTTGTGTATGATTTTTCTGCCCATTTATTATATGGAGACGCCAAAGGGCAACTATTCTTACGGTCCGGGCCCCATTAATATTTATATCAGTATTGCAATTTATGTAGTGCTGATTATTGTGATGCTAATTCGGTACGGACGCCTTCTTCCGAAAAGAAAAAGCCGTGCCATGCTGGTAGTAATGCTGAGCGAGGCTTTGATTGCGGGTTATCAGGCATTTGTTCCTACGGCATTGATTTCATGCCTTGGCATTACCCTGCTTAATTTAAGTTTTTATCTAATGGTTGAGAATCCCGATGCAATCCTTGTGGATTTGCTGAAAAAGGAGACCAGACGCGCAGACATTGCCAATCGCGCCAAAACGGACTTCCTTGCAAATATGTCCCATGAAATCCGTACTCCCATTAACTCTATGGTGGGTATGACAGAGATGATTCTTAGGGAAGATGACCCGGTCAAGGTGAAGGAATATGCATCTGATGTGCAGAGTGCGACAAAGTCGCTTTTAACCATTATCAATGAAATTCTGGATATCACCAAGATTGAGGCAGGTAAAATGGCCATTGTGCCGGTGGAATACAGCTTCAGCACCATGTTGGATGAAGTTACGGGTATGATGGACTTCAAGGCAAAAGAGAAGAATCTGGACTTTTATGTAGAGATTGATCAGCAAATTCCGGACAAGCTTTACGGCGATGACATTCATATTAAGCAGGTACTGGTGAATTTGCTTGGCAATGCTTTCAAATATACGGCGGAAGGCTGTGTAACCATGCGCGTAAGTCTGTTGCCGGAAAGCAATGAACAACAGGTTAAAATTCTTTTTGAAGTAAAAGATACGGGGCAGGGAATTAAGCAGGAAGACATTGACCGTATTATGATTCCCTATGAGCGTATTGACGTAAACAAAAACCGTAATATTGAGGGTAGCGGTTTGGGACTTCCCATTACCTTCCGTTTGCTTGCCGAGATGGGCAGTAAAATGAAGGTGGACAGCGAATACGGCAAGGGTTCAGTCTTTTCTTTTGCATTGCAACAGGGTATTGTTGAGGCTACCCCGATTAAGGAAGTGAAGAAGCAAGCCAATAAAGAACAGGCGGAAGATTATAAGTATGTGCCAATGTTTGAGGCACCGGGAGCCCGTGTTCTTGTGGTAGATGACAATATGATGAATCGTAAGGTGTTTAAGGCGCTTTTATCCAAGACCAAGATACAGGTGGATGAGGCATCAAGCGGTAAAGAGTGTCTGCTTATGGTTCGTGAGAAGTACTACGATATTATTTTTATGGACCATATGATGCCTGAAATGGACGGTTTGGAAACGTATCAGGCGATGAAAGAGATGGAGGATTATCCTTGTAAAAAGACGCCTGTGGTGGTGGTTACCGCCAATGCGGTTATCGGTTCCAAGGACCGATACATCATTAAAGAGGGATTCCGCGCATACCTTTCCAAGCCCCTTGATTATCACAAGCTGGAGAAGGTAATTAAAAATCTTTTGAAGAAAGATTTGATTCAGTCGGTGGAAGAGGTGGAAGCGGTAAAAGAAACAGAAGATGAACTGCCCATTATTAACGGCCTTGACTGGGGATATGCCGAGAAGCATTTTAACAGTAGGGAAGATATGCTTCAGACGCTGGCCTTTTTCAGAACGTCGCTGGAAGCAGATGCGGCGGAATTGCAGAGTCTGTATGAGAGAATCGAAGAACCGGATGGTTTTAAAAATTACTGCACCAAGATTCACAGTATGAAGAACTCAGCAGCTACGGTGGGAATTATTCCGCTGGCAGGAACAGCCAAGGTGATGGAGGATGCGGCCCGAAGCAATCAGAAAGCACCCATAGATGCCATGATGCCTATTTTTACGGAGAAGTGGTTGTCTTACAAAGAGATGCTGAAAGACTTCGGCGGAAGTGACGCGGACGGTGCGGAAGAAGTAGACACCGTAAAATGGCAGGCGTTAGTGGACCAAATCCGCAAAGCGGCCGAGGATATGGATATTTCGGCATTGGACGATTTGGCAGCAGAATTAAGTGGCTATAAGGTTTCGCAGGAATTGGAAGAGAAGACGCAAAACATTCAGGCGGCGATTGTGCGCTTTGATGTGGAGTATCTGATGAAGATATAAAAATGTATAGAAAACTCCCACGGATAAACCGGTAAAACGGCTTATTTAGGGAGTTTTTTATAATTATTTTAGAAAGTCGTAATTTTCTTTATAAAAATATAATTTGATTTATACTACGGATTGCGGTTAAACTGTTATATGGAGAAAAACAACGGCAAGGAGTAGTATAAATGGCAAATTTTGAGATTTTTACGGATTCGTCCTGTGATCTTCCCAAAGCGGTGGTTGAGCAGTTTGACCTGAAGGTAATGCAGTTGGAGGTTATTATTGATGATAAGCCTCCTGTGTTGAATAGAGACATTGACATCAAGGATTTCTATGAACAGTTAAGAAACGGTGCCAATGCCAAAACCTCAGCGGTTACATTGGGACATTTTGAGGAGAATATGACGGCGGCGCTGGAAGCGGGCAAGGATATTTTATATTTGGGATTCTCATCAGGACTTTCTGTTACATATAACAACGGTGCTTTGGTGCTTGAAGAATTAAAGGAGAAGTATCCTGACAGAACGATTCTTTATACCGATACTTTATGCGGTTCAATAGGCCAGGGTCTTGTGGTATATTATGCTGCGAAGCTTCGTGAAGAGGGCAAGAGTATTGAAGAAACGTTGGAAGCGGTGGTTGCAATGAAAGATCGCGTGCATCATCACGTAACCGTAAATGACTTGTTCTTCTTAAAGCGCGGCGGACGTATCAGTGCGGCATCTGCGGTAGCAGGTACGGTTTTACAGTTTAAGCCCATCATCATTGTGGATGAGAACGGTAAGCTTTCTAACATCGGCAAGGTAAGAGGCCGTAAGACTTCCATCAATGAATTGTTCAGTATGTTAAAGAAGGTGCAGAAATTTGAAGAATTGCCTTATGTATTTATTTCCCACAGTGATTGTCTTGAGGATGTAAATCATCTTGCGGATATGATTAAGGCTGAATTCCCCAACACTGAAATCTTAATCGGCGATATCGGTCCGGTAATCGGTGCCCACACAGGCCCCGGTGCGATTGCCCTTTGCCATGTGGGAACCACCACCAAAGGCGTGTTAGAGTAAAGTGATTTCATAAAACAGACAAATAATTAGGGAGTATGATTTATTCATACTCCCCTTTTTATTGGTTGATAATGTATCTTAATCTCAATATTTTATGATGCCTTCTTTTTCTTAAAAGAGGCCCTCAAGCCAAGTTCTTCCTTCTTAATCATACGCTTGATATTCTCAAAATGCTTCACAATGATAATCAGCGAAGCAATAACCGGTATGAGAAACGCCCATTTGATAGGGCACATAAAGAATAACCAAACCGGGAACGTGGTTACCGTTGTAAAAGTCGCCAGCGCGATGTAATCGGTAATCAGCGTAATCAAAATAATGCCGATACCCATAATGATAAAGAAGCGCCAGTCAAGCCCAAGCATAATGCCTACGTAGGTTGCAAAACCTTTGCCGCCCTTGCCCTTGAGATAAAAGGGGAAGATGTGTCCAAGCACGGCTGCTGTCGCCACGCAGAAGGGAAGATAAATATATTCCGGAAAAATCCACTTGGCAAGCAAAACCACGATGGTTCCTTTTAAAATATCACAAACACCTACAATCAAACCATATTTCCAGCCCATTAAAAGGGTGGTATTGGAGGCGCCTAAGTTCTTGGAACCGCCTGAACGTAAGTCCTTATTTTTGATTTTGGAAACAATCAGGGAAGTGCTGATGCTGCCTACCATGTAAGCAATGAGAATACCTACGATATAAACGATGTAAATCTTCATTTTTCCTCCGTACGGCCCATTTCTTAAAAAAACATAAAATGGACAAAAAAGTTTCTTTTTTCCTCCTTTTATGGTACTCTTTTTTATAGAAAAACGCAATGTTTTTTGACGGAGGTTGATATGAAACTCAATTACAGGAGAACGATTCTGACAGGCCTTGCTTTTATGGCAATTTATTCTTTCTGGCAGACCTATGACAATATTGTGCCGTTGATTCTGAAGAACAGTTTTGGAATGAACGAAATCATTACAGGTGCGGTGATGGCAGCCGATAATGTGCTGGCGCTGTTTCTGTTACCCCTGTTCGGTACCTTGTCTGATAAGGTAGACAGCAAGTGGGGCAAGCGTAAGCCTTTTATCTTAATCGGTACTGCGCTTACCGTGGTAGCAATTGCTTTTATGCCCATTGGTGATAATGCAAGAAATCTTCCGTTGTTTTTGATTTCTACGGGGCTGGTTTTGCTTTTTATGGCATTCTTCCGTTCGCCGGCGGTGGCACTGATGCCGGATGTAACGCCGAGACCTTTGCGTAGCAAGGGTAACGCCATTATTAATTTGATGGGTACCGTGGGTGCCATTTATGCCCTTTTGATGACAGGACTTGTGGTTGGGGATGGTAAAACCCCGGATTATACCGCATTGTTCTGGTCGGTTATTATTTTTATGATTATCAGCATCTGTGTGATGATGCTTACCGTAAATGAGAAGAAGTGGGGCAATGAAGCCCGCGAGCTTGAGAAGGCCCATCCCGAGCTTATGCAGGATGCGGAGGAAGAAGCACCGGCAGAGGGCGTGAAAAGAAAGCTTAGCGGTCCGAAAAAGAAGAGCCTTATCTTTCTTCTTCTGTCCGTAGCATTCTGGTATATGGCGTATAACGCGGTTACAAGTGCATTTTCACGTTATGCGACGGAGGTTTGGGCATTGGAGAACGGTGGCTACGCAGATTGCCTGATGGTGGCAACGGTTGCGGCGGTAATCAGCTACATTCCCCTGGGATTCCTTGCAAGTAAAATCGGCCGTAAGAAGAGTATCCTTATGGGTATTGTGGGCCTGTTTATCGGGTTCTTTTATGTAGGATTTTTTATTCAGTATCATTTTATGATTAATCTCGGATTTGTAATTATAGGTGTGTCATGGGGTGCGATTAATGTCAACTCTTTCCCTATGGTTGTAGAGATTGCCAACGACGGCGATGTAGGAAAGTATACAGGATATTATTATGTATTCTCTATGGCAGCACAGATTTTAACACCGGTGTTGTCGGGTATCCTTCTGCAGAAGGTAAGCTACATTACCTTATTCCCTTACGCCTGCGTTTTCTCAGTGCTTGCGTTCTTGACAATGATTATGGTAAAACACGGCGATACAAGGCCGGTTGCGAAGAAATCCGTATTGGAAAATTTCGATATCGATGACTAAAGGGCACTTGTGGGAAGTGTTTAGTTGTGATACACTTTAAAATGCTTGCGGCGTTTCATAATGCATAAAGTGCGGATAAAATCATGAGATGAAAGCGGTTTGTAGTAGCAGGGCAAGCAAAGTATTTTATGGAAATATATGAGGATAAAATGAAAAAATCAGTTAAGTTATGGGTTATAACAATAATAGCGGTAGCAATGTTTGCGTTGATTGCGTGTAAAAGTGCCACCGGCGTTGCAGAGATTATTTCGGGAGATGACTCCGGGGCTTCGGAGGTTGTAAGCGAAGAGAACAGCGCTTCGGAGGCGATTTCGGAAACGGATTCCGAAGAAGAAACTGAAGATTCTGAGGAAGTAAGTTCGGAAGAGGAACCTGTAGCGGAAGACGGTACACCTTTTGAAATGCATGGTGCATTGAAGGTGGAGGGTACCAATATTGTGGATGCAAACGGCGAACCTTTTCAGATTGCGGGTGTAAGTACCCATGGTCTTGCTTGGTTCCCTGATTACGTGAATAAGGATGCGTTCCTTTCCATTCGTGATGACTGGGGCGCAAATACCATTCGTCTTGCCATGTATACGGCTGAAAACGGCGGATACTGCGAAGGTGGTAATAAGGACCAGTTGAAGGCGCTTGTAAAAGACGGTGTAAATTATGCCACGGACTTGGGCATGTATGTGATTGTGGACTGGCATATTCTTCACGATTTGGATCCGAACAAATATAAAAGCGATTCCATTGCATTCTTTGATGAAATGTCGAAGGAATTTAAAGATCAGGACAATGTTATTTACGAAATCTGTAACGAGCCTAACGGCGGTACAAGCTGGAGTCAGGTAAAAAGTTATGCTTTGGAAGTAATCCCTGTAATCCGTGCCAATGACCCGGATGCGATTATTATTGTGGGTACACCTAACTGGTGTCAGTATGTGGATGATGCTGCAAACGACCCCATCACGGAATATGATAACATTGTGTATGCGGTTCACTTTTATGCAGAGACACATCGTGATGATATCCGTAACAGAATGACCACGGCGATTAACAAAGGAATTCCTGTTATTATTTCAGAGTTCAGTATTTGTGATGCTTCCGGTAACGGACGTAACAATATCGACCAGGCAAACGTTTGGATTGATTTATTGGATCAGAACAATGTAGGTTTCGTGGCATGGAACTTATCCAATAAGGCAGAATCGTCTTCGTTGATTTCCAGCGGTTGCCAGAAGAAATCCGGCTGGACTTATGATGAGTTGTCAGAGTCCGGTAAGTGGTATATAGGTGTATTAAACGAGCATTCCGACCACGGCGCAGGCTTGTTAAACGGCCAGGCACCGGCCACATCGGGCAATAACGGTACCGGAAACAACAATGCCGGCAATAACCAGGCAAATAATAATCAGTCTAACAATAATCAATCGAACAATAACCAGCAGACTACATTGCCAAGCGGAAGCGGTAGCGGCAATAACTTATATGCCAGTGTGACAGCGGCAAACAGCTGGAGCAGCGGTGATAAGCAGTGCACGCAATTGAACCTTACCATTGAAAATAAGGGAACTTCTTCCGTAAGCGGTTGGACTGTGGAAATTGATTTAGGTCAGTCGGCAACCATCGACCAGATTTGGTGTGCGGTTGGTAAGGTAGAAGGCAATAAGCTGATTATTACGCCGGAATCTTTTAACGGCACCATCGACAGCGGTAAGACTGTTTCGGACATCGGTTTAATTGTATCAACATCCGGTCAGGTAAATTCCACAAGCGTATCGGTAAGATAGGGAAGATGCGCATAGATAGTGTAATGCACAATTTTACATATCTTTTATAGAAAGAAAGGCAATCCGTTTTATGCGGATTGCCTGTTTTAGTTTTATTCATATTAAAATTTATATAAGTTTTAACGCCGGTCTACTTCTCAATAAACTTCTTAATTGCTTCCATGGATTCATCGCTGATGACATGCTCAATCTTACAGGCATCATCGACAGCCGTTTCTTCGCTGATACCGAGCTTGGTAAAGAATTCCGTAAGCACGGTGTGTCTGTCATAAATCTTGGTTGCAACGTCTAAACCCTTCTGCGTTAAGGTGATGCGACCATTGCCTTCCATCTCAATATAGCCGTCCGTCTTCAGCAATTTCATTGCGCGGCTGACGCTGGGCTTAGAGAACCCCATCTCTTCACAAATGTCAATGGAGCGTACGAAGTCGCTTTGCTTTGACAAAGTATAAATTGTTTCCAAATACATCTCGCCGGATTCTAATAAATTCATAGTCGTAAACCCCTTTACATCTTTGTCACAGAATACCATAAAAACATAAAAAATTCAACCGTACGCACAGGGTTTTGACGATAACCTTATCAATCACAGTACGTATATACACCAGAGTTAGCCAAAACTAACTTAATAACATATATTTGATAAAAATATCATAAAATATGGTAAAATTACCCATTTTATTCGAAATAACCCCTTTACAAACCAATTGGAATATGGTATTAAATTATAGGGAGTTAGCACAAACTAACCGAAAGGCAGGAACATTTTATGAATCTGAACGAAGTAAAGTTAGAAGAGGAATATATCGTTGACGCAGTCGAAACCGATGATGAAGAATTGAATTCTTTTTTGTTCTCACTCGGGTGCTACAGCGGAGAGCCTATAACCGTAATCGCACGCAAGAGAAGAGGTTGCGTGGTTTCCATCAAGGACGGACGATATCATATTGACCGCAGATTAGCGGATGCAATTAAGGTGAAATAGTTTTTACATATAAAATCGGAACAGGAGACAATCGTATGAGAATCGCTTTGGCAGGTAATCCAAACAGTGGAAAAACTACAATGTACAATGCCCTTACCGGCAGTAAAGAAAGCGTTGGAAACTGGGCGGGTGTAACCGTTGATAAAAAAGAAAGTCCTATAAAAAGAAGTATATATGAGGGTGAGAAGGAGTTGATTGCCGTGGATTTGCCCGGTGCATATTCCATGTCGCCATTTACTTCGGAAGAAAGTATTACCCGTGATTATATTCAGACTGAGAATCCGGACGTGATCGTAAATATCGTGGATGCCACGAATTTGAGCCGTAGTTTGTTTTTTACAACCCAGCTTATGGAGCTTGGGATTCCTGTAGTCGTTGCATTGAATAAGAGTGATGTAAATGATAAAAAAGGAAACGAAATTGACGAAGATGCTTTGGCAAAGAAGCTTGGTTGCCCTGTTTTTGAAACGGTGTCCACTGTTTCGGGGGAACACAATGGCTTGGCGGAAGTAATTCAGGCGGCTGTTGACAGAGCCGGCAAGGAACAAAAGGCGCCCTATAGTCAGGCAATTGTTGATTTGACCGATAAAGACGCGGTAGAAGCGGAAGACAGAAAGCGTTTCGAGTTTGTAAACAGCATTGTAAAAGAAGTAGAAAAAAGAAAAGTACATACCAATCAATTCAATAAGCAGGATAAATTCGATGAATTTATCACGCATCCGTTGTTAGGAATTCCGGTTTTTGCAGTAGTGATGTGGATGGTATTTTTTATCTCACAGTCGACTGTAGGTACTTGGATTGCAGACTGGCTGGTTGGTTGGATTGAAGTATTCCAGGAATGGGTAGCGGGGCTTGTAGTAAATGCGCATCCTTTCCTGCAGTCACTTTTGGTTGATGGTATTATCGGTGGTGTAGGTGCCGTAGTTGGTTTCCTTCCCTTGGTAATGGTAATGTACTTCCTGATTGCGTTGTTGGAAGACTGCGGTTATATGGCACGTGCAACGGTTGTACTTGACCCTATTTTTAAGAAGGTAGGTCTTTCGGGCAAGTCCGTGATTCCTATGGTAATCGGCACGGGATGTTCTATTCCGGGCGTTATGGCCTGTCGTACCATCCGTAATGAAAGAGAGCGCAGAGCAACCGCAATGTTAACACCTTTTATGCCTTGTGGTGCAAAGCTTCCTGTTATTGCATTGTTTGCAGGTGCTTTTTTCTCGGATGCAAAGTGGGTTGGTGTGTTGATGTATTTTACCGGTATTCTTTTAATTTTAATCGGTGCCTTGCTTGTCAATAAAATTGCCGGCCATAAACTGAAAAACTCATATTTTATCATTGAGTTGCCGGAATATAAGTTCCCCAGCTTTAAGACCGCGTTCCGCTCTATGTGTTCACGTGGTTGGGCATACATTGTGAAAGCAGGTACAATTATCCTTGTTTGTAACGCAGTGGTTCAGATTATGCAGAGCTTTAACTGGCAATTCCAGTTGGTGGAAGAAGGTATGGAAAATACATCCATCCTTGCAACCATCGCAACACCCGCAGCATACCTTTTGGTTCCTATCGTTGGTTTTGCGGCTTGGCAGTTGGCTGCGGCAGCAATCACAGGTTTCATTGCAAAAGAAAACGTTGTTGGTACATTGGCAGTTTGCTATGCATTAACAAACTTCATCGATACAGAAGAATTGGCATTGACAGGCGGTGCAAACGAAGTTGCGGTTGCTATGGGTCTTACTAAGGTTGCAGCCCTTGCTTACCTTATGTTCAACCTGTATACACCTCCCTGTTTTGCAGCTATGGGTGCCATGAATTCCGAAATCAAGGATAAGAAGTGGCTCTTCGGCGGTATTATGTTACAGTTTGCTACCGGTTATACCATCGGCTATCTTGTATATCAGGTAGGTACTTTGATTACAACAGGTGCTTTGGGCGCAGGATTCTTCCCCGGTCTTATCGCTGTAGTTGCAATCGTAGCAATCGTTGTTCTTCTTATCATTAACACGGAACGTAAGATGAAAAAAGAGTACGCTTTAAAGAAAGCAGCATAATGTAAATTGTGTAAAAGAATATTATAATGAGGTATGGTATGGAGAATTTTATTATCGTGGCGGTTATCCTCCTGATTGTAGGCGGAGCAGTGGCATACATAATAAAAGAGAAGAAAAAAGGAGCGGTTTGTGTGGGGTGTCCCCACGCCGGTGAATGTGCAAAGAAGCGTCAAGGCGCTTGCAATTGCGGTACCGGTGCTGAACAAACCAAAGATTAACTTGGTTGACCAACATACTTAAATCATAATCTCAAAAAAGCAAGGCCTCCACCTTATGGTGGGGGTTTTGTTTGCAGATAAAAAAGAAAACAGATATTTAAAAGAACTGAGTATGTGATATAGTAGAAGATAGGTAAATGATAATTTGGAGGAAAAAGAAAGATGCATGAGTGTGATTTTTGTTCCAATGAAATAGATTTTCATGAGATTGTAGAGTGTATCGCATCGGCGTTAGACGCTAAGGACCCGTATACTGCGGGTCATTCTCACAGGGTCAGTGATATGGCGCTGGTGGTGTGTCGCCTTATGGGACTTAAGGACCATGATACCGAGAAGATACATATTGCTGGGCATTTGCATGATATCGGTAAAATTGGGGTGCCGGATGCAGTTTTAAACAAGGAAGGACGATTGTCGGACGAAGAGTTCGAACGTATCAAGAAACATCCGCAGATCGGCGCAGATATTTTAAATAAGTCCCATCGTTTGAGTGAATTATCCAATATTGTTTTAATGCATCATGAACGATATGACGGCAAGGGATATCCTACGGGCGCTAAGGGCGCAGAAATCCCGGTGGGCGCAAGAATTCTGGCTATTTGTGACAGTATTGATGCCATGACTTCTAACAGATGCTATCGAAAGGCGTTAAGTTTTGAGTATTGCTATAATGAAATTGAGAAGAATTTGGGAACTATGTATGACCCGATAATCGGCAGATATGTACTGGATAATTGGGAAGAGGTAATCAGCGTAGTAAAGAATGGTAATGTCTGTGATCAATAGTTCTAAGAAATTGTAAAAGACACCCGGTTGGGTGTCTTTTATCATTTTAATTATTTCAATTGTTTTACCAAATTTTCATATCATAATCGAAATTCATATCTGCATCCCAATCTTCCATCATTTGCTGTTCTTCCTGACGTTCGTTGAAAGCATCGTTTTGGATGTTCTGCATTTCTTCTTGGATGCCCTGTTCTGTTTCTTCGTCAATGGGGGGAGGGGCACCGGCGCCACCGTCACTTTCATCTTCAGAGTCATCGGGATTGGATTGGGGCGGTTGTTGCAACTGTTCCAGCATTTTGTCAATTTCTTCTTTTAACTGCTGTGCCGGCTCGCTGTGTCCGTCGCCTTCTTCTGTTGCACAACCGTCTTCCAGAAGAATATCCCTGGCTTCCAGCAGTGTCTGAATACTGCTGTCCACGTTCTCGGGTTCGGCCCAGTTCGGCCCCATATTATAAATCATGGAAAGGGCCAAATTTACGCGCACGGAGCATTCCTTGAAATGGGGCGGATTCGCGCTCAATGCATGTTGGTAAGACTCGATTGCACCGGCATAATCCAAACGCTCATAGCGGTCATTTCCCTGGTTATAAAAGTAAATATACCGGAAGAAGAGAAAGCAGCATAAGACAACCAATAGGATAAAAACGGCTGCAATTATTTTTCTTGTTGTTTTTGCAGAGTTCATAGTTTAAAAACTTACCTTTCTCTTGTAATAAATAAAATCGAAAACAAGTAACGGAATTAAAATAATCAATACATAAAAGAATGTATCCGAATAACCTGTAATGTTATCGCCTTCCTGTTCATCGCCTGCTGTCTCAATTTGGTGTAAGACCTTGTTAATGGTCTGGTTAATCTGAGACTGGCTTGTCATATGAACGTAATCTACGCCCATATCGGAAGCGATGCTTTTCAGGTTTTCTTCATCAATAACGGAGAGAGCGGTTTGCTGATCGAAGTTATCATCATAATAGTAAAGTTCTTCCACTTCGTCATCACCGAAAAATGCTACCGCATGCATGGGGCCGCCCTTTTCGGTGCCATACCCGAGAACTGCACCGCCGTCGATGAAATCTTTTAACTTGGGATGCGATTTCAAATCTGCTTCCTGGGTGATTTCACCGTCGCTGATAAAAAATACAATCTGAACATTGTCGCTTTCGCGGTCAAGCGCGTTTTCCATATAATTCAACACATCTTCAAAACCTGTACCAGTGGCATATAAGGTTGCCTGACCCTGTAAGCTGTTAAACGCCTGGGTGACATTTGTGGTATCAATGGTGTAGGGCATCAGTGTTGTTACATTGTTGTCAAAGGAAATTACGGAAAACTGCGCGCCGGGGAGTTTCTCCATAATGTAGGCACAGTCGCTTCTTACTGCTTCCATTCGGGGGCTTTTGTCACTGCCGTAGTCCTCGGCCTGCATGCTGATGGTGTTATCAACCACAAAGAGCACGTCGATTTTACGCTTGATGGTTTCGGCGTCATAGTCCGGCACCATAATACGCAGATTAATGATAAAAAGCAGTACGATAATTGCGATTTGTCGTATATAGTTAAATGTCCCTTTTCGTCTAAAAAAAGCAAGCGCTATGCATATAATTGCCATAAGCCAAATCGGGATAATAGGATTTACAGTCATAGCTTAACCTTTCTGCTGAGTATAAAATAGGTTCCGATAAAAATCAGCATAAAAACAAAGAGTACTTCCGGTTTGTCAGTCACAATGATTTTGGTATCTGTCATTACTGCGGTACCGGTCAGTCGGATATCGGAAACCAATTCGTCGAATACCTTCTTGGAGGTTACTTCGTAATGTTTACCGCCGGTATTGACGATGGCCTGGCGGAAGCTTTGTTCATCTACAATGTCTTCCGGCGTAACCGCAAATACTTTTACATCATTTGCAGCGCAGAGGGCGGCAGCGTCTTCCACGGTTACAAAAGAAGTAGCGGTGATTTCGTTAAGTTCATTATCCGTAACAAAAATAATCATTCGGCTTCTGTCGTTGTTCTCTTTTAAATCGGGGAAGTTATAAAGGCAGGATGCCAAACCGTCACCGATGAAAGAACTACCGCGTCCGTCGTCCCAGAGGGTGCCGTCGTATTTGTACTCACAAATCTGGCACAAGGGATCGCTGTGGCCGTTTAAGCTGTGTTTGATGGATTCTTCCAATTCGTCCAGTACCTGCAAAACGTAGTCGTAGTCGGTGGTTAAGGGCACCAAAACTACGGATTTACCGTTAAAAATGCTGATGCCGAAACGTTCGCCGTCCAATTCTTTTACCACATCCTTTAAGTTATTACAGATTTCCAGGTTCACTTCATCAATCGAATAAGATGTATCCATACAGATGAAAATATCGCGGTTTCGAAGTTCTGTATTTACCACATCGATTTTCGCAGGGCGCGAAAGCATAATGATGGCGAACACCAGGCCAATCCATAAGCAGGAGAGGGCCGCAATGCTGAAAATCTTGTACTGCAACAACAATTTCTTATACAGTGGTGTATCTTCTATAAAATTCGTATTGGCAACCTTTTTACCCTTCTCGAAAGTGTCTTTTCTTTTAATCGTAATAAAAGTCAAGATGATTGCGAGAGGGATACCGATAAAGATTGCAGCAGGAAACATTAATTCCATTCTGAGATTACCGTCCTTGCTTTGTTAATTACTTCATATACGTTTACCTGGGTGTTGACCGCAAATTCCGGCATGTAGCACTGGGAAATCAGTTCATACAAGCGAGGAAGTTTTGCTGCGTGAATTTCCATCAGGGTGTAGTTCTGTACTTTAATACCTGTGGATGCATACACAAAATCACGTACAACACGGCTGACAGCCTGGGCTGCCTTACGGTCGTCGATTTTATCCGCAGAACGCTTCTTTTCGATATCGGTAAGCGCACGTATATATTTTTCTTTCAATGTGAAAATGTTCTTCGGTGCCACGGGTTTGGCTACGGGCACACGAGGTTTCTTTCTCTTGGGTTTGCGAAGAAAGAGGATTAAAAGAGTACCTATAATGCCGGCGATAATAAATAAAATAGCGGGCAGATAAGAGAAGGACTCTTGTAACTCAACGGTTATTGCTTGCATATTTATGCCTTTCTAATAATTCCATACTTTTGTCTACAATGTCATATTCGCCATCGATTTCTACGCTGACAATCTGATTGCGGAGGAGTTTGTGAGAGTTCTCGTGAGAGATTTTCTCGCGTGTCTTCTGCTCTAAGGCCATCAGTTCTTTGTTACCGGTTAAGAATTCTGAGACGTAACGTGATTTGCGCACGTCAAAGGCCTGGTGGCCGGTGAGGGAAGCATCGCTAATGCTGACAAACAGCAAGTCGTGCTGTACGCATAACTTCTTAATGGTATTATCGCTGATGCGATGAATGCCGCCTGCGTCTGTGATGACAAAAATAATCATTTTCTGGCGTATGTTTTTGATGATGTAATCCAAAGTTTTGTTTATGTCACTGTCATAGTCCGCGAAATCTTCCTTTTCATAGGCGGTAAGAATCCATTCCAAATGGTTCATGCCCATGCGGAGAGGAAAGTACTGTATCATGCCGTTTCGGTTGTAGATGGCGCCTACGTTGTCACGGTTGTTAGCTGCTAAGTAAGCAAGCGTACCGCCGGCTGTGAGGGCAACATCTTTCTTGGTTTCCAATGTACGGGTATCCGCCATAAAATTTTTGCCGGTGTCGAAGACAAGCATAACATTGTGCTTCTTCTCGGCGATATACTGCTTGATAAGCAGGTTTTTATTTCGTGCGGATGCCTTCCAGTCAATATCGCGGATGTTATCGCCGGGAATGTATTCCCGGAGATTCTCAAAGTCCAAACCATTTCCGGTGTAGATGGATTTGTAGGAGCCGTCGAAAATATTGCTGGTCTTTTTCTTAGCATAAACACTGACTTTGGCTTTTATTTTGATAATATGGTTCGTCATGGTGTAGGGATTGCTCCTAAAATATTGTTGATAATGGTTTCAGAGGTAATGTTGTCGGCAATTGCCGCGTAGTTTAACGTAATACGATGTCTTAACACGCTGTAGATTACGTTCTTAACGTCTTCGGGGATTACAAAGTCTCTGCCGCCGATTAAAGCAAGTGCCTTAGATGCTTCCATCAATGCGATGGCACCACGGGTACTTGAGCCTAAAGTGATGTACTGGGCAAGCTGAGGTCCGATGTAAGCCGAAGGGTTTCTGGTGGCATCGATAATCTGGATGATGTAGTGCTTGATTACGTCGTCCAAATATACGCGCTTGGTAAGATCCTGGATAAATTTCACATCTTCAATGCTTGCTACAGACTGGCGTGAAGAGAAGATATCCTTTTCGATACGGTTCAAAATTTCGAATTCTTCGTTTTTATTGGGATAATATAATTTTTCCTTAATTAAGAAACGGTCCAACTGTGCTTCCGCAAGTAAATAGGTACCTTCCTGCTCGATAGGGTTCTGGGTTGCGATTACGGTGAACACTTCAGGCATTTCAAAACATTCTCCGCCGATGGTAACCTGACGCTCCTGCATTACTTCAAGCATGGCTGACTGAGTCTTGGCACTGGAACGGTTGATTTCGTCCAATAAAAGGAAGTTTGCCATAACGGGACCGATTTTGGTCTCAAAGCTGTTGGTAGAATAATTAAAAATCTGGCTACCGATGATGTCGCTGGGCAAAAGGTCCGGCGTACACTGGATTCGTGAGAAACTGCCGTTTACTGCTTCTGTCATAATTTTGGCAGCAGTTGTTTTGGCAAGACCGGGAACGGACTCTACCAAAATGTGTCCGTTACACATAAGCGTAACCAGTAATGAGGTGCCCAGCTGGAACTGGCCTACCATTTTAGAATAATAGTAGTTGTTGATGTTCTGGATAATGGTTTTTCCTTTTTCCATATCCTCCGGGCTGATTCGTGTGTAATTATTCATGTTTCTTCTCCAATCTGAATAAATCTAAAATAATGCTTGCCGCGCTGCTGAAAATGCGCAGCGTTTTTTTGCTTTCCTACTTATAAAACAAAGTATAATGCAAAAAGGTTGCAAAAGAAAGTATTTTTTTGATACTTTTTATAAAAATATAAAAGCACTTGTAACATAACAACTGTTATGTTAGAATAATTCTATCTTTGGAGAGTAAGACTATGCACGAAGAAAACAGTGATGTAAAACAACGATTAATTACAATCGGAAGAAAAGAATTTCTTGAGCAGGGTTATGTGAAGGCGTCTATGAGAAATATCAGTGCGGCCGCCAATGTCACGACTGGTGCTATTTACTTTTTCTTTCATAACAAGGAAGATTTTTTTCGGGCAATATTGGATGAGACCGCCACGGATTGGAAGCGGCATTTGCAGGATTATGCGGAGAGTGAAATCAACGGCAGTAAATCCAGCGCAGAGAATGACAGGGAATTGATTACCTTTCTTTTTAATCATAAGGAAGAGGTAAGGATTCTTTTTGAAAAGTCGGAAGGCACCGTTTATGAAGGATATCGGGAAGAATTATGCGAAATTCTGGAAAATGCTTTTATGGTGTTTTATAAGCGTTTCGGCGGTAGGAAGGAAGACAGTAGCATTGTTAAAATTGTGGTTCGAATGAGATTGCAGGGGTATTATGAATTGCTTCATGGAGATTATACAATGGAACAGGCAATAAAATATACGGAACTTCTGGCCTTTTATGGGGATAGTGGTTTTGCGGGAATGATGAAAAAATATAATGAAATGCATGGAAGCTCGGTCGGATAGACCGGGCTTTTTAAATAACGAAAATCAATAAATGTTATGTACTAGGAGGAAAGAATATGTTATTTACTGAATTTGGTTCTAAGGAAAATCCGCCGATGCTTTTGTTACACGGTATGATGCAGGACTGGCATACGGAGTATGAGATGCTAAAAGGTTTGGAAGAACATTACCGGCTTATTATTCCTGCGCAGGACGGTTTTTATGACGGAAGCGGTGATTTTACATCCTTTGCGGATCAGGCGAGACAAATTGAAGAGTATGTGCAGGCAAATCACGGCGGTAAAGTCATCGGAGCCTATGGTGCTTCCCAGGGAGGGCTTATGCTGACGGAGTTGCTTACCCGAAATAAAATTGATTTGGGAACTGCCATTATGGATGGTTGTTATGTGGCGCATCAGGGTAAAATCGCCGGGTGGGTGACCTATAAAATGTTTTGCAAGTTTAAGAATACAGGGAATTTCCCTGCGTTGATTATGGTTATGATGAAACTTATGGGCTTAAAAGCAGAAGATTTGGGAATGATGGATTCTTTGTATATGGGGGCAAGTGATGAAACCGTAAAGAGAAATTTTATGGAGAATTACACCTATCGTACCCGTCCCGAAATAGCGCAAAATGAAACGATGGTACATATGTGGTGCGGAAGCAAGGAACCTTATGCAATCAAGTCCCATAAGGAATTAAAAAAATATCTTAAAAATTACGACGAAGAGATTATGGAAGGATTTGGTCATGGGGAGTTTCTTATGAAGCATTCTAAGGAATGTTGTGAGAAAATACATGCGACAATTCAGGGGATGTAAGGATAGAAAAGGTTAATATTTAGAAAGCTGATTAAAAGGTGCTGTTTTAAATAGCGCCTTTTTTATAAAAAACATATTGACAGATTTCGATATATCAATATAATAAAAGAAAAGGAAGGTGATTTTATGGATTACAAAAAAACAGCAAACTTATTCAAGGCACTCGCCGATGAGAACAGATTACAGATTATGGAAATCTTAAAAGACGGGGAGAAATGCGCCTGTAAATTATTGGAGGCATTACAAATCAGTCAGCCTACATTATCCCACCATATGAAGATTCTTTGCGATGCGGAGTTGGTAAGCGGTCGTAAGGAAGGGAAGTGGATGTACTATTCTCTTTCCAAAGCAGGAATCAAGAGTGCTAAGGCGTATTTGAAAGAACTAAAGATAAGTGAGGGTAAATAATATGAATCATGAAGAGACAGCAGTAGCATTTTTCGGAAATAATTTTAACTGTTCCCAAGCCGTTTTTGCCACTTTTGCGGAAGAACTCGGAATGGATGTTGAAACCGCGTTGAAAATTGGAACGCCTTTCGGCAGCGGAGCGCGCAGGGGTGAAATCTGCGGTGCCGTTTCCGGCGCGTTGATGGTATTGGGTTTAAAATATGGCCATTGTCACAGCGAAAATAAGGACGAAAAGGCGAGAGCGTATCAAGTGGCAGATGACTTTTTGAACCGTTTTACAGAGGCTAAAGGAACGGTGGTTTGCAGGGAACTTTTGAACTATGACTTGACCAAAGAAGAGGACATGAAAGAAATTATGAGTCAGAATTTGTTCAGAACAGTCTGTCCGGAAATGGTTCGCTGCGCAGCTGCAATTGTGGAAGAGATGCTGGCAGAGTACGGTGAGTAACAGCCTAAAAGTATATTCACTTTTATGAGGATGAAAAAATGTATGAAATTATAAAAAACATATGGACTTTTATACAGACAGAGATTCTGGGAATGCAGTGGCTGAACCGATTAATTGGAAGCGGGCTTAAACTGCTGGGGCTTGATATCGAAAGCCGCATTGGCGGAAGTATTCATTTTTTTATCTATGATGTGATTAAAATTATGATATTGCTTACGTTGCTTATCTATATGATTGGTTTTATCCAAAGTTACTTTCCGCCTGACCGTACCAAAAAGATTATCGGCAGATACAAGGGTATTGTAGCAAACAGCATCGCGGCGCTGATGGGAACGGTAACGCCTTTTTGTTCCTGCGCGTCCATTCCTATCTTCATCGGGTTTACCAACGCGGGCCTGCCTTTGGGAGTGACTTTTTCATTTCTGATTTCTTCGCCGATGGTGGATATTGGCTCTCTCATTCTTTTGATGAGTATTTTCGGATGGAAGATAGCAGTGGTGTATGTGCTTCTGGGACTTGTGATAGCAGTGGTCGGCGGTACGTTTATCGAGAAACTGCATATGGAAGATCAGATTATATTGGACATTCCCAAAGAAAGCATGGTAGAGCTTCTTCAGGAGAGCATGACGTTAAAAGAACGGCTCTTTTATGCGTGGGAGCGTGTATATTATACGGTTAAAAAAGTTTTTCTTTATGTATTGATTGGTGTCGGTATCGGCGCAATTATCCACAATTGGATCCCAGAGGTTTGGGTTATGAAGTCGCTTGGAAACGGAAATCCATTTGGCGTGATTATTGCAACCATCATCGGTGCGCCTATGTATGCGGATATATTTGGTTGTATCCCCATTGCGCAGGCCTTGCTTGAGAAGGGGGCGCTGCTTGGCGTGGTACTTTCTTTTATGATGGCGATCACAACCCTTTCGTTGCCTTCGATTATTATGTTAAAAAAGGTTCTCAAAACGAAGTTGTTGGCAATTTTTATCGCAATTTGCGTTATGGGAATTATCGTGGTAGGGTATGCGTTTAATATCCTTCAGATGTGGTTGGTTTAATTAGTGATTCGAAGAAATGAAGTATAATATTGATTGTAAGTAGTAAGGAATAGCGGAGAAATAAGATATGATAAATAATCAAGAGAAAACGGAAATGAATGCTATGGACAGAAAGCCGAAAGTGGCTTTTATCTGCGTGCACAATTCCTGTCGCAGTCAGATTGCAGAGGCCCTGGGACGGGAGCTTGCATCTGATGTGTTCGAAAGTTATTCGGCGGGAACGGAGATTAAGGCTTTGATTAATCAGGATGCGGTCCGCATGATGAAAAAATTGCATGGGATAGATATGAACCTGACCCAGTACAGTAAATTGATTGAAGATATTCCGGAGCCGGATGTCGTCATTCTGATGGGTTGTAATGTGAGTTGCCCCATTCTGCCCGGCAAGCAGGTTGAGAACTGGGGATTAGAGGATCCCACCGGTCGGGATGATGATTTTTTTGCAGGAACCATTTACGAAATTGAAGAAAAAATCCTGGATTTAAAAGTGCGTCTAAGGAACAAATAAATCGTAATGATTTCGCAATATTTGTTCGATAGTAGATGATTGGAAAGGAATTTGGAAATGAGTTGGAATTCTTATCCCCTTCCGCAGATGAAGCGTGATTTATTTCATATCATAAAAGAAAATTGGACGTTAAATGGCAGTCCTGTCCGTATGCCTTATGTACCCCAGTCCGAACTTTCGGGATATGAAGGGGAAGTGGGAAGTGCGCTTACCTATGAGACTGTTTTTACGGTGCCCGAAACTTTTACAAAAGAAAGAATACTTCTGCATTTCGGTGCGGTGGACCAGTTGGCGGAGGTTTGGCTGAATGACGTATTGATTGGAAGTCACGAGGGCGGATATTTAAGTTTCACGTTTGATATTACTGAGGGTGTAAAAAGAGACGGAGAAAATCGCCTGGTTGTGAAAGTGACGGATGAACTTGATAAGGATTACCCTTACGGCAAACAGTGTGTAAAGCGTGGAGGTATGTGGTATACGCCTACGTCGGGAATCTGGCAGAATGTCTGGATTGAGAATGTGCCGGACAATTATATTGAGAGTGTGAAAATTACGCCGGATTTGGAAGGGATTGCGCTGGAAGTTTACCGGAGTGAACAGACAAGTATTTCTGCAGAAATCACACTCCACACCGGTGAAGTCGTAACCAAAACATTTGAGGGCAAAGGTCCTTTCTACATCTCTCTTACGAAGTTTAAAGATGCCGACGGCAATCCGTATGTGCCGAAATTTTGGAGCCCGGAAGAACCTTATTTGTACGCGATGAGAATTACCGCAGGCGAAGATGCGGTGGAGACCTATTTTGCCCTGCGAACCATAGAGATTAAGGACATAAAAGGGGTGCCAAGAGTCTGCTTAAATAATAAGCCGATTTTTATGCACGGTGTTTTGGACCAGGGGTATTTTAGCGACGGTATTTTCCTGCCGGCAGAGGAAGAAGAGTACGAGAGAGACATTCTCCGTATGAAGGAGCTTGGTTTCAACATGCTTCGCAAGCATATTAAAATCGAGCCGGAGTGCTTTTATTATTACTGCGACAGGCACGGTATGCTTGTGATGCAGGATATGGTAAATAACGGGGACTATTCTTTTATCAGGGATACGGCCCTGCCTACCATTGGTTTTAAGAAGAAAAGTGATAAAACTGCGGGAACTTCCAAGCGGGAGAAGATTTTTATTGCCCATATGGAAGGAACCGTTCGACAACTCTATAATCACCCCTGTATCGTGGCGTACACGATTTTTAACGAGGGGTGGGGGCAGTTTAACAGCGACGAAATGTATGACCGGGTAAAAGCGTTGGACGGCATGCGTCTGATTGATTCTACTTCGGGATGGTTTGCACAGAAGAAGAATGATTTCGACAGCGAGCATATTTACTTTAGAACCAAGAAGTTAAAAATAAAGAAGCGTCCGTTGTTTGTATCGGAGTGCGGAGGCTATTCACTGGCGGTGGAAGGGCATCTTTTTAATCCGAAAAAAGCATATGGTTACGGGAGGACCAAGGACAGTCACGAGTTGACGGAAACAATTGCCAATATGTACCGCAAGATGCTAATTCCTGCGATTGCACAGGGCGCCTGTGGTTGCATTTATACCCAGCTTAGCGACGTGGAAGATGAAATCAACGGTTTGTATACCTACGACCGCAAGGTGTGCAAGGTAGAAAAGGAACATATGCGCAAAGTGGCAGAGGAACTTTATGCTGAAATAAAGTCATAATTTTATGCCGGAAATCATATACTTTAATTTGCACCTAACCTTAAATTGCAGCATATGATAAACCATAAAATACCTAAAAAGGATGGTTTATTATGAGTTGTAATTGTAATAATTGTTCATCATATTTTACAAATCTTGTCAGTGCGGCAAGACAGAACCATAAAAATAAATATACTGTTGTACAGGGCGATTACCTGAAAGTAAATGTAATGTGTATTCCTATGTGTGGTGATATCGGCGTGGAAGTTCATGAAAATGAAGACCAGTTGATTACCGTGGTATGCGGTACGGCTACCGTGAAACTTGGCCGCACAAGACGCGAGGCTGATTGCATCAGAAGATTGAATGCCGGCGATTCGGTTTTGATTCCGGCCGGTATTTGGCATAATGTATGCAACAGCGGTAACGGTCAGTTACAGTTGATTTCCGTATACGGATACGGTAACGCAAATCATGACTGTGGATGTAATGTAAACAATGATTGCGGTTGTGGCGCAAACAACGACTGCGGCTGTAGCGCAAGCAACGAATGTGGTTGTAGCGCAAACAACGGCTGTGGCTGTAATACAAGTAACAATTGCGGGAGCGTTGTGAATACCGGTTGTGGTTGCAATCAGGCAGTGGCATATTCGGATTGCGATACGGTTTTCAATGCGGGTAATTGCGATTGGAATAATGTGCAGACTCAGGATAACGGATGCAGCTGTGCGATTGACAGCGGCTGCTAATGAAAAGAAAACAGGTCACCGAAAGGTGGCCTGTTTTCTTGTATAATATTTTATTTTTTCTTTCCGCCTTTTAAGAAGATTTCGCGATATTCTTTGGGCGTCTTGCCCACCTTCTTTTTAAACAGCTTTGTAAAATAATTTACATCCGGAATTCCGCAGTAGGATGCGATGGTCTGGATTTGCAGGCCGGTAGAATGCAGTAAAAGAATGCCGTGCTGGATACGCTTTTCATTCACGTAGTCTGTTAAGGTACTGCCGGTTTCCTTCTTAAAAAGTGTGGACAGGTAGCTGGCGTTGACATTCATTTTACCGGCTAAAACATTTAAAGTTAAGTCGGCGGTCAAATCCGTATCAATGGTAGTAATGACTTTCTGCACGAGAAGCGAATAACCCTTCATAGAGTGGTTTTTTACCAGAAGGCAGTACTTGTGCACCATTTCTTTTTGCAGCTTGCGGGCTGCGTCCATGGTGGTAACCTGTTCAATTTTACGGGCAAAATCCGAAGAAAGCTTATCAATATAAAAGGGGTGTACCGAACCGTTTTCCACGGCCTTGCGAAGCAGGGTATTCATAATGATGCAATAATTTTGCATATTACGAATGGGGTCGGCAGTACGTTTCTCAAAGTTGGAAGCGGACATATTCGCCATAATTAATTCTACTTTATGGCTTAAACCCTGCGAAATGGCTTGGAGCAACTGGTTCTCCACCGCATATCGTTCTTCGATGGCCTTCATATTGATGGAGGCGTCTGTTTGCTCATAGCTTGAACCTGCGGAGAATTGAGCGGAATGCTCGGATGAGTTAAATTGCTGTTCCAGGGTTTCAAATTTAAACTGGTCCATACTGCCCCAAAAACTTTCCCCCAATGTATTCATCACAATCAGTGCGACAGAATCATTCTCCAAATAAGTAATATTGTTAAAATACTTCTCCAGTGTATTAAAAATCTGTGGCGGGAGAGAATATTCTTCAGTGAATTCCATAATTTCATTCCGGTTAAATTCACGTGTGGTATAGGGACCCACAATCATCAGAGCCTCAGGCGTGGTATCCGGCATACGGAGAATGAAATAATTACAATAAAAAAGATCAATTAATTTATAGATGGTATTCGGCTTGATTCGTTCACTGATAAAAGCCTTAGAAAGATTAAGTTGTTCTTCCATACCGAGAAGTTTTCGAAGCCCCATATCAATTTCGGAAATCGAGTGATTTTCTTCGGTTATAATGTGGGTTTTTAAGCGAAAGTGGGACAGTACTCTTTTGGCAAAATCAAGTTCGGACTGATAGCGCATAATCTCTCCTTTTGCGACAGGAAAATTTTACATTTTTATCGTACCATTTTTAGGTAAAAAATACAACTAATAAAAATTATACGAAAACTACCAAAAATTATACTCTCTATATTGTTTGTATTTTGTTAAAATGATATCAAACGTTGCGGATGATCCGGGGGGATAGTGTTCGCATAAGAAAATTAACCTTTAACTAATTCATTTCAACAAAGAAAGGGGTATGCAAGTGAAAGAACAGAAAAAAGCAGTAAGACCGTTTGGTTTTGCAGACAAAATGGGATATATGTTCGGTGACTTCGGTAACGACTTTACCTTCATTTTATCCACAATGATTTTATCTAAATTTTATACCGACGTAATGGGCGTTTCCGCCGGCGTTATCGGTACTATCATGATGTTGGCGCGTTTCGTGGATGCGTTTACCGACGTTGCCATGGGACGTATTTGTGACCGCAGTAAAATCACATCTCAGGGTAAATTCAAACCTTGGATTCTTCGTATGTGTTTCCCGGTTGCAGTTGCATCTTTCTTAATGTATCAGAGTGGCTTGGCAGGACTTCCCTTAGAGGTTAAGGTTATTTACTTAGCAATTACTTATATTCTTTGGGGTTCCTTCTGTTACACAGGTATCAATATCCCTTACGGTTCTATGGCTTCTGCTGTTTCTGCAGACCCCGGCGACCGTCAGTCTTTATCAACCTTCCGTACCATGGGTGGTATGCTTGCAGGTATGGTAATCGGTATCCTTCTTCCTCTTATCGCTTATGATAAGGTTACATTGGTAGACGGAACTATTAAGGAAACCTTAAACGGACCTAAGGTTACATTGGCAGCAGGTATTTTCTCAATTCTCGCAATTGTATGTTATGTCCTTTGCTACAAGCTGGTTAAGGAACGTGTTGTGGTAGAACCCACCGGAGAAAAGGGACCCTCTGTTGGTCAGATGTTAGGAAGTGCATTCTCAAACCGAGCATTAATTTCCATTATCGTAGCTTCGATCGTTATGTTATTGGCACAGCTTACCATGCAGAACATGGCAGCTTACATTTATCCTGATTATTACAACAATGCTACTGCACAGTCTGCATCTACTATGTTAATGATGGTTGGTATGATTCTTGCGGCAATCTTTGCAAAGCCTATGGCGAAGAAGTTTGGTAAGGCAGAAATCTCAATTGTTTCAAACCTTTTTGCAGCAGCAGTTATGGTTATTATCTGGATTATCCGTCCCGCAAATGTTTGGGTATACTGCGGATTACAGATGCTTTGCTGGTTAGGTCTTGGTATGTTCTCTATGGTATCATGGGCACTTATCACAGACGTTATCGACTACTCAGAACTTAGAAACGGTGTACGTGAAGACGGTTCCGTATACGCTATGTACTCATTTGCACGTAAGCTTGGTCAGGCGCTTGCAGCAGGTTTATCAGGCTGGTTATTGGAAGCAATCGGTTACAACTCAGTAGCAGCTTCTGAAGGTTTAAGACAGACTGAAAGCGTATTATCAGGTATCTTCAATATTTCAACCTTAATCCCTGCATTAGGATTCCTTTTATTAGGCCTTGTATTGTGGTTCTGGTATCCTCTTCACAAGAAACAGGTTGATGCAAACGTAGCTGCATTAAAGATTAAGCACGGCGAAGAAGAAATCGAAACCGTAGAAGAAGCTGTAGCAGAAGAGAAAGCTGAAGCAGTAGAAGAAACTGTAGCAGAAGAAAAAGCTGAAACAGCGGAAGAAAAAACTGAAGAAACACCTACAGAGGATTCTGAAGAATAAATTTTAAAATAATCTGCTGTCGGACATAAGGTTCGGCAGCAGAACCAAATTTAGAGATAAAACAGTTATAAAAATAGAGTAAAAGGAGATAGTTTAAGTGAGAGAAATTATAAATTTTAACGTAAAATGGGCTTTTACCAAGAATGCAACAGAAGTACCGGCTACAATGCCTGAGAAGTGGGACTGGGTTACCCTTCCTCACAGCTGGAATGCAATTGACGGTCAGGACGGTGGCGCAGACTACTACCGAGGAACCGCATATTATGCAAAAGAATTAAAGAAATTCGATTTACCTGAAGCAGACAGATATTATATGGAATTCCGTGGCGCAAACTCTTCTGCAGACCTTTATATCAACGGTAAGAAGATTGCAAGCCATGACGGCGGTTACTCAACCTGGAGAGCAGACATTACAGATGCTTTGGAAATGGACAACTTAATTGTTGTAGCCGTTGACAACGCAGAAAATGACAGAGTATATCCTCAGATGGCAGACTTTACCTTCTACGGCGGTCTCTATCGTGACGTAAATATTATCGCAGTAAACAACTCACACTTTGACCTTGATTACTACGGAGGCCCCGGCCTTATGGTAACACCTGAAGTGAAGGGTGAAGACGCTGACGTTGCAGTAGAAGTATTCTTAACAAACCCTGCAGACGGACAGGAACTTGTTTATAAGATTTATGATTATGAAGAAAATGTAATCGCAGAAGTAAAGCAGGCAGTTGCTGATACCAAGGCAGTGATTACAATTCCCAAAGTACATTTATGGCATGGCCGTAAGGACCCTTATCTTTACAGAGCAGAAGTTGCACTTGTAAAAGGCGATGATGTCATTGACTGTGTATCTGCACCTTTTGGATGCCGTACTTTTAAGATTGATCCTGAAAACGGTTTTATCTTAAACGGCGAAGAATATCCTTTAAGAGGTGTATCACGTCATCAGGACAGATGGGGACTTGGTAACGCGTTGTTGCCTGAACACCACAGAGAAGATATGGAATACATTTGCGAAATGGGTGCAACCACAATCCGTCTTGCGCATTATCAGCATGATCAGTTCTTCTATGATTTGTGTGATGAAATGGGTATGGTAATCTGGGCAGAAATTCCCTATATTTCTAAGCATATGCCGGGCGGTAGAGAAAATACAATCTCTCAGATGAAGGAACTTATCGTTCAGAATTATAACCATCCTTCTATCGTGGTTTGGGGTCTTTCTAACGAAATCAGTATGGCAGGTTCCGATGCGGATTTAATTGATAACCACAATGTATTAAATGATATGGTTCATAAGATGGATCCTACAAGATTAACAACCATCGCTTGTGTATCTATGTGTGATATCCATGATCCGTATGTGCAGATTCCTGACGTGGTTTCTTACAACCATTACTTTGGATGGTACGGCGGAGATACTTCCATGAACGGACCTTGGTTTGATAACTTCCATAAGACATTCCCGAATATCCCTATCGGTGTCAGCGAATATGGTTGTGAAGCTCTTAACTGGCATACATCGAAACCGACTCAGGGCGACTATACAGAAGAATATCAGGCATACTATCACGAAGAACTCATTAAGCAGTTGTTCACAAGAAAGTATCTTTGGGCAACTCATGTATGGAACATGTTCGACTTCGGTGCTGACGCAAGAAACGAAGGTGGCGAGAACGGACAGAACCACAAGGGTCTTATGACTTTTGACCGTAAGTATAAGAAGGATTCTTTCTATGCATACAAGGCATGGTTATCAGATGATCCCTTCGTACACATCTGCGGTAAGAGATATGTGGACAGAGTAGAAGATGTTACAAAGGTAACTGTATACTCTAACTTACCTGAAGTTGAGTTATTCGTAAACGGCAAGAGCCTTGGCAAGCAGGCATCAGCAGAGCACTTCTTCTACTTCGACGTTCCCAATGAGGGCGTATCTGAATTGGAAGCAGTTGCAGGCGATTGCACAGATTACAGCACAATCCGCAAGGTTGATACCTTCAACGAAGCATACAAGTTAAAAGAAAAGGGTGCAATCCTTAACTGGTTTGACATCACAGAACCGGAAGGATACTTCTCATTGAATGATACAATGGGTGCAATTATGGCAAATCCTCAGGGTGCACTTTTGATTGGCGGCTTAATGCAGCAGATGAAGAAGAACGCAGGCGGTATGGCAGCAGGTTTCGAAGTAAATGAAGGTATGATGCAGATGATGAACGGCTTTACCGTTATCCGTCTTGCAAACCTTATGGGAACTGCAGGCATCACCTTCACGAAGGAACAGCTCCTTGGCTTGAATGCACAGCTTAACCAGATTAAGAAATGAAGATCACCTTTTATGCAGAAATGCATGATGAAAATTGTAAAAGTGATTATTAAGAAAAAAATGGGTAAAAAGAAAAAGCAATAATCCCAGATATTGCATTGTAGTTAAAGGGTTAAAATATGAAAAAGAGAAGTTCGCGGGAGACCGCGGACTTTTCTTTTTTATTCTTGCAACTTTTTGCTAAGTAGGTTAGTGTTATAGGTAAAAGGAGCGCTATTTGTCTTAGAAAAGAGGAGAAAAATATGAAAAAGTCTACGGTAAAGAAATATAATATAGTGGCCTTTCTTGTATTGCCCATAACAACTATCCTGATAAGTATATTGATATGCCTTTTCTTAGGTGGAATTATTTTTTCGCCTGATGTTGATTATGATAATGTGACGGCACAGACACAATCCGGTCAATTGTGGGATGTTCTCGCAGTTGAGGAAGGAGAATATGCATACGTTATATATAGCGTAGACTATGATGATAATTACCTGATTGCTTTCCAAGGGCCTTCCATTGAGACAATTCAAGATGAAGTTGGCGAATGCGACCCGGGTAGTTATGTTACGTCTTATTGGGAAGGGGAAGGGAAGAGTGTTGACTTTACTTTCACCGATGAATTTGAACAATATTTAATTGATGCGGAAAATAGAATAAAATATGATCCGGAACTCGATTTGGAAGTAATTACTGCGAATTTCTCTGAGGTTACCGTGTACGATTTAAGCCATTATGTAGGATATAATAGAGAGACTAAATCCGGTATGTTGCTGGTCACCATTTTTGTGGTTTTAGAAGTTGCAATGGTAACCGGGATTGTTTTGGCAGTGGAACTTCTGGTGGCACTAATACTTAAGCTAACAGTATTTAGAATCAGAAAGAAAAAAATTAAAAGTAAAACAGAAGGTTCGGTAGAACCGGGAGACAGAGCTGAAATATGATTGAATAAAGGAACAACTTTTATACGAGGAGAAAGAACATATGAAAAAATCTACGATAAAAATATTTAACTGGATTGCATTCGGAATGATACCGGCAATCATTGTGCTTATAGCAGTCGCTTTTGGCATTTTTGCTGCATGTGCGATTAATTCTCCGACCATAAATTATGATCACGTGACACCCCAAACCGAGTCCGGTGAGTTATGGAAGGTTTTGGAAGTGGTCGAAGGGGAATACGCCTACGTGATCTATAGTGTAGATGATGTCTATAGGTTTGATGGTGAGCGTTTGATTGCCTTTCAGGGACCAAGCATTGAAGCGATTAAGGAAGAGGTTGAAGAAAGTAATGACGGCGGTAATGGGATTACGTCCTATTGGGAAGGAAAGGGCGTGAAATTTGACTTTAGTACTACGCATGATTTCGACGAATACTTAGAGGATGTGGAGAGTAGCGTCTACTATAATTTAGAACCGGATGCGGAAGTGATTAAGGCGAATTTCTCGGAGGTGACACTGTATGATGTGAGTGATTACATAGGCTATGAACGCCAAAATAATTCAGGTGTTGCACTGGCTACAATGATTTTGGTTGGAGTCATTGTCTTTTGGACATTCATTGTTCTGGCAGTGGAATTGTTGGTGGCACTGATCCTTAAGTTAACAGTTTTTCGAATGAAGAAAGCACAATAACGAAAACCGATTTCTTTTATGATATGGTAAAAGAAATCGGTTTTTTAATTAAGGGGTATCTGTTTAATTTCCACCCGGGCCGTCTTTTCTGGGACGGGAAGATTCAGGCAAGGGTTCAACTTCGTAGTATTTGCTGCAGTCACAGTCTTTCTTGGATTTATCCTTATCGCAGGAACAGTTATTGTAGGAATTGGATACTTTGTTGGGGTTATTCTTTTTATCTCCGATCATAGCGCACCTCACTTTCGTTATTAGGGTGCGCAGGTTTCTATTTTTTATTCTTCCGTATTTTCACGCCATAGAAACTATGTCTCTTTTCGAGTGCATAAAACAACGTCTCTATAATCCTACTCAGTACAATCAAAAAATTAAAATATTTTATAAAATAATGATTGACAGTTGATAAAAAATATATTAGTATTAGTAGCATACTAAAACTTAAATAAAAGGAAAAGTATGCCTATGAGCGAATTGAAAGAAAAAAGTAGCATAAACGAAAACCAAAATGTACAAAGTGCAGAAGCGAGGCATTGGTTTACTGACGTAGAGAAATTATTTGCGGTTTTTGCCGCGGTGATTTGCGGATATATTGCGTTGACAATTAAAAATGCAGAGCCTTTTTTGACCTTTGCATCACGTCATCCATACATAAATGATATGTTGCATGATCATATTTTCCGGGATTATTTGGAAATTGTAAATGAATATGTGCCTAAGGCTGTGCCCTACCTTTTGCTGGCAGTCATTGTCCTTTTGGTTGCATCTTTTATAATGGATTATGAAAAAAGTGCGCATGGATATGTGCTTCGTATTGCAGGGATGTTTATGGCGTCATTGACGGGACTTGGATATATACTTGTGTATGTTGTATTTGGTTTTGCGGAACCTGTGATGAATGCGAAAGCTTACGTCTTCTTAAGCTTGATAGCGGTTGGATTTGTGCTTGCAATTATCAGTTGCATTTGTTACGGAAAGAAAAAGGCAGGTGCAAGAACCAAAGCCCTGGTGCTTAAGTGCATTACCGCAGTTTGCGTCTTGGGGTGTTTTGTGGGTGCAGGCGTATATCTTGCAAAAAACTTAGGCGCTGAATACAAAGTCTGCCATGAAGTGAATCAATTGTTAAAAGAACATCCTGCCGATATCAATCAGGATATTGCATATCAAATCGGTAATGTGCAAAAAAGAGAAGCAACCTGGCATGATGGGGTGATGTATTACACCACCAGAAAAGCAATTTGGAAGATTGACGATTCCGGAACGGTGGAGAAATTATATTCTATGCCGGGCGAAGGTGAATTTTACGCATACGGAATTTATTATTACGAAGATTATCTGTATGTGGGTTGCGCCGGTTACAGTGGCGAGGCATCATTTTCTGTTCTGCAGGTATCCGTTGCTGACGGTTCGGCAAAGGAAGTTTGTTCCCTCACAAGTAACCGAAAATTCTTTGGCGTGGTTAACGGCAAATTGCTGTACACCAAGGCTACGGAAGAAGAATATGTTGCAGATGTTTATTGTATTGATTTAAAAGGGACCATTGATGAGAAAGAAGCGGTTCTTTACGATAAGGGAGTAAATTCGCTTACCGGTCTTGACCGTGAAATATGGCTACAGAAGTATTTGTACGGCTATGTGGATGATATGTACTGGCCGAATGATGATTATCAGTTTATCGGCGAAAACGGATATTACATATATGATTTAAAGTATGATCCGGATGAACCGCATGACTACGGCGGTGAATATCCCTATTCATACAATGGAGACTGTACCTTGATATTAGATAAAAGCGACGTCCCGACTGAATATTTGCTGGAACAGGTTGTAGATTTCAATATTTTTGATGATACGATTTATTATATGCAGGAAGGTAAAACAGGATATGATATTTATTCCTGTGATGAGAGCGGCGGAAACCAAAACCTGCTTGCGTCTGTGCCGGTGGCTTTTGAAGAGTCTGATTATGGTTGCAGTGCAAATATGCATGTGGGCGACGGATTTATTGTGTGTAAAGTTTACGCGAAATATCTGGAGGGTACGTATAGGTATTTTGTTGATATTGAAACCGGCGAAGTGAAAGAAATAGAATTTCCTTAAAAATGAGGAATTTTATATAAATGTAGCAAGTGAAAAATATTTTAAACAGAAAAAGGAGATTAAAAATGGGTTTATATGAAATTGCAAAATTAGCTGTCGGAGTAATAATTTTTATCATCGGAGCGCTTATGTTCTTTGCGCCTAAGGTGTGTATGAAGAAAAGCGAACGCGAAATCGAATATGCGGTAAAAGATACCAAAAAGCGCGGTATTGTATTGATGGTTATCGGTGCTTTGCTTGCGGTTGTTTTATTGGCATTGCCGTTTGTTGCAGGACTTATGGCATAAGAGTTTTGTGAGGAGAAGGTTATGAATACATATGAGTATAATGAAAATTTTCAGACGGAAGATACGCTGAGCGGTATGAATACCGCGCAGGCTAAGAAGGCACCGAATATTTTTAAGCAGTTGATATATTCTGTGATTCCGGGGAAATATGGTGAGCTGGCAAATGTTAAGGTAAAAGGTTTTATATTTTATTATCTGTTTTGGTGTTTTGTTATGTGCAGTGTGGCATCTATTGCCATGCTGACAATCAGTATAGTAAAGGAGTTTGAAGAAAGACTGGCAAACGGATATGTATTGGTATATGAGAAATTACCCATAGTTATTCTGTTATTAATCGGAATCAGCATTTTCATAAGTATAATTATGACAATTTTTGCTTCGGTGATTTTTGCAATCAGTTATTGTTTTGAAGGATTGGTGACAGCTTTGGTTGTCATGGCGATTTCCAAGAAGAAACGTTCCTTATTTGATTTGTATAAAGCGGCTGTATATTCTCAGACGCCGATGAACATTGCAATGCTTTGTACGCTGGTTTCGCTGGAACTTTTTGATGATTTGAGTTGGCTGAGTTTGCCGATAGGGATTGCAAGGATTGCATCACTTATTATTCTGATTTTTGGTGTCCTTAAATTGCCCGAGAAACCGCTTATACCGGGGAATAAAAAGACTGCAACCGAAAGTAATCAATACAGACCGGAAGGCAGTCAATATGGGCAGGAAAGTAATCAGTACAGATCCGAAAGTAGTCAGTACAGCGCGGAAAGGAATCGGTATGAAACCGAAAGAATCAATCAGGTAAGTTCTACACCGAGTAAGCCGAGAGTGACGCCGGGATACTGGACTTGTACCTGCGGACGTCAGAACCCGTCTTATACGGGAACCTGTACCTGCGGAAAGAGTAAATATTAAAAATATCTTGTGAAATAGCCGTTGGTTCCATTTTTAATTGTGGGGAGAATGTTATGAATACATATGAGTATGATGAAAATTTTCAGGCAGAAGATACGTGGAGCGGTATGAATACCGCGCAGGCTAAGAAGGCACCGAATATTTTTAAGCAATTTATTTTTTCTTTTATACCGCCTAAGTATGCGGAGCTTGCAAATGCCAAAGTCGGAAGTATGATTTTAATGGTTTGTATCGTTGTACTTTTTATGAGCAGTTTGTTGTTTGTGGTAGGAATATGGGAAGAAGGCGGAATAAATGAAATGATAGGAATATTCCCGGATTTTGAGGTGCGAAACGGGGAGCTGTTTATAGAGGAGCCATACTTCGACGACGAAGATAACAATGTTTGGTATATAACGGATGAAATCGAAGAATTTCACTACGAGGATGTAGAGTATTACCTGAATCAAGGAAATGAGAAGGTAGTGCTGATTGGTCGATACAACGTGTGCATACATGAAGACGGGGAATTTAAAGAAGAATCCTTAGAAGAGTTTGGGGATGATATTTTCTCAAATGAAGATATTGAAGAAAGTGTATACCCGTTTGTATATATCATGTTTTTAGGTTCGGTTCTCATCGTTTTTGTTGGTAAGGTATGCTGGTATTTTATTTGTTCGGCAATTTATCTTTTGATTGGTATGTTAATTGCAAAAATTATGGGCAAAAAAATAAGTAATGTAAATACGTTTAAGGCGGCTGTATATGCTAAAATACCCTTCTTTGTGATAGCGAATATTATTAAGCTTTTCGGAATAGGATTTGGAGTAATGGCAATACCGAGAGAACTGCTTACTGTAATCTTTTTTGCTTTTTGCATAAAGCATCTTCCGCAGAAACAAAAGAATCCCGGCAGTCAGAATTCGTGTGGAAATAAGTAAAAGCTGTTTTTGAATAAACTCTTTTATTTACGGACAAAAAGTGCTAAAATAAAACAAAAAATATGGGGAGGTTATTACAATGAAAACCTATAAATGTGAAGTATGCGGTAACGTAGTTGCCAAAATTGTAGATTCAGGAGTGCCCGTAATGTGCTGCGGCAAGCCTATGGTAGAAACAGACGCTTATGCAGAAGAAGCCAAAGCTTGTGAAGCAAGCCCTGTTGTTTCTGGTTCAAAAGAGAACTACAAGGTATGTAACTGCAATAACGTAAGTTATTTCGATATCTTGGATGAAGTAGAGAAACACAGCGATTTAAAGCAGCTTCTTGACGTGTTCGAGGAAGTTAAGAACACTACCAAATGTTCAACCGGCTGCGGTGGCTGCTATGATAAGGTAATCGGTATTATTTCCGATGCTATGGCAGGCGCATAAGAATTTTAGAATAAACATATAAAACCCCTTGCGAATGAATTCGTAAGGGGTTTTCGTATGCTTAGATTGCTTCGTGAAAAGTTCTGTTGATTACATCTTCCTGCTGTTCCGGAGTTAACTTGACAAAGTTAACAGCGTATCCGGATACTCTGATGGTAAGCTGGGGATATTTCTCGGGATGCTTCTGGGCATCTCTTAAGGTGTCTTTATCCAAAACGTTTACATTAAGATGGTGTCCGCCTTTGCTGAAATATCCATCCAATAAAGTTACGAGATTGTCTACTTGGTTGTTTCCCGGTGTTGTCATATCTATGTACCTCCTTAAACAAATAATAATAGTAACTATTACTGTTATTTGTTTTTATTATAATAACTACGCTCATTTTTTGCAATAGTATTTTTAAAAAATTTTATACCAATTTAAAATTTATACTTTTTAAACAAAAATATCGCCCTTAGCATAGAAAGCTTTGGACGATATTTTTTATATTATTTCTTTAGAATATTAGAATCCGTAGTCGGAATCGATAATTCCGAAATCTTTTCCTTTATAGTTCCAAACTGCACGACCGATGCCGTGTTTCTCTAATACAGAGTGGATGTCTGCAAGCCATCTCTTGGTATCATCCTTGGGAGCCAGTTCAATGACACCGTATTCTCCACAGTAGAGAGGAACATTATACTTTTCTGCTGCGGCAATTGCGTCTTCAAAAAGGGTTTCAAAATATTCCGGACCGATGGTAGATAACTTTTCGTGGTAAATGGCCCCCATCATTTCCTTGGGGAATTTTTCGCTTTCTTTGCGGTACACTTCCAAAGGAGCAGGGTAACTCATTTCGAAATCCGCAGGCATGCCGGGTACCCAGTATGCTTTCTGGTGAGTAAAAATCAAAGGATCATAGCAGTGGAAGTTATAAACGATTTTATCGTCGTAGGGCGCACCTAAAAGCGCTACACTTCTTACATTGTTGTAATTTACACCGCCAAAAACAATTGAGGTATTAGGCGCAATTGCACGAATGTGTTCAATGGCTTTTCTTGCTACGTTGTTCCAAGCTTCGTACACTTCGCTTAAAACAACTTCATTTAAAAGTTCGAAAGCAACTCTTTCGTATTCGCTGCCAAAACGTGTTGCGATGTTCTCCCAGAGCTTGAAGAAGCGTGCCTGCATTGCTTCGTCGTAGAAGAATACTTCGCGGTCCATATCTTTTAAGGGGTCAAAAGAATAGCCATATACTTCGTGAACGTCGATCAGCATACGAAGGTCGTATTTTTTACACCAGTTAAGGCAATCAACCAAATGCTGATAACCGCTTTCAATGACTTCGCCTTCTTCGGTTTCAAGGACATTGTAATCCACCGGAACTCTTACATGGTCAAAGCCCATACCCTTGATTCTTTTAATGTCTTCTTCCTGAATAAAAGTGCTGAAGTGTTCTTCAGAGTACACATCAAACTGTGAAATCCATCCGCCTAAGTTAACACCTTTCATAAAACCTTCAAATCTTCTCATAAAATTACCCTCCCATACATTGTTTTTTGCTATTTATTGCTGTGTTTTTGCTGTAACCTATGATTTGATGATATACAAAAATGGCACAATGTGATACAATAAAACGGTCACATATACAATAATTCTGTCAAAGTATATTGAGGAAAGAAAATGGATGCCAATTTAGAGCGTAAACAGCTGACAGAACAGCTTTTTATGAATCGTGAATATAATATTTCTCACCCCACATACGATAGCGAGTTGGAATTTTACAATATGATTTGTGAAGGTGATATTGAAAGGTTGAAAGAACTTAATTTGGAGAATGTGTACTTTGAGCAGGAACGAGGCGTTCTTTCGAAGAATCCGGTGCGTAATGCGAGATATCATCTTCTTGTTACGGTGACAATGGTAACCAGGTTTTGCATTGAAAAAGGGATGCATGAGCAGAAAGCCTACGGAAAGAGTGACGTGTACATCCGTAAGGCGGACGAGGCGGGAACCATTGAAGAAATTAACCGATTGTATTATAAGCTGGTATTTGACTTTGCGGAAGAAATGGCGGAGATTAAGAAGAGTGAAGCGCTATCTAAAAGTCTGCGTCTGGCATTGGATTATATTTACGACCATTTAAATGAAAGTCTCGGAGTGCAGGAGATTGCGGAATATGCGTGCGTCAGCGAAAGCCAGCTGCGTAGGGATTTCAAGCGCTATCTGGCTACGACGCCTGCGGATTTTGTGCGGGAAAAGAAAGTGGAGTTTGCCAGGAACAGGCTGGTGTATTCGGATATTTCTTATGTGGATTTGGCGAATGATTTGGGTTTTGCGTCCCACAGTCATTTTATAAAAATATTTAAAGAGTATACCGGTATGACGCCTATGGAATATCGAAATAAAAAGTATAGGAAGCATTTTATAGATGGATAATTTATTAATTTCTGCTACAATTGAATATGTAAAAGATGTATTCGCCACAGACTTTAGCGGTCACGATTTTTTTCATACCATGCGTGTTTATCAAACGGCGACCAAGATTGCCATGGAAGAAAAGGCTGATTTGCAAATTGTACAGCTGGCAGCACTTTTACACGATGTGGACGACAGGAAGTTATCGCCGGAAACCTGCGAGAATAAGGACAGGGCTGTGGCTTATATGAGGTCACAGGGACTTCCCGAAGATATGATTGTCCGGGTAAAAGATATTATTGGCGAAGTCTCTTTTGTGGGGACGGACAGCGTGGTGCCTAAGACCTTGGAAGGGAAATGCGTGCAGGATGCGGACCGTCTGGATGCGTTGGGCGCTATGGGCATCGCCAGGGCCTTTGCTTACGGCGGGAATCACAACCGTGTGATGTATGACCCTGAAATTCCGCCGGCTTTGAATATGGGCAAGGAAGAGTATCAGAATCACGTATCTACCACGGTAAATCATTTTTACGAGAAGCTGTTTCTTCTGAAAGATATGATGAATACAGAGAGTGCGAAACGTATTGCCGGGCACAGAGAGCAGTATATGAGAGAATATATTGACGAGTTTCTGGCAGAGTGGAACGGAATAAAATAAAAGATTATATAAAGAGGTGTCCTATGGTTACTCCCGAGAACGGAAAACGAATTTCAAAAGTTGATACATATTTAAACTGTGCGGAGGTATTTGCCTACCGAAGTACCTGCATTAAGAGAAAATACGGTGCGGTAATCGTAAAAGATGACGTGGTAATTTCCACAGGTTATAACGGTGCGCCCAGAGGATTCGAGAATTGCTGTGATCTGGGAGAGTGCCCGCGAATGGAGAGGGATATGCATCAGGGAGACGGTTACGGAATCTGTCGTGCGGTACACGCGGAGGCGAATGCGCTTTTAAACTGTTCAAGGCAACAGACCATCGGTGCGGATTTGTATCTTACCGGTGTAAATCCAAGCGATAATTCCATTCATAAGGCGAAGCCCTGTCCCTTGTGCGCAAGAACTATTATCCAGGCGGGAATCCGCAATGTTTATCTGCGCGTGGGCGACGGCGCGGACAACTATGAAGTGAAGGCTGCGACGGAACTTGAGTGGGTACAGAGTGCAGAGTAGGAATTGCAGAGAAGTAAGTGACGAGATAAATCGCCGGTATGCGTTTAGATGGGATTGCGTATCCGATGGATTGTCAAAATTTGTCGATGGAATTTAATTGAAAAAGCAGAATAGAGAATGATATCATAAAAGCACGCAAATCTATGCGTGCTTTTACTATTGTGCCGGAAGTTTTTCGAACGCTTCCGACTGCAAGATTTTCTGATTTTCAAGGGCGTTCGCCCGGAATTCTTCATTTTTACTTTGATTAATATAGTGCTAACCGAGAGGAGGGTTTCATGTTTTTAAGTGAAGAACAATACTTACATGCGAAAGATTTATTTGAACAGAGAACGGAACCGTCGCCGCTGCTTGCGGATTTGTCTTCCTGGGCAGTTGAAAAATACGGAATAGAAGTGATTGATTATATATGTGATGAAAGGTGGGACGGGAAATTGCGGATGATGCCGGTGTTGTGGGAAGATGAAGAGGTAGATATGTTTCGCAGATTCAGAAATTATAATCCAAAGATCCAGAAGGCGTTTGCTTTTAAATTTGCGAAGCTTTGCAGGAAATATAAGCAGCACGATGGTTTTACCAAACCCACGGAGGTATTTGTGGCCTATGAGACATTGAAAGAAGAATTTGAGAAGCGTAATATTGTGATTAATAGGGTAATTAAGTCTTGCGAATCGGAAAAAGGAGAAGATGAAGAGGCAATGGAAGAAACTCCGGAAGAAGTATTACGGGAATTGCCGCAGGAGGCTTAAAATGTAAACAATTCCTTTTATTTTTATGGGTTCAATGTTATAATGGGCGGGTACGGTAAGCGGGCGTTGCTTCCAAGCGAAGGGACGGCACTGTATAAACGTATGAAAACATATGAGAAGAGGTATTTTATGAGTAACGAGAATAATAATGAGGCAACAAAAGGCCGTGCCATTGCATTGCTTCCGATTGGTGTCTTTTTGGTGCTGTTTCTGGGTATGGGTATTGTGACGGGAGATTTCTATAAAACTCCCGCAATTGTGTGCTTTTTGATTGCGCTTTGCATAGCTTTTATGCAGAATCGCAAGGTGAAATTCGGTGAGAAACTGCAAATTATCGCCAAAGGTGTCGGTGACGAGAATATCATTACTATGTGTTTGATTTTCCTGTGTGCAGGCGCTTTTTCGGGCACGGTTGGTGCTTCCGGCGGTGTGGAAAGTACCGTTAATTTAGGTTTGTCGATTTTACCCGCGCCTTTTGCGGTAGCAGGTCTTTTTATCATAGGTTGTTTTATTTCGGTTTCTATGGGAACTTCCGTGGGAACGGTTGCAGCGTTGACGCCGATTGCAGTAGAAATCAGTAATAAAACAGGGTTCAATATGGCAATTTGCGTGGGCGCGGTTATGTGCGGCGCCATGTTTGGTGATAACCTTTCCATGATTTCCGATACAACCATTGCGGCGGTTAAAACCCAGGGCTGTAATATGAAGGACAAGTTTAAGGAGAACTTCCTGATTGTGCTTCCGGCAGCAGTGATTACGCTGATTATTTTCCTTTTACTTACAAGAAACGGAAACTTTGAAGTGGCCGGAGATTTGGATTATAACTTCTGGAAGGTAGTGCCCTATCTTTTTGTATTAATCGGTGCGTTAATCGGCATCAATGTTTTTATTGTGTTAATCGGCGGTACAGTTTTATCTTTGATTGTAGGCGTGGCCACCGGAGCCTTTCCTCTTTCCGATGTGTTTGTGGTAATGGGTGACGGTGTTGTGGGCATGTATGACATTACCGTGATTTCCATTATTGTTGCTTGTATCGTATCCCTTGTAAAAGAATATGGTGGTATCCAGTTCGTATTGAATGTAATCCGCAAAGGAATCAAGGGACAGCGCGGTGCGGAAATCGGTATCGCGGGTCTTGCCCTTGTTGTAGACGCGTGTACCGCAAATAATACGGTAGCCATTGTTATGGCAGGTCCCATTGCCAAAGAAATCAGTGATGAAAACGGTATAGACCCGAAGCGTTCGGCGTCACTTCTGGATATCTTCAGTTCCGTAGGACAGGGTATGATTCCTTACGGCGCACAGCTTTTAACGGCGGCAACACTGGCTTCCTTATCACCGGTTGAGATTATGCCTTATCTGTATTATCCCGTATTGATGGCGGTAAGTGCGTTGGCATTTATTATCTTCCGTAAACGTGAAAAAGTGCAGACTGAGGTATAAAAATCATAAACTGACAGCAATTAAGAAGATGTGAAGGAGTTCGCATCTTCTTTTTATCTAAAAAAATAGACAATGATATAACAATCGTGTATAATGTATCTGTATTTTTATGTACAGAGAAAAATATTTTTTAGTATTGGAGATTGAGGGGAAATCCATGATGAAAAATTTAAAAAAACTGCCGGTGGGCGCAATTGTATTATTACTATCGTTAGTTGCTATAATCGGTTGTTGGATTTATTTGAATGACAGAATTGAGAAAGATTCCAGCAATCCGTTTATTTTAGAATTTAATGGCGGTAGGGATGATTCCGTACATGTAGGAATAGAACTTATGCCGGCAAAAAGTTGGATCAATAATGAAGGTGCTGACGATGAGACGGTGGGTGCGCAGTACGACGGTAAAATTTTAAACGGTTATACCAGCGACATTGAAGACTGGAAGTTGGTGATTAAGATGCCTGCGGAAGGTGTTTTGGACAGTTCGTGGAACGGTACATATGAAGTAAACGGCGAAAGTATTATTTTAACACCGGATGAAAATACAAACATTATACCGGCTGGCGAAGAGAAGACCTTTGGTTTTATCATGATTTCAGATGAACTTATTGAATTTGGTAAGTTCGAATTTATCGGCTATCGCCAGACAACATACACACAGTATACCTTATTCTGGGTAATGGTTGTGGCAGCAGGAATATGGGTGGTAGGATTTTTCTCCTATTTAATCGTTTCCATCCGTATGAGAGCATTTGAGAGACGTAGTGAAAAAGATGCCAAAATTATTACTCAGACTATGAGAACATTTGCCGGAATGATAGATGAAAAAGATCCCTATACCAAGGGCCATTCTGTGCGAGTTTCCATTTATGCGCAGGAATTAGGCAAAAGAATGGGTATGAGCAAAGAAGAGGTACGTAATTTGGGATATATCGGTTTGATACACGACTGCGGTAAAATCGGTGTTCCGGATGCAGTACTAACCAAGCCGGCGAAATTAGATCCGGAAGAGCGTAAGATTGTTGAAGCACACACCACCAGAGGCGGATATGTATTGGAGAACTTTACTGCGATTGAAGGTATCAGAGAGGGTGCGTTATATCACCATGAAAGATATGACGGCAAGGGTTATCCCAGAGGATTAAAAGGTTCGGATATTCCGCTTTGTGCAAGAATTATTTGTGTTGCAGATGCGTATGATGCAATGAATTCGGACCGTTGTTACAGGCCGCGAATGCCGCGCGAGAAGATTGTAAAAGAATTGGATGATAATGCAGGTAAGCAGTTTGACCCGAATGTAGTAGCGCATATGCTTTCTATGATTCGTGAAGGGTTCTGTGATAATCCGGCAAAAGGGAAATAAGAATAGCAAAGATAAAATGATTAGCGGGGGCGAAGGATATGAAAGTTAGTAAAGTGAAAAGTCCGATGAATGACAACAAAATTTTCAGAATTATGATGATTATGGTATTTGTTGTTTCGGGTGTCTTTTTGATTAAGAATTTAATCAGTAAAGCGTGGATGGCAGCGATTGCCGTAGGTGCTTGTATTCTTGTTTTCACTGTTTTGGCAGTGGGAATGAAATTACTGAAGATGAAAAAGAGCCGACAGAAATTTGTGATTAGTATCTGTATGATGCTGTTGGTATTTGTTATTTCATTGTTTAGCGGAAATTATTACAGTGATGATTTTTGCTTATATTTAGCAGTAATCGGTTTGTCCGGCTTGTTTTTACAACCTAAGATTACACTCGTGCAGATGATTTTGGGCGATATTTTATTAGTGCTACAGTATGTGATTAATCCCGGGAAAGCAGATCCGTTGGGACAGTTTATTATGTGTATTGTCTGCTTCACGGTGGCATGTTTTGTATTTTATCTGACGATTAAAAGAGGTCGCGCTTATATTGATTTGGGGCGCAACCGTGCTGACGAAGCAGAGGATTTGATCGTTTCTATGAAGAAGGTCGGTGGCGACTTACAGGATAATTATGACAAGTCTTCTGAAAGAATCGACAACTTACAGAATGCAAACAGTCTTTTAGAAGCAAGTGCGGCGGAAATCACACAGGGTTCCATCAATATCTCAAGGGAAGCAAGAGAAGTTGAGTTGGTATGTGATGATGTGCATGCGAGAATGCAATTGACAGAGAATAGCGTTCAGGCTATGAACGACGAGGTAAGAGGTGTAGAAGAAGCTTTAGCGGATAACCGTGAAAATATGGTGACTATGTCAGAGCAGATGGGTTCCGTAAAGACTGCTATTGAATCCGCAAACGAAGTATTCTCATTGTTAGAAGAACAGATTAAAGAAATTTATGCAGTTACGGAGCAACTTAATAAAATCGCAGCAAGTACCAATATGTTGGCATTGAATGCCTCCATTGAAGCTGCGAGAGCGGGTCATACAGGTGCCGGTTTTGCGGTAGTTGCCTCCAAGGTACAGGCTTTGGCGGTGGACAGTAACAGATGTTCCGGTGAAGTGGCAGGCGTCGTTAAGGTGATGCAGGAGCGTATTGAAGAAACGGTGGAACAGTTGGCAGACAGTACTGCAGCAATTGATGATTCTATGCGCGCCATGAATGAATTGGAGGAAAGCTTCGACAGCCTTACAGATAAGTTCGAAGGCTTGTACGGTAACATTAACGACCAGAATGAGAATATTGCACAGATGGACAGTATTTTCGGTGAGTTAAAAGGTAAAATCGTGGGTATGAGCGAATATTCCGAAGAGAATCAGCGCACAGTAGAGAATATGACCGAAGCTATGAACGTTTATCGTGAAAGCATGGGACAGGTTGTGGAAGATGCAAAACAGATTCAGGAATTGTCAGCATCTATGCTGGACATTACACATGAATCCCATTATATTGAAGAAGATTAGTACAACGCATCATATGAAAGCTTTTGCGCGTAATTAAAATATTTAAAGAACGTTTTGTAATTGTAAAAAACACCCACATGGTGATTGCCGGTGGGTGTTTTTAGAAAGAAAGAGGTAATAATAAATGGTAAAGCACGTAATTTTATGGCAGTTGAAGGATGAACTTTCAGCAGATGAGAAGATTAACGTAAAGAAGGGAATCAAAGAAGGTTTGGAAGGCCTTGCAGACAAAATTCCCGGTTTGTTGGAAATAAAGGTACAGATTGACGGTCTTGCATCTTCCAATGCAGACGTTATGTTGGATTCATCTTTTACGGATGAGGAAGCTTTGAAGGGATACGCAGTGCACCCTGACCATGTGGCAGTTGCTGACGGAAAGGTGCGCCCTTATACAAAGACAAGAGCCTGCCTGGATTACGAGGTATAGAGAAATTAAATATTAAGATAGATGCAACTATTCGACATAAAAGTGTAGCAACGGAGAATAGTGTGAAAAAGAGGAGCAATATGAGTAAGGTAGAGATTACAGACAAAATTTTATATGTGGGTGTCAATGACAGGGATATTGATTTGTTCGAGGGTCAGTACGTAGTACAGGAAGGTGTTTCTTATAATTCCTACTTGATTATGGATGAAAAGGTTGTCCTTATGGATACAGTGGATGCCCGCAAGAGCGAAGAATGGCTTGCAAACATCAAGGTGGTTCTCGGCACAAGACAGCCGGATTACCTGGTGGTTTCCCATATGGAGCCTGACCACGCCGGAAGCATTGCTGCAGTGGCGGAAGAGTTTCCTGATATGAAAATCGTGGGCAACGCCAAGACTTTTACTTTTATGGGTCAGTTCTTTGATTTTGACATTGATTCGAAAAAGGTGGTTGTGGCAGAAGGTGATGAACTTGCGCTTGGTATGCATACTTTAAAATTTCTAATGACCCCTATGGTGCATTGGCCGGAAGTTATGATGACATACGAAACAAGCGAGAAGATTCTGTTCTCGGCAGACGGTTTCGGTAAATTCGGTGCGTTGGATGCCGAAGAAGACTGGGCTTGCGAGGCGAGAAGATATTACTTCAATATTGTAGGAAAGTACGGTGCGCAGGTGCAGGCGGTATTAAAGAAACTTGCCAGCGCGGAAGTGAATGCAATTTGCCCGCTTCACGGACCTATTTTAAAAGAGAACCTTACTTACTACATTGGTTTGTACGATACCTGGAGTTCTTACAGACCGGAAGACGAAGGCGTACTTGTGGCATATGCATCTATCTACGGAAATACTGCAGGGGCTGCGAAGCAGATTGCTGAAATGTTAAAAGAAAAGGGAGCAAAGAAGGTGGCAATTACCGACCTTGCCAGAGATGATATGGCTGAGGCGATTGAGGATGCGTTCCGTTATGATAAAATGGTTCTTGCATGTTCCACTTATGACGGTGGTATTTTTCCTTGTATGGAAGACTTCCTTTCGCATTTGAAGGCGAAGAATTACCAGAAGAGAACCGTTGCCTTGATTGAGAACGGAACCTGGGCACCGATGGCCGGAAAGAAGATGCGCGAGATTATGGAAGGAATGAAGGATGTAAAGGTGCTTGAAAACACAGTTACAATCCGTTCCGCAGTGAAGGCAGATACCGTAAGTGCGTTGGACAAGTTGGCAGATGACGTAATGAATGCATAAAAAGAAAGGACGGCCTACTATGGACAGAGTGATTTTTCATATCGACGTGAACAATGCTTTCTTGTCCTGGGAGGCCGTTTATCGTTTGGAGCAGGGGATTGCGGGCCCGGACTTGCGGACCATCGCTTGTGCCGTGGGCGGAGACATTGAGAAGCGCCACGGCGTCATTCTGGCGAAGTCTCCGGAGGCAAAGAAATACAAGGTGCAGACCGGTGAGCCCATAACCGACGCACTGAAGAAGTGCCCCAATCTTTTAATCATACCGCCCACACACGACATTTATCCCAAGTATTCCAAGGCTTTTGTGGATATTTTACACAAATATTCCGACAAAGTGGAACAGGTCAGCGTGGACGAAGCTTTTATGGATATGACGGGGATGGAGAAACTTTTTGGCGAGCCTTTGGTTGTGGCGGAGCGGATTAAAAGTGAAATCTATGATACCTTAGGTTTTACCGTAAATGTAGGAATTTCTTCCTGTAAAATCCTTGCGAAAATGGCAAGTGATTTCCAAAAGCCGAATAAAATACATACCTTGTTTCCCGATGAAATACAAAGTAAAATGTGGCCGTTGCCGGTGGGGGATTTATTCTCCGTAGGCAAGGCATCGGTGAAAAAATTAAATTCCATGGGGATTTTAACCATAGGAGATTTGGCTAATACAGACCCGGAGATTTTAAAAGGTCATTTAAAGAAACACGGGGAATGTATCTGGCGGTTTGCCAACGGATACGACGATACGCCAGTGGAACCTGTGCCGGCAGAAAATAAGGGGTACGGTAATTCCACAACTCTGCCTGCAGATGTGACGGAAGTAGCAGAGGCGAAGAAAATTCTTTTATCCCTTTCTGAGAAGGTAGGAAGGCGATTGCGGGAGGATGAGGCACGTATCGAGGTAGTAAGCGTGGGAATCCGTTTCTTTGATTTGAGCAATATTTCCCATCAGATGGTACTGACGTCGCCTACTAATATTACGGCAGAGATACATAATGCGGCATGCAGGCTTTTTGATGAAATGTGGGATGGGACGCCGATTCGTCTGCTGGCGGTACAGACCGGCAGGGTAACTCACGGCGAGAGCAACCGGCAGATGAGTCTTTTTGACAACACAGATTATGAGAAATTAGAGAAGCTTGATAAGGCGATTGATGATATTCGTAAAAAGTTTGGCAGCGACGCGGTTTGTCGCGCGGCTTTCGTAGAAAGTTCAGGAAACAGTAAAAGACAGTCATGAAAAAAAGATTTACACTCAGCAAAGTGAATAATGCATTTCTTTTAACGGTTTTTATGCTTATGGCATTTATAACTGTCTTTTTGTTGTGGAATAAAAGTGTGGCAGCCGAAGAGCCGAGAACGGAAGTCTGCTTTGATGTGGAAGCAGGCGTTGCGTCTTTAATGGAGATGGAAGATGAAACGGCGGATAAGTGGGCGACGGTGAGAATTACGCCGGAAGAAGCATTTTACGGTGCCAATATTGAGGTTTTATCGGAAGAGGGGCGGCTTTGGAAAGAGATTGAGGAAAAGGTAGGCAATGTTGCTATGGCTGTGGCCAGCAATTATGTTTATGTCCGAAACGATGCAAGCACTTCGTCCGAAATTTTGGGTAAGGCTTACGGCGATTCCATTGTAACCATCGTAGGTGAAAAACAGGACGAAGAGGATCTTTGGTACGAAATAGAATCCGGCGGAATTAAAGGATATATCCGTTCTGATTTGTTGGTGACAGGTGAGGATTTGGCCATACTTATTATGAACGGCGATGTAGACCGTGCATATATAGAGACTCCGGAGCAATGGGAAGATGTTTTATCCAAAGAAGAGGAAGAACAGCTTGCGAAAGAGCAGCAGGCGCAGAGAGAAGCGGAGCTTGCCCGTCTGGAAGCGGAGCGGCAGGCGGCAATACAAAACAGCAGCGCGACGGAAGAAGCCAAGGAAGCGGCTACGGGAGGAGATACGTCTCTACTTCGTCAGCAGATTGTAGATTATTCAATGCAGTTTCTTGGGAATTGCTATATCAACGGCGGCACTTCTCTTTCGGGTGGTACGGACTGTTCAGGCTTTACCTGTTTTATCTACAAGGATTTCGGTTATACCATTGACCGTACACCGGCGGGGCAGTATAACAATGCCGGACGAACCATTTCCTACAGCGAGATACGCCCCGGCGATATTATCTGCTACGGTAACGGCAAGTGTACTCACGTGGCATTGTATATCGGCAACGGACAGATTATCCATTCGGCTAATTCCCGCAAGGGCGTGGTAATTTACGAAGCGGACTATGATAACATTATGGCCGTGAAGAGCATTTTAGATTAACAGCTTCAGAATATAAAAAGACAAAGCATTTTAGATAAAAGAAAAATTTCAAAAATGGTATATCTTGAAAAGAGGAAAAAATGAATTTACCCCAGGATTTTACGAAGCGCATGCAAAACCTTTTGGGCGAAGAATATGAGGCTTTTATCCGGTCGTATGACAGGGAGTCTTACGGTGGCTTGCGTGCGAATACGCTTAAAATAAAATATGATGATTTTACGGGTCGGATGCCTTTTTCCCTGACGCCGGTGCCTTGGTGCAAGACAGGTTTCTACTACGAGAAGGATGAGCGTCCCGGGAAGCACGTGTATCACGAGATGGGACTTTATTATATGCAGGAGCCTTCGGCAATGTCCGTAGCAGAGCTTGCGGATGTAAAGCCAGGTGAACGTGTTCTTGATTTGTGTGCGGCCCCCGGCGGTAAAAGCACCCAGCTGGCAGCAGCGATGCAGGGCGAGGGCATTCTTGTAAGCAATGAAATCCATCCGGCGCGATGTAAAATTTTATCCCAGAATATCGAGCGTATGGGCATTCGCAATGCAGTGGTGACCAATGAAACACCCCAGGGGCTGGCGGTGCATTTTATGAGCTGGTTTGACTGTATCGTGGTGGATGCGCCCTGTTCCGGGGAAGGAATGTTTCGTAAGGACGAGGAGGCTGTGAACCAGTGGTCCTTGGAGAATGTTGCGATGTGCGCCGAGCGTCAGGATGAGATTCTGGATGAGGCGGTTAAAATGCTTGCCTCCGGCGGAAGAATCGTGTATTCAACCTGTACCTTTGCACCGGCGGAGGATGAGGCCTGTGTGCATCGTTTCCTGGAAAGACATCCTGATTTTACGGTGATAAAAGGAAACGGATATGAGGGCTTTGCGCAGGGTAATCCTGCCTGGGCAGAGGGCGACGAAAGGGTGAAGGATACCCACCGCTTATGGCCCCATAAAATAAACGGCGAAGGGCATTTTGCGGCTCTTCTTGTGCATAAGGGAGAGAAGATTCAAGAAAACGGTGCGCAGGCGCAAGTGCCGGGGGTCAAATCTGCTACAGTGCCAGCCACAAATGCCAAGAATAAAGGCAAAAAGAACGCGAAAGTTTTGGACCGGGAACAGGAACAACTTTATGCGGATTTTATTGAAGATGCATTGCTGGAAGAACTCACAGGCGAGAAGGTATTGTTTGGCGATGCCTTATATATGATGCCTTGTGAAATGAATTTAAAAGGACTTAAGGTGTTGCGCCCGGGTCTGCATATCGGAACTTTTGAGAAGAAGCGTTTTGAGCCTTCTCATTCTTTGGCGCTGGCATTGAAGCCTGAGGACGTGAAGAGAAGTCATAATCTTACAACCGCTGATGATGCTCCAGAGCGTTATTTGCGCGGAGAGTCTTTGGTGACGGACGAAGGAAAGGGCTGGACCTTGGTTTGCGTGGACGGATATTCTGCAGGCTGGGGAAAGGTTAGCAATGGTATGTTAAAGAATCATTATCCCAAGGGATTGAGAAGATAAAAGCTGTAAAGACCCTTTTATACGGAAGTTTTTAGCGTGTCAAAGCGGTAATTCAATGATTTTACTTGCCGAATGACAAGAATAAGGGTATGATATAAAATGAGGTTTTAAGCGGGAGTGGGGAAAGTATGCCCTTTTGCCGTTTATAATCTTTGTATAAGAAAATATGTGAGAAACATATTCGGAGGCTACATATGAAAAAGAAAATATATATTGACGGAAGCGAAGGAACCACAGGCCTTCGCATCCACGAAAGATTCCAGGGCAGGGATGATGTGGAAATTCTTACCATCAACCCGGAACTTCGTAAGGATCCGGAAGAAAGACGGAAGATGATTAATGCATCAGACATTACCTTCCTTTGCCTTCCCGATGCGGCAAGCATCGAGTCGGTAAGTCTTGTGGAGAATGAAAACGTAACCATTATTGATACATCTACGGCACATCGTACCAACGAAGGTTGGGCATATGGTTTTCCTGAGTTATCAGGCAAGCACCGCGATGCAATTAAGAACGGTAAAAGAATTGCGGTTCCGGGTTGCTATGCTACCGGTTTTATTTCGCTGGTATATCCTTTGACTGCGGGAGAGTTGATTGCAAAAGACTGCCCCTTAGCATCTTTTGGTATTTCGGGCTACAGCGGTGCCGGTAAAAAGGTAATCGCGGTTTACGAAGATGAAAACCGTGAGAAAATGTACGATGCGCCCAGAGAGTACGCACTTTCTCAGAGTCACAAGCATTTAAAAGAAATGCAGGCGATTACGGGGCTTGAGAGAAAACCGCTTTTTTCGCCGATTATTGCGGATTACTACAGTGGTATGGTTGTGTCAGTTCCTCTTTATGCGGACTTCCTTCAGAAGAAGATGAGCCTTGAAGAGTTATGGAGCTATTTCAATGAATACTATAAGGGCGAAGCTTTTATCAAGGTGATGCCCCTTGGCAGCGAAGAAGAAACTGCCAATATGTTGCCCGGCAACGAGTGTTCCGGTTGGGACGGTCTTAGAATTTATGTGACCGGAAATGAGGAACGTTTCGTTCTTTCGGCACAGTTTGATAACCTCGGTAAAGGCGCTTCCGGCGCGGCAATCCAGTGTATGAACATTATTATGGGTTGCGATGAAGCAAAGGGATTAAACCTCTAAAGATAAGGAGAATTATAATGTTATATATTTTATTGGCGCTGGCATTTTTGTCGGCTGCGGCAATTGTGGCAATTACAGGATTTTTTACCGCATGGTATTGGATGATACTGATTTTTATCGGTATGTGGGCAGGATTCTTCCTTGTTTGGGTTATCATCTATACAGTATGGCTTTTGATAGGTTCGTTCTTAGTGAATAAGAAGAAAGAAATTACCAAGCCGAATAAGTTTTATAACTACTTTGTAACTGAGACTATGAAACTTTTGCTTTTCTTCTCAAGAAGCAAGGTGCATATGGTAGGAGCAGAGAAGATTCCCAGAGATACCAAGTATCTTCTGGTAGCAAACCATTTGTCAAATTTTGACCCTATTACATGTATTTCCAAGTTTGGTAAAAATGACTTGGTGTTTGTATCAAAGCCCGAGAATTTCAGCCTTCCCATTGCGGGTGCCTGGATGCATCACGCAGGCTTCTTGCCCATTGACAGAGAGAATCCCAAGAATGCGTTGGTGACCATCAACAAGGCGGCAGAATACTTGAAGAACCAGCAGGTTTCCGTAGGTATTTTCCCGGAAGGAACCCGAAATAAAACTTCCGAACCTTTGTTAGAGTTCAAAAACGGTGCTTTTAAAATTGCAACCAAGGCTAAGTGCCCCGTTGTAATTGCGGCTTTGAAGAATACACGTAAAGTACAGCATAATTTCCCTTGGAAGAAGACAGATATCTATGTAAGTATCGATGTGATTCCTGCGGAAGAAGTTGCGGAATCCAATACCGCACAGTTATCAGCAAGAGTATATGATTTCCTGAAAGAGAATATCTAAAAAGTAATGAAGGGATATTCGAAAGAATAATATCCGAAACGCAGATTATAAAAGTCAAGTAACTGTAGGCATACGTAAGAGAAAGAAAGGGTTACAAAAGATGAAATACCTTTTATACAATGGTTTGGCAAGCAGCGGAACCTGTAAAGTGAAGGCAGAAGAGTATTTGGCAAAAGAAGGAGAAGGTGCCAAGTTGGTAGATTTGGTGGGCCTTGATATCCGTGAGTGGATGCAAAGCGTAACCGCTGAAGATGTGCTTATTCTTTGCGGTGGAGACGGAACCTTGAACCGTCTGGCAAATGATTTAGACGGTGTGGAAATTCCCTGTCCCTTGCTTCATTATAAGACCGGAACCGGCAATGATTTCCTGGTGGATTTGGAAGATGTGCTGGGCAAAACCGATGTAGGTCCTATCAACGAATACATTAAGAATCTTCCTACGGTTAAGGTAAAAGATATTGAGTGTAAGTTTATCAACGGTATCGGTTACGGTATTGACGGCATGTGTTGCGAGTACGCTGATAAAATGCGTGCGGCCGGCAAGACGAAAGTAAATTATACAACCCTGGCAATTCGCCTGTGTTTGTTTAAGTACAAGGCGCCGAACGCAACTATTACCATTGACGGACAGGAGTTGAAGTACAGTAAAGTGTGGCTTGCTGCATCCATGAAGGGACAGTATTACGGCGGCGGTATGAAGGTTGCACCGGGACAGAGACGTGATTCCGGCAAATTGACGCTTGCTGTGGTGCACGGACTTGGCAGAATTAAGTTGTTGACTATCTTCCCGAAGATTTTTGACGGCAGTTATACAAAGTATACAAAGCACGTCACCCTTTATCAGGGCAATCACATTAAGGTGGCTTTTGATGCGCCTATGGCACTTCAGATTGACGGTGATACTGTGCTTGACGTAACGGAATACGAAGTAATTTTATAAAAGTAATGATTGTTTCCGGAATAAGCCGGTGCAGATAGACATAAGAAAACAAGGAGTTAAAGTATGAGTTTTTTGGAGACATTAACAAATATTAATAGTGCCATCAATGATTTCGTCTGGGTACAGGTTGGTCTGGTTATTTTAATCGGTACCGGTGCATTAATGACGATTCTGTTGAATTTCTTCCAGGTATCCCACATCGGACACTGGTGGAAAAAGACCATCGGTGGAATGTTCAAGAAAGATTCCCTGAAGAAAAAAGATGAGAAGAGCGTTTCTCAGTTCCAGGCGTTGTGTACTGCCCTGGCAGCTACTATCGGAACAGGAAATATTGCCGGTGTTGCTACCGCTATCGTAATCGGTGGTCCCGGTGCGGTGTTCTGGATGTGGATTGCGGCTTTCCTTGGAATGATGACTAACTTCTCTGAAAATGTTCTCGGTATCTACTATCGTAGAAGAAATGCCCAGGGCGAATGGTCCGGAGGTCCTATGTACTACTTAAAGGACGGTCTTGGCAAAGCTATCGGTTACGAGAAAGTCGGTAAGGTATTGGCGGTATTATTCAGTATTTTTGCCATTCTTGCATCTTTCGGTATTGGTAATATGGGTCAGGTAAATAAAATTACTTTGAACCTTCAGTCAGCATTTTTTGCAAATGTAGAACCTGTAGTTGTATTCGGTAACGTGGAATTGATTCCCTTGATTATCGGTGTTTCTCTTGTAATTCTTGGCGGCTTGATTATTCTCGGTGGTTTACAGAGAATTGCAGCCGTTGCGGAAAAGGTTGTTCCTTTTATGGCAGTGGCTTATGTACTTGGTGCGATTATTGTATGTTGTTTTAATATTACAGAAATCGGTCCTGCATTCTTATCGATTTTTAAATTTGCATTCGGTATCAAAGCTGTTGGCGGTGCTGCAGTTGGTATTGCAATTAAGGAAGTGATTACACAGGGTTGTAAAAGAGGTGTGTTCTCTAACGAAGCCGGTCTTGGTTCTTCCGTTATGGTACACTCAAACTCAGACGTAGTGGAACCTGTTAAACAGGGTATGTGGGGTATCTTCGAAGTATTTGCGGATACTTTCGTAGTATGTACTATGACAGCCCTTGTTGTACTTACATCAGGTTTTATTAATTTAGATACCGGCCTTGCGGTGGAAGGAACAAGCGATGCAACTTTGGTTGCACAGGCCTTCGGTAATGTGTTCGGTCAGGCCGGACAGTGGTTTATCGCAATAGCAATGTTACTCTTTGCATTTACAACCGTTCTTGGTTGGTCACACTATGGCGGTAAGGCAGTGGAATACTTATTCGGTAACATCGGAACCAAGATTTATAAGGTTATTTTCGTACTTATGATTGTATCAGGTGCGTTGATGACATCTTCACTTGCATGGGATATTTCAGATACTTTTAACGGTTTGATGATGATGCCCAACTTGGTAGGTGTTGTTGCACTTTCGCCGGTAGTTGTTAAGATTACACGTAACTATGTTAATCGTAAAATTAAGGGTAAGGATGAAGAGCCTGTACTTTCTTACGATCCTGCGATTCAGGCTGAGGCTGCTAAGGCAGTGGCTGAGGGAAGAGAATAAAAATATAAAAAACAGACTGCGGAACAATCATCACCGCAGTCTGTTTGAAAATTAGGAGGAGAATATATATGACGCAGGAACAAAGGAATTACGCAATTGTTAAAATGAATGAACTTGCAAATAAGGTAATGGGCAAGACAATAGCTTATATTGCAATTGCAGGTATCCTTTCGGCCATACTTGTGGCTGTTGTTACGCCGGAATGGTGGATTTGGGGGCTTTTAGCAGGATTACTTATTGTTACACTTCGAGAATTTGGGCACATTTGCTTTATTGTTCAGGTGAAAAGTACATTATCTTATTTGAAAAAGAATGAAGTGGAATGTTATGCAGCACCTATTTATCGATTTGACAGCAGTATTACCAATTTTATGAACAAAAGATTGTTCCGTAATGATGATTTGGCATATTATAAATTTGCCGGCGATACTCAGAAAATGTACATTTATAAAGTGCCGTCTTCGCCTGACGGAAACTATTATGCATTGGTATTTACAGACGAAAAAACAAATAAAATTTTCGGCATTCAGGGAACTTGTATGCCGGATTTGCAAGATGCATTTAAAGATAAAAGATATGTTGATAATCAGCCCCAAAAGAAAGTATCCGTAAATAAATGGGGTGATGAGACTGCAGTTGAGGTTAAAAGCAATCAATCGAAAAAAAAGAAGTATAAAACGGAACTCCGTGTTGCTATGAGCATACTTATAATTTTAATCATAGGCATAGCAATTGGTTTGGGCATTACCTTTGGTACAAAAGCAATAAAAGAGGCGAAATTAGAGGCAGAATTAAATACTGTAAACTTTAGTAATACGGAGGGAAAGGATTCTGAAGATATTGATATATTGAGAAATATAATAATTGCGCAGCAAAAAGACAGGGGAAGTATCAACAGTGAGATTAATCTTAACCTGAATTCAAATCAATATCGATGGGAGGATGGTAATCTTGTAGGTATCTATTGGTCAGAGATGTATTTGCAGGGAACTGTAGATGTTTCGGGTCTTGATCAACTTGAAGTTTTGGATTTACATGATACCATTATTTCAGAAATAAAGTTTGGCGGAAATGACTCTTTGGAAACGGTAGATTTGTCTGAAAACCATGCAATCGATTTGTTAGACTTTGCAGAGGAATGTCCTTCATTAAAAGTATTAAATTGTAGTAACAACAGCTTAAGCAGTGGATTAAATATAAAAGGTTGTCCCGAGTTGGAAGAATTATTATGTGAAGACGCAGGTTTGAATGCAATCGACATCACCGGTAATGTAAATCTGGTAAAATGTGACTGTTCGGACAATAATATTGCGAAATTGGATTTGTCTCAGAATGTAAATCTTGAGTATCTGGATTGCAGCAATAATAGGATAAGAAGATTAGGCGTCAGACGAAATGTAAAGTTAGATGAATTAATCACAATTGGTAATTATCAAATTGAAATCGAAGGGGCATCGAAATAAACTGCAGCAGATTTAAGAAGATACAGCAATCCAAACAGTAAAATGAGGCGATAGTATGAATACAGACAACTGCATATTATGTCCCAGAAATTGCGGAATTAACAGGAACTGCGGCAGCAAGGGTTTCTGCGGTGAAAGTAATAGCGTGCGCATCGCAAGAGCGGCCCTGCATTTCTGGGAGGAGCCTGTTATCAGCGGGGATAACGGTTCCGGCGCCGTATTTTTTACAGGATGCAATCTAAAATGTATTTTTTGCCAAAATGCGTCCATAGCAGCCAGCGAAGTCGGAAAGGAAGTAAGCATTGAGGCACTTGCGGAAATATTCCTGAAACTGCAGGGAGAAGGTGCCAATAACATTAATCTTGTAACGGCAAGCCATTATGTGCCGCAAGTTGCAGAAAGCATTCGAATGGCAAGAAAGTCAGGATTAACAATCCCGATTGTGTATAACACATCTTCCTACGAGAAACCGGAGACGTTACGGTTGCTTGACGGGCTTGTAGACATTTATTTGCCGGATTTCAAATATATGGATGCCAAGCTTGCAAAGGCGTATTCTAATGCAGAAGATTATCCTGAGGTTGCCAAAGCGGCAATTGCAGAGATGTATCGTCAGGTGGGGAAGCCGGCCTTTGATGAGGATACAGGCCTTATGCGTAAAGGCGTAATTATAAGGCATCTTGTGATGCCGGGAGCCGTGGGAAACGCGAAGGCAGTAATTGATTATTTGTACGGGACCTACGGCGATAATATTTACATCAGTCTGATGAATCAGTATACGCCGATGAAGGAGTTTGCGGAGTATCCCGAGCTGAATCGTAAGGTGACCAAACGCGAGTATGAGAAAGTGATTCAATATGCGCTGGATTTGGGAGTTGAGAATGCTTTTATCCAGGAAGGGGAAACGGCGCAGGAGAGTTTTATACCGGCGTTTGACTTGACGGGCGTATTGTAAAAGGAGAAAAAATGGAAGCTATTGTATTTTTTTTATTGCCTATGACTGTGCCACTGATATTTCTGGTCGTAGGTATAGCAACTATGTGGAAAGCAGGTAAAAAAATATACAGATGGACTCATGGTTGTAAGAAGGTTATGTCCACTTGCATTGAGATTCAGGAGTTTCAGGAAGATGGTGTGACCGTATATCGTCCCATCTACGAATATAATGACAACGGAGTTTCAATTAGGGCAAGCAAACTGGACTATGACTATGAAAAGAAAATGTTTGTGAACGATATGGTTCCCATTATTGTCGAAAAGAAACATCCGGACATTGTTATGAAAGTGGGTCACCCCCCTTCATTAGCCAACGATATTGTCATTGTGGTAGTAGGTGCTTTTATAACATTTTTTGGCTTTCAAGCGGCAATTGTGATTATTCTATCGAATTTGATGGGCGTTTTTTCATTATAAAATTTGATTTGGGAAAGTTCCGAAAAAACCAAGAAATATATTTTCTATTGGGCCAAAACGTAGTACAATATAAGAAAGATAAATGGTGGAAGTTGTCTATGATTTAAAAGGGCAACAAACATCAGAAAGGAGACGGCCATGTCTGATTTATTAACATCGGTATATTTAAGAATGATAAACGGAATTAATTCTGTTACGGATACTTCAGCCACACCCGGTATGAAGTCTATGGAAGATGCAGGGCAGAGTACGGTCTCTTTTCAGGAAATATTGTCTGAGCAGGTAGAGGAACTGCAGGAACTTCTGCAGGCGGAAGAGACTTCGCCATTGGCTGAGTTGGAGAATACTTTGGACCGAAGTATCCTTGGCGATGATACATTGGACTTAAAAGGGCTTTCGGAAGAAATGTTGTATTCGTCCGGCGGCAGCAGTGTGCTGGCGAACCTGATGGAAGGACATTTTATGTCCATGGTGACGGCTACGGAAGAAACTGCGGAAGATGAGAGCCATTTAAGACAGATGTTTGACGACCAGGGACAGAATCGTGAACAGCAGATTGAGCAGCTACTCACTAATTTGCAGAATACCATCAGCAAGATGGGTGAATAAAGATACAGTATGAAGAAAATAATGAATTTTATCAAAAAAGAACCTGTTTTTTGTGCGGCATGCCTGCTGATGCTGGCATCCGCTTTTTTTGTGACGCCGAATAAGGAATATTTCGGCTATATCGATTATAAAGTCCTGGCACTTTTATTCTGCCTGATGGCAGTGGTGGCAGGCTTAAAAGAGATGGGTATTTTTGACCGGATTGCAAGTGCGCTGAGCCGCAAGGTGACGACGGTGCGAAGCCTTACTTTGCTATTAAGCCTTGTGTGCTTCTTTGTGGCCATGGTGATTACCAACGATGTGGCGCTGATTACTTTTGTGCCCTTGACCATCCTTATGTTAAAAGGACAGAAAGAGGGAGACGTGATACGCGCCGTTGTAATCGAGACCATAGCAGCCAATCTGGGTAGTTGCCTTACGCCTATCGGGAATCCGCAGAATCTGTTCCTGTACGGATTCGGCGGATACGAAGTGGGTGCGTTTCTGTGGGATATGGCGCCTGTGGTGGCGGTTTCGCTGGTGGCAGTGGTACTTCTTGCTCTTTTTACATCAGGGGAGAAGTTACAAGTAGGCGCGCAGACTGCGGAAGAGATTGATGCGGCCCAGGGTGAGTTAATTGGGCCGGAGGAAGTAAATGTAACGCCCAAACTTCCGGTGGGAAAGCTTGTGATGTACATAGTGCTTTTTGCAGTATGTCTTTTGGAAGTGTTCCACGTGTTGCATTTCCTGATCGTGCTTGCAGTGGTATTCCTGGCGTTGATTATTTTTGACCGTAAAATCCTTTTAAAAGTGGATTATATGCTTCTGGCAACATTTATTGCTTTCTTTGTGTTTATCGGCAATTTGGGACAAATAGAGAGCGTGAGAGGATTGCTTGAAGAACTGCTTGCGGGCAGAGAAATTCTTGTGGGCATTGCAGCGTCCCAGGTGTTCAGTAACGTGCCTGCGGCAATGCTGCTTGCGGAGTTCTCTACGGATATTAAGGGGCTTCTCTGGGGCGTTAATATCGGTGGCCTGGGTACGTTGATTGCGTCAATGGCAAGCTTGATTTCTTATAAAATTTACGCCAACCGCAAGGAAGCGCAGCGTGGCAAATATATGGGCTGGTTTTCGCTGTATAACTTTGGTTTGCTTGCGTTGTTTGTGGTGTTGGTAGTGTTTTTGGGGTGGGGTAAATCCAAGCCCGAAGAAAGTATCAATCATGAACCGGGTAGTGCAATTGAGAGTTTGGAAGAAGAATCAGAACTTCAGCCTTTGCAAAATTTGGAAGTCGAAAGGGAAAAATATGAATCAATTGTTCCTACAGGCGCACCTGTGGAAGCTAAATATGAAATATATGAATTGCCACCTATGGATAATCATTTATTTGTAGAATGGGACGATAAAATATATTTTCGTGGATATAATGCGGATTGTTTTGAGAAAGTAAACTATCGAACGGGATTTCGGGAGATAAAGGATAAAGTAGTATATAAAGATTTAATGTGCATGGATGAAGAAGGAAACGTGACCTGTGTCGGCGAAGATATGGGAACGGGTACCATGTATATTGTGCAGAACGAAGGCGAAGAACCAAGATTATATTCCGTATGTTGCATGCCGGAAGATAACTGGAAAATATATTCTTGTAAGCTGGACGGAAGCGATATAAAGATCCATTATGAGTGTAAATCGGAGATTACATTTGTGGGTATGTGGGGAAATCGTATTGTCTTTCAAAGGGGAGGCGAACTAAAATATATATTTACTGCTTACGATTTTTCGGAAACGGTTTGTGATGTTCCCTGCGAATGCATCGGATGGGATGATGAAGCAATCTATTATGTATATTGGACAGACTCCAGAAAAATATATTTTGAAAAATTTTATTTTACGGGAAAAGTGGAACAGATTGCGGAATTACCGATTGAGGATTTATTTCACGAAGGGGCACAGTGGGTTCATTACGATATATACCAAAGTCTTGGTGATTTTAGTTTGACTGACCTTGAAATGTATGATGATAAAATATATTTTATGCTTCAAGAAGCAAACACGCTCGAGAAGGGAGTAGGAATCTATATCCTTGATATGAAAAACGGAACGGTGGAGGAAGTGGTAACGGACGAGACCGGTTCCATGGGGCGACTCAATGTAGTAACGGATGAAGAAAATATGTGGCTGTATTACGGAACACCTTATTTAGATAGCGAAAGTGACAGCTTAACAGAATTGCCGAACGTACATTGTGTTCAGATTCAGGGGACCAAAGAAGCAGGAACAGGCGTGTATCCCTGGTTGGAGAAAGGAACCGCGTCGCCTTATTTAATGAGTCGGCTTGGTGAATGCGGGGTTTATGTAACTCCGGATGATTCGGGAGTGACTTATGTATTGGTGTCCTGTGAAGAACTGGAAGGACTTGGAATCGGTTCTCCCCGAGGCGATGACGAGAATCCGTATGGCGAAGGCTGGGATCTTGTACGTGCGGAATATGTAGGCGATAAGTTGTTTTTTAGTGTTGAGATTTCAGAAATTGATCCGGAAAGTGCCCATACCACGCCTATGGGAATCAGCGGAAATTATATTTGGCGGAAAACTTACAATTATTGCAAAGATTTGCGGACAGGGGAGATTGAGCTGATTTATTCATATTAAATTGTGTAAAAGGTATTTTTATGAAGCGTAAAAAGTGCGGATTTCAAAGTAAAAATGCATGGAAGAAGTGTCCGAAATGCGGTGCGGAAGTTAAAGAAAAAACATATGCTTGGAAATGGTATATGATTGGTGCCATTCTTTTCGTATATGTTATTACGCTACCAAAATCCATTATAGTTTGGGGGGATATAGCCCTGCATATGGGTCCTGCCGGTTTTGTTGGATTTTTTAATAGCATGAATGCTGTAGGGTATTATGAGTATGTGTGTGAGAAATATCCCTTTTATGTGCCGGCGCAGCAGAAATTATATGATATACAGTTGGCGGAGGCGGAGGATTGCGATGGTTACAGATATCCTTATGAGTGGGCAGTAGAGAGGTTGGAAAAAATAGATCCCTATATCAGTTGGCCAACTTTACAGGCACAGTTGGATGAGGAGATTGCATATTATGAAGGACTTGTACAGCAGGTCGAAGATGATATGTATGATATGGTGTTGATTGATGAAGCACGTGAAGTATCCGGTGGCCCTGCTTTGGAGAGCGATGTTTCGCTTGCGGATTTTTCGACAATGGACGGGGAATATTTTGTAGAATGGAATGACAAAATTTATTTCAGGCTGTACGATGACGACAGTATAGAATATTATACCGATGAGTTTGCGTATGGTTATACGGGAATCCCTATGGACGTTTGTGATTTGATGTGTATGGATGAAAACGGAAATGTTTCATTTGTGTGTAAGGATACCGGATTTGGTCCGTTTTATATCGTAGATGTGCCGGAAGTTGGGCCTATGATTTATGGGATTCGTCTTAATCAGGCGCAGTGCTGGGAAGTATATACCTGCGATTTGAATGGAAATAATGAAGAAGCTTTGCATACTATGTCAGCAGGAACTTACTATGGGGAACCCCAATGGGCTGCCTTTGTAGAGCGTTTTGGCCCTAATATTATATATACCAACGTGATGGATTCTTTTTATTGTATAGAGACGGATAACGGAAATTATCAGGAAACACTGGGATTGAACACTTCTTCTGTGGGTGGAGACCAGGGAACGCCGTTTGCATATGAAGCGGATTGTGTTTATGTTCATGACTGGAGTAATGACGGATTTGAAATCAGAAGAGTGACATATGATGGTGAAAAGGAAATTCTGGTACATATTCCCGAAGAAGAAATGATTCCACCTTTGAAATTTCCTTATGATTATCCGCCCAACATATCCCGTATTGAATTTATAGACCAATATATGTGCTTTCAACTGACTTTTAAGGACAGAGAAACCGGAGAACACACATGGAATGCAACTATGGTTCTTGACATGGTAAGTGAGACCTGCTTTTATATTCCTTTGGAAGAATATTTTGACTATCAGGTAGTATGTCAGGACGACAATTTATGGATATACTATTACGATACAGATGTTACCGGTAAAATACGTACCATCAGTAAGTGCGTACAAGTAGCCGGTTCGGATACTGCGCCTGCAGGAGTGAATCCGTATGCAGAAGTTGGTGCGGTAACGCTTGCGTATGATGCAGACGGAAACAAGGAAATAATTGCTACACCGGATTACAGCGGATATAGTTATGTGGTGTTGACAGATGAAGAAGTGCAGCAGGTTTACAAGAGTATGTATTGCGAGGCAACTGAGGCAGCAGAGCCTATACAGTGGGATTTGTTGTGTGCAGAGTGTGTAGGTGATAAATTGTTTTTTAGCATTGATTTTCAAGAAGAGAATGCAATGCAAAAGGAAGAAGGCACTAACGTGGATTTTCATTTTTATAAGGATATGAAAACAGGTGAAATACAATTAATAAAGGATGCAAACTAGGAGAATGAAGCTAGAGATTTTAAAAAAATATAAGAATATACGATGCATTCAATGCGGTTCCGCGAAATCACCGTGGGATGAGAGATGCCCGATTTGTGCGGAGGCGGAAACGAGGCATCCCCTTGCATTGAAACCATATAAGAGGAAAGTGGTACTGACTTATGCCGGAGTTGTCGCGGCGATTGCTTTTATCATTTTTATGGTTATTTTTTCGATTGTGCGGGAGTGTACTTATCAGAAGTATTCGAAGATAGCCGAAAACAACCACAAAGTCGAAAGAAATGAGGCAGCGGTGCGATGCTATGAAATTATTCTGGAGCGGTTTCCGGGCTGCGTGCGTGCCCAGGACAGAATGACGGAGATTCTCGTTGAGATGGCAAACAACGGTGAGATTAGCGAGGAAGAGGGATATACCTACTTTTTAAAATACTCAGGTTATATGACTCGCGAGAATTATGATACTTTGTGGGATGAGCTGGTTTATTATTACGGGCAGTAAAAAAGAGCATTCATATCGAAATATCAATGCTCTGTGAAAACTTTCTTTTTCATAAGAATAATTGCAACTCCGATAAATACGCAAATCAGCGCACGAGTGAGGCGGTAGTTGCTGGCATGATTCATAATGTCGCGACTGAGTTCATTTGAGAAGATGATGTAGGGGTCATTTTCCGTTGTGGAAACATAGGCCAAATCCATGGCGGTGGCAGCGGTTATGTCAGCATTGTTTGTAAAAGTAATGTTACCGGGCGCAAAGAATTTAGAAGGATGATATTCTTTCTGTACGATGCCGGCACTGCTTACGGAAACATCATTGATACAGATCAAATCTTCGCGATTTTCAAAATCAAGACGAAGGAATTGGATTTGTTTTGCAAGAGAGCCGTCCAAGCGGAAGGTCATCTGATTTGTTTCAGAATCAAAGGATGATTGGATACATTGCTCTTCCGAATAAGAAAGGGAAGTATCTGTAGAATAGTATAATGAGCAGGAACTGCCGGCGATATTATCAAAATCTATGCGGATTAATACGTCTGCGACAGGAAAAGGGATTGCAACAAATGCCACAGCGATTATAATATAGATAATTGTAAATAAGACGGTATTCCTTTTCATAGGATGCTCCTTTGATTAGTAAAATCGTAAAACAAAATATGTTTAATCATAATATAAATAAGTTAAAAAGACAAGTTGTTTTGAGCAGGAGGAAATAAAATGGTGCAGAAGAAAAAAGAAAACGGTGTGCTCATTTTTCTGGCGATTGTTTTATCATATTTTACATATTTGGTGGTAATGGACGGATTAAGCGGAGATATGTATGATTATCACGGACACACATATGTTTATCTTCCTATTTTTACCCGCGGAGATTGGTTGGAAGGCTGGAAAACCGTGCCTTATATGATTTGGCATTTAGGCGTTTTGTTTATGAATGAAATCCTTCATATTCCAGTAGAAATGTCGGCGGTATTTATGAGCAGCATACTGACTCTGTTTTCCTATTTTCTGTTTTATTGGATTATCAAAAAATACACTGTGCACATTGGTTGTGAAGAAACAAATACCAAAGCTGCATTTTTGGCATTTGCGATGTGTGTGGTTCAGTCTTTGGATTGCAGATGGTTTGATATAGGAAGCGGATTTCTTGGAACATTCTCAATCAATCCGACGCATAGTGCAACCCAAATGGCTGCAAGACCTTTTTCTCTTTTATGCATCTGTCTTGCTTATGATATCTGGCAGAAGCAGAAGAATGAAGAATACGTCGGCATCTTTTTCAGGGTAGAAAAAGGTCTGAAAAAGTACTACTTTTTACTGGCGGCATTTTTATTTCTTTCAACCTGTGCTAAACCGACTTTCGCGGAAATGTTTATTCCTGCATTGGGTATTGTAATGCTGATAGACTGGATTATTTTTATCAGAAGAAAGGATGGAAGTGCTAAGCCGTTCTTTAAGCATTGTTTATGGACGCTGTTATGTGCGGTGCCTTCTTTGATTCACATTCTGGTGCAGGCATTGGCATATACAATCTTTGGCGGAAGTTTTGCTTCGGACAGTTCGTTTATGTTTACTAAGCCGTTTGAAGTGTGGAGCTTTTTCTCTGAGAACGTTGCGCTGTCTGTTGTGTTTGGTATGGCTTTTCCTCTGGCGTTGGTGCTCATTAATCTTTCTTTCTTCCTCAAAGATGATTTGGGCCGCATGGGACTTGTAAGTTATCTGGTGGGATTTGCGGAAGCATCCATTCTGGGAGAGAGCGGCGCAAGATTTGCGCACGGCAATTTCTTCTGGCCTATGATGTCCGGTATGTTGGTTATGTGGACCGTATCATTGTTAAGACTGTTAAAATTGGAGCGCGAGCAAACGGACAAGAAAGTAAAATACGTATTAATCAGTGTAGTATGGTTTATCTTTTGGCTGCACACCTTCTACGGTTTGATGGCTATTATAAACATATAATATAGACGAAGCGGAGAAACTATAAAATGAATCAGACAATCGTTACTCTGAAAAAAGGCGAAGGCAGATTGTTGAAAGCCGGCGGCCTTTGGGTATTTGACAACGAAATAGCAGATGTAAAAGGCGAGTTTGAAAACGGCGATTTGGTGGTGGTACAGGATTTTGACGGCTACCCCATGGGAACCGGTTTCATTAATGTGAATTCCAAGATTCGTGTACGTATGCTGACCCGCAATGCGCAGGCTGTCATCAATGAGGAGTTTTTCTATAAAAGGGCAAAGAATGCCTGGGAATACCGTAAGAAAACCGTGGATACTTCCAGCTGCAGAGTGATTTTCGGTGAGGCAGATTTCCTGCCCGGTTTTGTAATGGACAAGTTCGAAGATGTGCTTGTAGTGCAGTCTCTTGCCCTGGGCATCGACCGCTGGAAGATGGCCATTGTGGAAGGTATGAAGCGCGCATTGGCAGAGGACGGTATTGTGATTCGCGGTGTATACGAGCGAAGCGATGCCAGAGAGCGCGTAAAAGAAGGACTTCCGCAGGTAAAAGGTTTTATAGGGGAAGAATTCGACACCACAGTGCAGATTGTGGAAAATGGCGTAAAATATTGGGTAGATATTAAGGATGGTCAGAAGACAGGGTTCTTCCTGGACCAGAAGTATAATCGTTTGGCAATTCAGAAACTCTGTAAGGATGCGCGCGTGCTTGACTGCTGTACCCATACGGGGTCCTTTGCGCTGAACGCAGGGATTGGCGGTGCGAAAGAGGTGCTTGGTATTGATGTGTCCGATTTGGCAGTGGAACAAGCGACGGAGAATGCCAAGTTAAACGGTCTTGAAAACGTGGTGCGTTTTGAAGTAGACAATGTATTCGACCTGCTTCCCAGGCTGGAGGCGGAAGGGCAGAAGTTCGACGTGGTAATCTTAGACCCGCCCGCATTCACCAAGTCCAGGGCGTCGGTAAAGAATGCGATAAAAGGGTATCGCGAGATTAACTTGCGTGCGATGAAACTGGTAAAAGACGGAGGTTTTCTTGCGACCTGCTCCTGTTCACATTTTATGACCTATGAATTGTTTACCGCAACAATTCATCAGGCAGCGAATATGGTGCATAAGCGCCTGCGCCAGGTGGAATTTAAGACGCAGTCACCGGATCACCCGATTCTGTGGGCTGCGGAAGAATCATATTATCTGAAATTTTATGTATTTCAGGTATGCGATGAATTTTAGGATATGTTATCAACAAAGTGTTATTGTTAAAAACAAAGGAGTGACAGAGAAATGTTCCAATGTATGAAGTGTAGTGAAATGGTGGGCGATAATGTCAAAACCTGTCCATTTTGCGGACACTATTTTACGCCGGATGAGATGAAAGAACTTCGTCAGGCAAAAGAAATGGAAGAGTACGAAAAGAAGCATGCTAAAGGCGCGACTTTTAAACAGACAAAGTTCTGGAGAATGCTGTTTGTTGTGTTAGCTGCGTTGAGTGCTGTTTTGGCAATTGTTGCAAAACTTGCGCTGGAAAGTTACATACTTATGATAATTTTCTTCTGTATCATGATTGCTTTTTGCGTCGGAATATGGGTTGTGATTATTAAAGAGCGTATATAGGAGGTTTCGTATGAGAATTTTAGTAGTTGTAGATATGCAGAATGATTTTATAGATATGGCGTTGGGAACCAAGGAAGCAGTTGCCATTGTGCCCAATGTGGTGAAAAAGATTACCGAGGGTGATTGGGACGAAATATATGTTACCTATGATACCCATATGGATGATTATATGGAGACGGCCGAAGGTAAGAATCTTCCGGTGCCTCATTGTATTAAGGACACAAAAGGGTGGGAGTTAAACGAAGAAGTAAAAAGGGCAATAGATGCAGTATCATGTAATGTGGTGCATATTACAAAGTTATCGTTTGGTTCAGTTGCTTTAGCTCAGTTGGTGAGTCATACCTGTAAGCAAGAACCTTGTAGCGTCGAACTGGTGGGACTTTGCAGTGATATTTGTGTGATAACCAATGCACTGTTATTAAAGGCCCACACACCGGAGACTCCCATTGCCGTAGATTCAGCCTGTGTAGCAGGAGTAACGCCGGAATCTAACGAAGCGGCATTGACCACCATGAAAATGTGTCAGATTCAGGTGTTATAGGAGGTTTTTATGCAGGCAAATTGTGATGAATGTGCACATCTTTATTATGATGAAGATTATGAAGAATATTTATGTGCGGCGGATATGGATGAGGATGATTATGCCCGTCTGATGAACAATCCCCGCAGCACTTGTCCTTTTTATCAGAATGGTGATGAGTATCGCGTAGTGCGTAAGCAGATGTAAAGGAGTCCCTATGCAGGATAAAATCAGAATTTTAAAAGAATGGATTGATAACAGTAATAATATTGTTTTCTTTGGCGGAGCCGGAGTGTCTACCGAGAGCGGAATTCCTGATTTCCGCAGCGTGGATGGTCTTTATAATCAGAAGTATGATTATCCGCCGGAGACGATTCTGAGTCACACCTTCTTTTGGCGCAAAACAGAAGAGTTTTATCGCTTTTATCGTGATAAAATGATTATCGACAATGTAAAACCCAATGCGGCACACTTAAAATTAGCCGAATGGGAATCGCAGGGAAAGTTAAAAGCAGTTATTACGCAGAATATTGACGGTTTGCATCAATTGGCAGGAAGTAAGGAAGTTATGGAGCTTCACGGTAGTGTGCATCGCAATTACTGTGATAAGTGCCATACTTTTTATGGGATTGATGCCATTACCGGATGCGAGGGTGTGCCCAAGTGTCCTGCTTGCGGCGGAGTGATTAAGCCGGATGTGGTTTTGTATGAAGAAGGTTTGGATGATATGACAATTACCAAATCCATTCAGTATATTGCGAATGCAGACATATTAATTATAGGCGGCACATCTTTGGCAGTATGGCCGGCAGCAGGATTGATAGATTATTACAACGGTGATAAACTGGTTCTGATTAACAAGTCGCAAACACAGCGAGAAACCCGCGCAAATCTTGTAATAGAGGGCAAGATTGGTGAAGTGCTGGGACAATTATAAGCCTTGGGCGCAGGCCGGAAGGTATGATTTTGAGGTCTAAACGGTAACCGGAGGATGGAAAATGGAAATTCATGTAGATAATATTCTTAAGTTAAAGAAACAACATCCCTGCGGCAGTTATGAATGGAAGGTTCTGCGTGAAGGCGCAGACTTTCGTCTGCAGTGCGAAGGTTGCGGCCATCAGGTTATGATGGCAAGAAGGGTATTGGAAAAAAGCATCAAAGAGATTAAAACCAATTAATAAGAGAAAAACAGAGGAACCGGAATGAAGAAAGAGCGTTTGGCGAATATAGAGCTTCTTAGAATTATAGCGATGATATTTGTGGTATTGCTGCATTACCTTGGTAAGGGCGGAACCCTATTGCCTTGGGGAGATGCGAATTTTACAACCAATACATGGATATCTTGGTTTTTACAGGCATTTACTATGGTAGCAGTTAATGTATATGTGTTAATTGCAGGATATTTTCTGGCCGACAGTCGTTTTAAAATTAACAGGGTTCTGAAAATTTGGTTACAGATTTTCTTTTATTCTGCAGGTGTATGGTTAGTGTTGCTTGCATTGGGAGAAGTGGCAGATATGTATTCAAACACCTACTGGATATCTAATTTCCTTCTTCCAGTCACAGGACAGCATTATTGGTTTGCGAGCGTTTATATTTTTATGTGTCTGCTTGCGCCTTTTATGGGAATTGCAGCACGTAAAATGAGCAAAAAACAGTTGCTTACATGTATTGCGGTGATGTTGATTCTGTTCTCAAGAGTGTGGAGAATTATTCTTCCGATGTCAACACCGATTGATGACAGGGGATACGGAATATTGTGGTTTATGACGCTTTTTATGATAGCGGCTTACATCAAACTTCATGTTCCGGTAAACGGAAAATGGGTAAAACCGTTGCTTGTCTATGTTTTGTCATCTGTATGTTTATTCCTTTCGTTGCCTGTCCTTGGATTTGTGACACAGACAATCGGTAAAATGGAAGAGTATTACAGAGTATTTTATGAGTATAATGCCCCTTTTACGATTATCGGTGCAGTTGCGTTGTTTCTGGCATTCCGCAATATGAACATTAAATCCGAACGACTCGGTAAGATAATAAATTTCTTCGCGGGAGCTACATTTGGTGTATATCTCTTACATGAGCATGTGTTGTTAAGATGGTTGTGGGACGGTGTCTGGAAGGTTGCCGAATACTATAAAACTCCCTATTTCCTGCTTCATTGTATTGCGGTAGTGATCTGCGTATATATGGCGGGAACTCTTGTGGATTGGATAAGACAGCTTTTGTTTAAAGGGATTTATAAGTTGTTTCGATTGGAAAAGATTGCAAATAAGATTTCAAAGATAGACAGATTCTTTAACGATGATACAAAGGAGTAAGCAAATGACCAAGAAAGTATGTGTCAGCGACATAATATTATGTTGTATTCTGTTTTTTCTGCCTTTTATACATGTAAATATAGGGTTGAGTGTAGCTGACCAGGGGTATAATCTTGCAAACTTTGAAGCGTTTCCGGATATGAATCAGACATGGATGGTGGCGACGCTGGTTGCAAATATCGTGGGTAAAATTTTTACATTTTTGCCTTTTGGCCATTCTATGCTTGGAATGAATGTGTATTGTACGCTTTTGCTTTCGGCAGTTTCAATAGCCATCTTTCTGATTTTGAAGAAAGATTACAATAAATATGCTGTTTTTACAGGTTTAATTATTGCCATCAGTTTCAGTTGGGCGCCGAAAGTTACGTTATATCAGTATTTGTCATACTATCTTTTCTGCGTAGCAACGATGGTGCTGGTAAAAGGGTTGCAAAAAGGGAAGCGTAAGATGCTCTATATTGCAGGCGTAATTCTGGGAATTAACCTGTTTGTACGTTTTCCCAATGTTTTGCAGTGTGCATTGATTCTGGTAGCAATTGCGGCGGCGTTTCTTTATAAGAAAAAGATGAAAGATGCATTGAAGGATATAGGCATTTGCATTGCAGGCTATGCAACCGTAGCGTTACCGGTGATTGTTTCTTTGGAATTGATTTACGGAAGCGGTACCTATGCAGGTATGGTAAAAAGTCTTTTTGCCATGACAGAGAGTGCAACAAGCTATACGCCTTTTGCAATGTTTTATGCAATGTATTCGTCATATATCACTAATTTTAAGTGGTTTGGCTGGTTCTTGGTTGAGGCAGTTGCAGCTACGGTTTTATATGGATTTTTAAAGAAAAAATGGATGAAATACAGTGCATATGCAGTGATGGCATTGGTATTTCTGGTAATTCTCAGAGTGTATTGGTATTGGGGGATATTGAACATTCAATATACAACCTATAATTCGGTATATATTTGGGGCGTTTGTTTTCTTTTGTTGGGAATCATTACTTTGCTTTTTGTATTGTTTGATAAGAAGATTACAAAAGAGAAGAAATTATATGCGCTGGGAGGACTGATTATTATATTTGTGACTCCTTTGGGCAGTAATAATGCATTATACTCTAACTATAATAATCTGTATTTACTGGCTCCGATTGTCATCGGAAGTCTGGCGGATCTTTTATTGCGTTTTCTGCGAAAAGAAGACGGCAGTAAAAAGATATGGCATCTTTCACCGGCGCCTGCGGTAGCGGTAAGTTTTATGCTGATTGGTATTGTGTTTGTACAGACCTTTTTGTTTCACATCTTTTTTGTGTTCGGAGATGCGGGGATTGACGGAAATAAAAAGGTTATAGTGGAAGGAAATCACAGACTGGCAGGCATTTTAACCACACAGGACAATGCGGAAGAATTTACCGGATTGACGGCTTTTCTTTATGGCGAACGGATGCAGGGCCAGGAGTGTATTGTATGGTCTCATTCGCCGGTTATATATTATGCAATGGAATTAGATTGTGCAATTGGTCATATGTGGCCTATGCTTGATTCGTATCCGTATGAAGAATTTGCGGCAGACATAGAAACAATGGATGAATATCCGGTTATTATTTACGAGGCTCTTTATTATCCGGATTTATTGGTAACGGATGAAGAGGCAGATCAAAAGACACAAGTGATTTGTGAACTGATGCAAAGCGGAAATTATAAAGAAGTTTTTCGAAACAGATATTATGTAGTATGTGTGCCGGGAAAACAGAGTAAATAAAAGTTAAAAAAAGCTTGAAAACACTGGAAAAGTGTGTTATCATAGTCTTCCGTGATGTAATAAAATTCCTTGCTCCCTGCACAAAAGCAAGGGGCCAGAGACCAAAAGGAGGTAACAAGCATGAACAAGTATGAATTAGCTGTTGTTGTCAATGCTAAAATCGAAGAAGATGAAAGAGTAGCTGTTGTGGACAAGTGCAAGGCTCTCATCGAAAGATTCGGTGGTACAATCACTAACGTAGACGACTGGGGCAAGAAGTTATTAGCTTACGAAATCCAGAAGATGCGCGAAGGTTACTACTATTTCATCGCTTTCGAAGCTGAATCTACTGCGCCCATCGAAATCGAAAATCGAGTTCGTATTATGGACAATGTAATCAGATACTTATGCGTTAGACAGGACGAAGCATAGAAAGTAGGTATAATATGAATAAAGTTATTCTTATGGGTCGTTTAACAAGAGATCCCGATGTAAGATATTCTCAGGGTGAGAACTCTATGGCAATTGCGAGATACTCACTTGCAGTAGACAGAAGATTTAACCGTGGTGGTGACGAGAACAATACAGATTTTATCAATATTGTTGCATTCGGTAAAGCCGGTGAATTTGCTGAGAAATATTTACACAAGGGAACTAAGGTATTGGTAACCGGACGTATTCAGACCGGTAGCTATGTAAACAAAGATGGTCAGAAGGTATATACAACAGACGTTGTTGCGGAAGACCAGGAATTCGCTGAGAGCAAGAATGCTTCTTCAAGCGAAGGGGGCTCAGGTAATTACACAAGAAGTAGCGCACCTGTTGCGGCAGATGGCGACTTCATGAGCATTCCGGAAGGAATTGTTGAGGAATTACCTTTTAGTTAAGTGTTTATGGATTTCAGATAGGAGGCAATATTATGGCATTCGTTAAAGCAGATAAATCCGATTCTCCCATGAAGAGAAAAGGCGGAATGCGCAGAAGAAAGAAAGTTTGCGTTTTCTGTGGCAAGGATAATGTTATTAGTTACAAGGATACTGCTAAGTTAAAGAGATACGTATCCGAAAGAGGTAAGATTCTTCCCAGAAGAATCACCGGAAACTGTGCTAAGCATCAGAGAGCGTTGACAGTTGCAATTAAGAGAGCACGTCACGTAGCACTTATGCCTTACTCAGTAGATTAATGAGAGTAAAAGCCAATCATCGTAAGATGGTTGGCTTTTTTTGTGTCTAGAGATTAAATATAAAATTACTTGTTTTTGGAGAGAAGAAGCGTAAAATATAAAGGATACATAGCAATAATCGGCAATAGGTATCGCAGATTACTTACCGGTCCTAACATAAATGTACACCATAGTAATAATGCGGGAAGAAAGACTACAATGGTTTTCTTCTCTTTTTTTGCAACTTGAATCAATGTACCAAGGATAAGGAACCAAATCGGAAAACTTAATGAAAAGATATTGGAAACAATCGGTAACGTCTTGAAACGTTCAAAAGACGCCAGTTTTTCATATTGTTCATAAAGCGCCGGTATTTTACTGTCACGAACCACTTCATATTCGGTCATGGGATTCGTAGGTACGGTTGTTTCAATATATGCCCTTCTCGCATAAGCATCAACACTATTGGCATCGGGATACCAATAGGAGATATTCAGGTTCAAAAAAGAAACAATATATTCTTCGGGATATTGAACCAGCAAATCGGCCCATAATTTAAAGAAGTCCGCAGGATTCTCGTCATAGTTTTCAGTGATAAAAGTTCCTTTTACAGGATCTGCAAATCGCGGATTATAGGTTTCTGCTATTTGTTCAGTCGGAATATACTGATTAATTCGGTCTAATTCGTCGGGGCTGAGTGAATCGCGATTTGTTACTGTTACATATGCAATTTGCTGCATCGGAACACTCAACATTTCACGAGAGTTCCCTTTTTCAACGCCCATAGCGGTATATATGGGACCGTTTATGAGAAGAAATCCTATAAGGATACAGCCGCCACAGAGAGCTATGCGCTTCCAATTCTTCCTAATGATAAATAGCATAATTAAAAATGCCGGAACAAGGGCATATACAACATTGTTGCGCAGGAGGCAGCATACAATGCCCCAAATGATAAGCCGGATGTTTGAAGCTATACGTTGTTTCTTATTCAATTCTGTATCCGGTAGTGAACACAGTTCTACAGTGAATAGTGCCCAAAATGCCGTTAACATGGAGTCTTTTACGGGGATAAAAGAAAAAAGCGCGATAACCGGATTGAAAGCAAAAAAGCAGAAACTTCCCGCAATCAGCCAGGGATTACATTTTCTTCGTACCATAAAATGCAGAACGCAACTCAATGCAAAAGCCCAAACGCACATTTGCAATACAGAGTATATAGCCAAGCCGTTAAGGCCGGAAACTTGTTCGAAAGAAAGGCAGATGTCCCATATAAAAGTATGCAAAGGCGGATGGAAACGTGAGTAAGAAACTGTTCCCAAAGCTTCCATTGTTTGCAATTCAATATCGTATGCAAAAATGCCGGGATAATATGCGAGATAACAGGGCAACCAGCATAAAATCATCAATATTCCGTAAAGAAACGGGAAGTGTAGGATTTTATACGTTTTATGAGAAGGCTCCATTGCAAATTGATTAAGCCAATTTACTATCGGTATAAAAGTTGCATAAAAAACAGTACCCAAACCGTAAAAAGTGATTAATGCTATGATTCCACTTTTGGCAGAAACGAATAATGAAGACAGGGTAGCACCATTATAAATGCATTTTCCTATGATGAGAGATAAAGAAAGAAGTGATGAAAAAATAATACCACAAGTAACGATTTGCTTACTTGTTTTAGCAAATGCAAATTTGAAAAGGAAGAAAAAAAGAAAAAAAGCAATCAAGTTAAGGATGCTTTGATTTCCCCACAGTGCATCATCAAAAAAATATTCCGTTATTGCAAAAACAGAACAAAAAGAACTAAAAGCGTAGAGTATGTTATGTCCAATATATGAAGTTTTTGGATTTGAGAACAATTTTTTCATACTAGGTTCCTTTGTTTCAACATATTGTAAATATTATATCAAAAAAAAGTCGTACTGCAATCAAAAGATATATTTTTACGCGTAAAAAGGAAGTCGTTGTCGAAATGCCCCTAAATATAGTATAAAAAAGAAATGATATTCAAAATAATGTTATGGAAGTTCTGTTGGGAAAATGGTATAATCATAGCATATGGGTTAGTACATATTCGGAAGTTATTCATAGAAGAACCAAAGACAATATAAGAGGGTTGCTATGTCAAAGAATGTAAAACTTAAGGGAAGATTTCGTACATACAAAATAACATTATATGTTATGGGAATTATACTTGCACTGATGACGGTAGGGATTTATTTTATCGATTACAGAGCGGGTATCATTCTTAATGTGTTTGTCTTGTTGTATTTTGGCGGACTTTTGTTTTCTAATTTAAAAAGCAGACAGTTTGTGATTAATGAATTGATAAGTTTTGCCACAGAATATGGTCAGGTGCAACGACAGATTTTGCGAGAATTACAGCTTCCGCATGCGCTTATGGACCAGAGTGGTAAAGTGATTTGGACTAATGCTGAATTTGAGAAATTAGTAGGAGAAGATAGAGGTTATCGTAAGTCAATTACCAATCTTTTTCCGTCCATCACGATGGACAAGCTTCCGTTGGAGGAAGAGGAAACACAGTATGAACTTTCCTATGGCGAACGTGATTTTATGGCGCAGATGAAGCGTATCAGCGTCACGGATATGATTCAGAACAGCGAAATGATTGAAGTGGAAGATGACCACAGTTTTATCATTGGATTGTACCTGTTTGATGAAACTGCATTGAAGATTGCCTTGCGTGAGAATGACGATCAGAGTTTGGCAGTTGGTATGATTTATCTGGATAATTACGAAGAAGCATTAGAAGGCGTAGAAGAAGTTCGTCGTTCGCTTTTGCTTGCTTTGATTGACCGTAAAATTAATAAATACGTGGCTTCGGTGGATGGTATTGTAAGAAAGCTTGAGAAGGACAAGTATTTGTTGATTCTTCGTAAAAAGGCGGTTACTCAGCTTAAAGAGAATAAATTTGAAATTCTGGAAGATGTTAAAACCGTTAATATCGGTAATGAAATTGCGGTTACTTTGAGTATCGGTATCGGTCTGGGCGGACTTACCTACAGCCAGAATATTGAGTTCGCCAGAGCGGCAATTGACCTTGCTTTAGGTCGAGGCGGTGATCAGGTAGTTGTTAAGATTCCCGGGAATATTCAGTATTTCGGCGGAAAGAGCCAGCAGGTAGAGAAGAGTACCCGTGTAAAAGCCCGTGTAAAAGCGCAGGCGTTGAAAGAAATCATCGAGGCAAAAGACCAGTTATTTGTTATGGGCCATCGTATGGCGGATGCGGACAGCTTTGGTGCAGCCGTGGGTATTTATACAATAGCGAAGTCTATGCAACGTAAGGCACACATTGTAATGAACGAAGTAAATACTTCATTGCGTCCTATGGTCGATTTGTTTATGCAGAGTCCTGATTATGATGAAGACATGATTCTGACCAGTCAGGAGGCACTTGAGAAGGTAGGAAACAATGCGGTACTTGTTGTTGTAGACATTAATAAGCCATCCATTACAGAGTGTCCTGAATTATTGAAACATTGTAAGGCAATTGTGGTTTTGGATCATCACAGACAGGGTGAGGAAACCATTGATAACGCTACACTTTCTTATGTTGAGCCGTATGCATCATCTGCATGTGAAATGGTTGCGGAAATTTTACAGTATGTGGATACCGGTGCCAAAATTAAGTCAATGGAGGCGGATTGTCTCTATTCAGGAATTATGATTGATACAAATAATTTTATGACCAAAACCGGTGTGCGTACTTTTGAAGCGGCTGCATTCTTGCGCCGTAACGGTGCGGATGTTACCCGCGTACGTAAGTTATTCCGTGAGGAAGCTTCTGAATATATGGCAAAGGCCAAAACAATTCGTGATACTATGATTTATCGTAATGATTATGCGATTTCAATCTGTGACGGAACCGGTTGTGAAAGTCCGACTATTGTTGCTGCACAAGCTGCAAATGAGTTATTGAATATCAACGGCGTGAAGGCTAGTTTTGTATTTACGGAATATCAAGGTAAGGTATACTTAAGTGCACGTTCTATTGATGAGTTAAATGTGCAGATTGTAATGGAACGTCTTGGCGGTGGCGGTCATATGAATATCGCCGGCGCACAGTTTACGGAAGTTAGTGTGGATGAAGCGGTAAAACGACTTCAGGAAACCTTGGATGAGATGATTGAAAATAAAGATATATAATTTTTACGATAGTGATATGTGATTGTAACAGAAGAAAAACTTTTATTTAACTAAAAGACAACTATGATGCGAAATGCAAAAGTGTTACAATTGAACTACTCACGAAAAGTTCTAAGAATGAAACGGAGAGAAAGAAATGAAAGTAATTTTATTACAGGATGTAAAAGCCCTTGGTAAAAAAGGCGATATGGTAGAAGTAAGCGATGGCTACGCAAGAAATTTTATCTTAAAGAAAAAAGTAGGCGTAGAAGCCAACGAAGCCAATATGAATGACTTGAAATTGCAGAAGGCAAACCAGGAAAAGATTGCCAAGGAACAGTATGAAGCTGCTGTTGCTTTGGGTAAGGAATTGGAAGAAATTACCGTGAAAGTGACTGTAAAAGCAGGCGAAGGCGGTAAGGTGTTCGGTGCAGTAACAGCCAAAGAAATTTCACAGGAATTGAAAGCGCAGTTTGGCAAGGATGTAGATAAGAAGAAGATTCAGTTGCAGGATTCAATTAAGAACATCGGAAGTTTTGAAGTTCCTGTGAAACTTCATACTAAGGTTACAGCGAAATTAAGCGTTAAAGTAGATGCACAGTAAGGGGATATACAATGGATGAAGCAGTAGTCAAGAGAGTATTGCCGCATTCGACAGAAGCAGAACAATCGGTAATTGCAGCCATGTTAATGGATGCGGAAGCTATTACGGCAGCGGCTGAAGTAATCAGCGGAGAAGATTTTTATAATAAACAATACGGATTGCTTTTTGATACGATTGTGGAATTGCAGGGAAACACCGGCGGTTCTGTCGATTTGGTGGTTTTACAGAATAGATTAAAAGAAAAAGATGCACCGCCTGAGGTAAGCAGTTTGGAATATGTCCGTGATATTATGGATATGGTTTTCACATCTGCCAAGGTTAAGGATCATGCAGAGATTGTACGGCAGAAAGCGGTTCTCCGTAAACTGATCCGTACAACGGAAGCTATTGCAGATACCTGTTATGCGGGGAAAGAAGATGTAGAAAGTATTCTGGAAGAAACCGAGAAGAAAGTTTTTGATATTGTACAGCGTCGAAATACCGGTGATTTTGTGCCTATTAAAACGGTTGTAATGAATGCGCTGAATATGATTGAAAAGGCGGCCAAAAACAAAGGCGCGATTACAGGTGTGCCTACAGGATTTACGGATTTGGATTATTCAACGGCCGGATTTCAGCCTTCTGACCTGATCTTGATTGCGGCACGTCCTTCTATGGGTAAAACGGCATTTGCCCTGAATTTGGCCCTTCATGCGGCATTAAAGTGCCAGAAATCCGTTGCGGTATTCAGTCTGGAAATGTCAAAGGAACAGTTGGTAAACCGTTTGTTTGCCATGGAGTCCAAAGTTAATTCCCAGAACCTTCGAACAGGTAAGCTTTCTGATAAAGAATGGGCGCAGTTGGTAGAAGGTGCGCTGGCGGTTGGTGATGCGAAACTTATTATTGATGATACCGGTAGTATCAGTATTTCTGAGTTGCGTTCAAAGTGCCGTAAGTTTAAATTAGAACATGGTTTGGATATGATTATGATTGACTACTTACAGTTGATGACAGGTAGCGGCAAATCGGATTCCAGACAGCAGGAAGTATCAGATATTTCACGTTCCTTAAAAGCACTTGCGAGAGAGTTAAATGTACCGGTCATTGCATTGTCGCAGTTGAGCCGTAAAGTAGAGGAAAGACCGGACCATCGCCCGATGATGTCCGACTTACGTGAATCCGGAGCGATTGAGCAGGATGCAGACGTTGTAATGTTCATTTATCGTGATGATTATTATAATAAAGATACAGACAAACCCGGTGTGGCTGAAATTATTATTGCAAAACAACGTAACGGCCCCATTGGTACGATTGAACTGGCATGGTTGCCGGATTATACACAATTCAAGAATCTTGCGAAATAAACGCATTAAAGTACGAAAGAAAAGAACAAATCATAAGTGGTTTGTTCTTTTTTCATTGCCTGAGATATAGAGAATAAGGAAGTACTTAAGCGTTTTATCATATTGCAAAGAAGAAACATTGTGAAATATTGTGGAGAGTCAGAAAGGAGTAATTGTATGGTAGAGACAATGTATTTTATTTCGGAGGCAGCGAAAGAAGTAAAGGTAGAGAATCACGTATTAAGATATTGGGAGGAGGAATTAAACCTTCCTGTGAAAAGAAACGAGCAAGGACATCGCTATTACACAAAGGAGGATATTGAGCGTTTTGTTTATATTAAGCAATTAAAAGAAGAAGGGCTTCAATTAAAGGCAATTAGAAACCTTTTAGAGAAGCAGGGCGTTGTGGAGGAGAAGATCATTGATCCGGTAGTTAAAAAGAATGTATCGCCGCAACTGATGATTCTTAATTCCAACAAGTTAAAGCCGAAACGTACTTTTGATGTTGTAGATGAGGACAAGCAGGAGAAGGCTTATCGCTTGCAAATGTTGCTAAAAGCTATGATTGCGGAGGCTGTTAGCGAAAATAATCGTGAATTAGGAAATGATATAAAAGAGATCGTGCAAAAAGAGATGGATTATCAGTTTCGTATGCAGGAAGAACGTGAAGAAGAGCGTGAGAAACAGCGTGTGGAACGCGAGAACGCGCATTATACCCGTATCGATGAACTGTTACGCGAGAAACTTCCAAATAAAAGAAAAAAGCATTCACTTTGGTGAATGCTTCCCTCTTTATTAAAATTATGATAATTAACCTTCTGTAATAGCTTCTGCAGGACAAGCATCTGCACAACCACCGCAATCGATGCAAGCGTCTGCGTCGATAACATACTTGTCAGCGCCTTCGCTGATAGCTTCTACGGGGCACTGTGCTGCACAAGCACCACAAGATACACAAGAATCACCAATTACATATGCCATGTTAAAACCCTCCTTGAATAGTACGAATATGCTTACATAGTTAAGCCTATAGTTATTTTAATACAAATATTTTTGAATATCAAGTGGTTATAAACAACCTGACACTGATATATTTAAAATATTTAATAAAAACAGTTAATTATTCTGTTTTGTTTCACTAATTGCACGTAAAACAATCTGCTTTTTCTCTAAAACAAGGTTTTTATCTGCTGCAGGGACGCCTTCTAAAGGATAAGGAATACCTAACTTCTCATATTTGGGAATTCCCATTGTATGATAAGGAAGAATGTCCAAAGCATGAAGTGTGCTTAATTCGCCTAAAAATGCACCTAAGCGGTACAAATCTTCGTCGTCGTCCGTAACGCCGGGGACTAAAACATGGCGCACCCACAAATCTTTGCCCTTGTCGGATAAATATCTGGCAAACGCAAGAATATTTTCGTTAGAGTGGGCAGTGAGCTTGCGATGCTTCTCGTTGTCGATGTGCTTTAAGTCAAGCATAATTAAGTCTGTGACTTTTAAGAGGGCATCTATTTTCTTTACCCATTCAGGATTGTTTGGATTATGGCAAATACCTGAAGTATCAAGGCAGGTATGGATGCCGTTTTCGTGAAATTTTGTAAAAAGTTCGATTAAAAAATCAATCTGCATCAAGGGTTCGCCACCGGTAGCGGTTACTCCACCATTGCCATAGAAAGCTTTATTGCGTTCAAAACGTTCCCAAAGTTCTTGGGCTGAATACTGTTCTCCTTCGCCGGGGGTCCAAGTATCCGGATTGTGGCAATATGCACATCGCATGGGGCAGCCTTGGAAGAATATTACAAATCGAACCCCCGGGCCGTCAACGGCACCGAAGGTTTCGATTGAGTGAATATATCCTTTATTCATTTAGTTCTTACAGTGACTCGTGGAATGTTCTGGAAATAACATCCATCTGCTGTTCACGAGTAAGTTTGATGAAGTTTACTGCGTAACCGGATACACGGATTGTAAGCTGAGGATAGTTCTCAGGATGTTCCATAGCATCCATCAATGTTTCGCGGTTAAATACGTTAACGTTTAAGTGGTGTCCGCCCTTCTGTACGTAACCGTCCAAGAGAGAAACTAAGTTATCTACCTGGAATGAGTCGGAACCATCAACGCAAATGCTGTCTCCGCATCCGCAATCGCCACAGATTTCTGCGTCGATATTGTCAGAGAAGAGATCACTGTTCTTACCAAGTGCATTAGGGATAATACTGAAGGTATTTGAGATACCGTCCTGTGCATCAAGGAAAGGTAATTTAGCAACAGAAGCAAGTGAAGCAACAGCACCGCTTGTATCTCTTCCGTGCATAGGGTTAGCACCGGGAGCGAAAGGAACACCAGCCTTACGTCCGTCAGGTGTAGCACCTGTATTCTTACCATATACTACGTTAGAAGTAATGGTTAATACAGAAGTTGTAGGGAAACCATCACGATATGTGTGGTGGCTACGTACATAGTTCATAAATGTAGTAACGATTTCCTGTGCGATAGAGTCTACACGGTCATCATCATTACCGTATTTAGGGAATTCGCCTTCTACATTGTAATCTACGATAATACCGTTTTCATCACGGATTGCTGTAACCTTAGCATACTTAATAGCTGAAAGTGAGTCAGCAACTACAGAAAGTCCGGCAATACCTGTTGCAAAGTAACGTCTTACGTCTCTGTCATGAAGAGCCATCTGTGCACGTTCGTAGCAGTACTTGTCATGCATATAGTGGATACAGTTCAAAGTATCTACGTAAACGCCTGCCAACCAAGACATCATTTCTTTGTAAAGTTCCATTACCTTATCATATTCTAAAACATCGCCTTCGTAAGCCTTAAAGGTGTTAGGAGCAACCTGTTTCTTGGTATTTTCATCAACACCGCCGTTTAATGAGTAAAGGAGGCACTTAGCGAGGTTAGCTCTTGCACCGAAGAACTGCATTTCCTTACCAACACGCATTGAAGATACACAACATGCGATAGCGTAGTCATCACCATGTGTTTTACGCATCATATCGTCGTTTTCGTACTGGATAGCAGAAGTAATGATAGAAATCTTAGCGCAGTACTTCTTGAATCCTTCCGGTAATAATTCAGACCAGAGAACTGTTAAGTTGGGCTCGGGAGCGGGTCCTAAGTTCTCTAAAGTATGGAGATAACGGAAAGACATCTTAGTTGCCATATGTCTTCCGTCAAGGCCTGCACCGGCTAATGATTCAGTAGCCCATACGGGGTCACCTGAGAATAAGCTGTTGTATTCAGGTGTTCTTGCAAATTTAACAAGACGTAACTTCATAATGAAGTGGTCAACGAATTCCTGAATCTGTTCTTCTGTAAATGTTCCGTTTGCTAAGTCTCTCTGTGCATAAATATCAAGGAATGTAGATGTACGTCCGATACTCATAGCAGCACCGTTCTGTTCCTTGATTGCAGCAAGGTAACCAAAGTATACACCCTGGATAGCTTCCTGTACGTTTGTTGCAGGATTTGAAATGTCACATCCGTAAGATGCAGCCATTTTCTTCATATCTTCCAAAGCACGGATCTGCTCTGAAATTTCTTCACGAAGACGGATTACGTCGTCAGTCATAGGACGAACCAAAGAAGCTTTCTGAGCCTGCTTGTCTTCAATCAAACGGTCAATACCGTAAAGAGCAATTCTTCTGTAGTCACCGATGATACGTCCACGTCCGTAAGCATCAGGAAGACCTGTAATAATGTGGTTAGAACGGCACGCACGCATTTCGGGTGTGTAAGCATCAAATACACCTGCGTTATGTGTCTTTCTGTATGTTGTGTAGAAGTCCTGTACTTCAGGATCTAATGTATAACCGTTATCAGCACAAGCTTTCTCAGCCATACGAACACCGCCGAACACGTGTAAACCACGCTTGAAGGGCTTGTCTGTCTGGAAACCTACGATAGTTTCTTTGTCTTTATTTAAGTATCCGGGGCCATGGGAAACGATTGTAGAAACAACCTTAGTGTCCATATCAAGAACACCGCCTGCTTCTCTTTCCTGCTTAGTGAGGTCTAATACCTGATCCCATAAGTCCTTTGTATTCTGTGTTGCGTCAGCAAGGAATGACTCATCTCCATCGTAGGGTTCATAGTTGGCCTGAATGAAGTCCCTAACATTGATTTCGTTTTGCCATAACTCGCCTTTAAAACTTGTCCATTCTTCTCTCAATGTTTTATCCTCCTATATATTATTTAAAAAATATTGTTTATTAAAGACTATCAATAATTGTACTCCTCTAAACCATTATAGTCAAGTCAAAAGGGCAGATAAAATTCATAAAAATAAAGGAAGAATAAGGATTTTTTTGCTTTTACGACGGGAAGATTTTGGCATTGGAATAAAACGGAAAATGTAGTGAAATCTTTTATGATTTCGGCAAGTTTATCTTGCACATTCGGACAAACTGTTTTAGAATAAAAAAACAGAAAGTTAAGGAAAGTGAGGATTGTAAAATGGCTGAATTTAACAAAGATATGACAATCGGTGAAATGTTAAGAGCAAACCCCGGTGTTGCACCTGTACTTATGAGCGCAGGAATGCACTGCATCGGATGTCCTTCCGCACAGGGCGAAACTCTTGAGGAAGCAGCTATGGTTCACGGCATGGACGTGGATGCATTGCTCGAAGCATTGAATCAGTTATAAAATAGTATAAATTTTTCCAAAATAAAAACGCTTACATCAGATGGTGTAAGCGTTTTTGTTTTGCATATTCTGATTATAAAACTAACTATTACAGATTATTAAATCGTAAAAGCAAGAGCTTTAAATTTCGGCCAGGGAACTTACGGCATTCTCGCCAATCAAGGTATCAAAATGTTCCTTTGCGTAAAATTTATAATAGCCGTTATCATGAACCTTACCCGCGTATTCGGAAAGAATGTTACAAACCTTGGCAAAGTCCTCTGCGGAAGAATCTACATTATATAAATAAAGAATAAATCTGTTCTCGCGCGCATTTTTGTAAAGGACGCTGTCCCCAACGTAGGCGGTCTTTACGGAACGGCAGGCACGGATGGTTTCGTTTAAGGAATCGAATTCATAGAAAATGCTTCCGGTCGCCTTGCTGTCTTCGGCATCTTCCTCAGATGCATCCGCTGTAAGGGAAGGTGCTTCCTTATCGTTGTGCTGCTGCATCTTCTTGAATAATTCTGCGATTTCTTCGCCGCTTCCGGCTAAACTTTGTACCACGTCGCCGATTAATCCGGACAAGGTAGGTTCGCCGTCATGTACGGAAGGTGCAAAACGGGAAAATCTGGTGTCCAGTTCGTCGGGATCTTCTACTTTAGTAATAATTACGACTGCACATTCCGTAAAAGGAATGACTTCAATCATAAGCGGGGTGTCCTCGGCTTCAAAGTCACATTCGTAAGCAGCCATCTGCATCATATCCTGGAACAGACGCTTCACTTTCTCGTTGCCGTAAGACATATCGCTAAGTTTCAAGTCTCGTTTCTCTAATTCTTTTTTGGTAAGTGTGCATCGTATCTGATGATCATTTACTCTCTCTATCTTCATTCAATACTCCAATCTATGTTAAAAGGGTTTATGCTGTGTGGGTAACTATTCAGAGCATACATTCGCAAAACCGCTACTACGCAGCTTTCCTTTTGCTCATGTATGGCTTCTCGCCATATAGATTTATAAAATCATCCTTATGCAAGCAAGCTTGCAAAGTCTGTTCTTATAAATCTGCATGGCTCTGAATAGTTACATAATATATTTCGACATAAAAACGCAAAGTTTTTACTGTATATTATACTTTTTCATATTTTTTAGTCAATACTTGTGACCTTTTGTTCACCAAATTTTAATATAGGAAAATGTTTCCTTGTTTTTATAAAATTTCTGGTCATAAAAATATTTGCACTATCATGGGCATTTGTCGAAAGCGCGAAATTTGTCGACGTCTTTTTCTTGAATTTGTGTTTTTTCGGTACTATACTGAAGGTGAAAGGTGTCCAAACGGAAATTTGTACCGGTTGGGAGGCTGTAGTTTCTATCACATTTATATAAGAGTATAATTCTCCTTTCGGGGTATATAGCTCCGGAATGTCTTTTAAGCTGATGCGCGTTCGCGCATTTGTGATTCCAAATAATTTTTAAAGCGTAATGATTCAAGAATTGCATTGATATTTTGGTACTTCCGGACATCTTTCGTTTTACTAGTATCGTCATAATTAAAATATTTTATGATGGAAATTTCGTTTTGATACAAATGCATCACGGTTCCTTTTGGATATAAGCGAAAACCATTCAACAGGTCTTCTGTCTGAAATCATAACCGTTTCGGGAAGTTTTAAACATAGTGAGTCCCTCAAACGAACGCGACTTTCCGAAAAACACAAAAAACAACAAAATTTTAATGACGATGCGAGAATATTCTGCTATAATAAGGGCGGTCAAAACCAAAACGGAGGAAACGCCATGGAACCGAAACGCGAGGATAAGCGAAAGAAAAAGAGAAAAAAACAGAGACAAGCCATGTTGGCCAAAGCAATCCCTGTTGTGATTGCGATTGTCCTTATTATAGCCCTTGTGGGAATTTTTTACGGGGAAACACTGATTGAAAGTGTGTACTATACTTCTGAACGCGAAGATTTGTATCAATATTTTGGATTGGTGGAATCGGATGATGTTGCGATGATTATGCAGGATGCCCATATTGAAGAGAAGGCCAAACTTGTGGACGGCAACTGCTATTTCGATATGGCAACGGTGGAGAAGTATTTTACGGACCGTTTCTATATTAATAAAGAAGAAGGCATTGTTCTTTATACTACGGAGAAAGATATTTACAAAACTTATATCGGTGAAGAATATTCTTCTTATACGGTAGCGGGCGCAGAGAATGCACTTGCCTGTCCGGCAGCGTTACTGATAGGGGAAGAAGTATATTTGTCTGCAGATTATGTGAAGATTTTTGCGAATTTTACGTATGAATATTTTGCGGAGCCCAACCGTATGCTTCTTTATACGGAATGGGGAACAAGACAGTATGCCAATATCACCAAGGATACCAAACTTCGCTATCAGGGCGGTGTGAAGAGTCCGATTCTGAAGGATTTGCCTGAAGGTGAAAAGGTATTTGTTCTGGAAGTGATGGAGAAGTGGAGCAAGGTCATCACAGAAGATGCGCTGATTGGCTATGTTGAGAATAAGCGTCTGGAAGAAGGCGAAATGATGACGCAGACGCCGGCGACGGATGCGGTGGCTCTCAATTATCAGAGCATTAGTCGTGAAGGTAAGATTAATATGGCCTTCCATCAGGTATTCTCTCAGGGCGCCAACAGCACCTATGATGCTTATATGGCTGAAACCAAGAGTGTGAATGTAATTGCACCCACCTGGTTTAGAGTAAAAGATGAAGAAGGAACCTTAGAGTGTATTGCAAGTACGGAGTATGTGACTAAGGCACATAATAAGGGCATTGAAGTGTGGGCAGTGGTAACCGACGTGGATTATTCGGTGAATATCGGTGCAATTCTTTCTTCAAGCGAGAAGAGAGAAGCGATGGTATCGACTTTGATTGCTTACGCACAGCAGTATGATTTGGACGGTATAAATGTGGACTTTGAAACCGTGGGAGCAGAGTATGGCGATGATTTTGTTCAGTTCTTGCGTGAATTATCCATTCAGACCCATGCAAACAATATTGTATTATCGGTGGACAACTATGCGCCTACTGCATCAACGATGTACTATAATCGTGCAGAACAGGGTCTGGTTGCGGATTATGTGGTGATTATGGGATATGATGAGCACTGGAGCAGTTCTGAGGTTGCAGGTTCCGTGGCATCTATCAATTTCGTGGAACAGGGTATTTTAAATACGATGGAAGAAGTTCCGGCAGAGAAGATTATTAATGCAATTCCTTTCTACACAAGACTTTGGAAGACTTCCGGCGGTACGGTAAGTTGTGAGACCATTGGAATGGATTTGGCAGAGAACTGGGCAAATACCAGTGGGGTTGAATTATATTGGGATAATGAAACCTGTCAGTATTACGGTGAAATCCAGAAGGACGGAACTTTGTATCAGATTTGGATGGAAGACAGCGAATCCATTCAGGTAAAATTAAGCGTTATGGAGGCGAACAATATCGCCGGCGTTGCAGAGTGGAAACTGGATTTTGAGAATCCTGTAGTTTGGGATGTCATTGAAGCTTACGTAAATTCATAAGAATGTCCAATAAAGATGCACCTCGTTTGTTGAAAGACAAGCGAGGTGTTTTTTGTATGAGAAAGAGAGCAACGTGGGGATAAGAACCGGCGTTTTTGCTTGTCGAAAAATGCGATGCTTTTATCTTGTCGAAAGCTGACGAAAAGCGTAAAATTAACTTGTACGGCAGAGTTCTTTTGCCGGAATCTACTACAGAAAGAAACTGTATTCACAGTCAAATCGACCAATTTTTCAAAGAATAAATCACAAATAGGAAGCTAAGAACCGTCATTATTAAATTCGTCATTTTGCACATAGGCATATTATATACCTGCTGTTAGAATTATTTTATCAATCTTGTCTTTTTGGGACTTATCTGTAACATATCTTTGTTCTGTTTATGACGGTGTCGAAATACGACGACAATCCGGGGAATCTAAAGAAGTGTATCAAGTGGTTTTGTTTGCGACAAAATCGGACAATCAGTATTTTATAATGGAATAGGGAGAGTTGGTTATGGATCGGGGATATGAGAATTTGACAATTCAGGATGCTTTTATATTGTCAAAGGTGATGGCGAATGTTAAAACAGCCAAAAGGTTGATGGAGTTACTGACGGGGCAGAAAATTTATAAAATTCAATATGAAAAGAATAATATAGTGGAGTGCGTTGTGGGAACGAAAGGAATTTCTGTGGAGTTACATATGGCGGATGCGAGGCAGAGTGTTTGGAAGACGGAAATTTATTTTGTTACAACGGATTTTTTAAAAAAAGGGCAGGCGGTATATCATTTCCGGGAGCGATGCGATGGCGTTTCAAGACTGGAGTTGCCCGGAGGCGTACATCGGATTTTTGTGTGCGCCACGAAAGATACGGCAGAGATGGTAAATGATGAGGGGCTGAAAGCGTTTTTGAATTATATGCTTAACCCTGAGGAGAGAGGAAGCAATTTGGTAAAGATGCTGGATGATGAGGTGAAGCGTATCAAAACAAATCGTACCTACGAGAAAGAATACAGACAGATGCGATACGAGGAGACGGAAGCGAACCAGCGGGATTTTGCCAGACAAATGCAGGAATATGACAACCGCCGACGGAAATAAAATGATAAAAAGCATAGGCGCGAAAGTGCTAAAAGGACTCTTTTATGATGAGTTATTTATGGGGCGGTATGATTGTGATTGGTATTATTTATGCCGCTTTTACGGGGAATTTGGAGGCAGTGACGGATGCGGCAATCCAATCGGCGCAGGATGCCGTTACTTTGTGTATTACTATGATGGGTGTTATGTCTATGTGGGTCGGATTGATGGAGATTGCCAAAGAGGCAGGGCTTGTAGACTTTCTGTCGCGATTAATCGGGCCGCTATTGCATATGCTTTTTCCGGGAGTGCCTAGAAAGAGCAAGGCGGAAGAATTTATTTCCCTTAACGTGATTGCAAATGTATTGGGTCTTGGCTGGGCGGCCACGCCGGCTGGACTGAATGCAATGAAAGAGTTGGATGGATTGCGCAAAATGCAGGGAAAACCTGTTGGGATTGCGACTAACGATATGTGCAACTTCTTGATTTTAAATATTTCGTCACTACAGTTGATTCCGGTGAATTTGATCGCCTATCGAAGCAGTTACGGTTCAGAGAATCCGGCGTCCGTTATTGCACCGGCGATTTTGGCAACGGCATTTTCTACGTTGGTGGCAGTTGTTTTTATTGTGCTGGTGAATGGTTTGGGTAAAAAGAATGGGAGGGCGGTTTCATGAATACTCTCGTTACGATTTCCAATATGATTCTGCCGGTTGTAATCCTTATTATTGTGGCAATCGGGCTGGGACGCAAGAAAGATGTTTACGGTCTTTTTATCAAAGGTGCTGAGGACGGTTTTCAAACCGTTATTAAAATTATGCCTACGCTGATTGGTTTGATGGTGGCGGTGGGTGTGCTTCGGGCGTCCGGATTTTTTGATTTCCTTGCAATGATACTGTCGCCGGTTGTTAAAGTATTTGCCCTTCCCGCGGAAGTAGTGCCTTTTCTTTTGATTAAGATGTTTTCATCATCGGCGGCTACGGGACTGGCGCTGGACCTTTTTAAAACCTACGGTACGGATTCGTATATCGGTACGCTGGTGTCGCTGTCTATGTCGTCTACGGAGACGGTTTTTTATACCATGAGCGTATATTTTATGGTGGTAAAAATTACAAAGACGCGATATACGTTGGCCGGGGCACTGCTGGCTACGGTTTCGGGCGTGGCGGCAAGTGTGGTGCTTGCACTGTGGATGTGCGGATGATTTTATAAACATATTTATGTGAGTATACCAATTATAATTGAATGTATAAAAAGGGGGTAAATTTAAATGAGTAATGTGGTGACGAAAGATAATAAAAATTCGTATACAGAGATAGTTGTCTCTGAAATTAAGGAATTGATCAATCAGTCTCGTAAAAATGTTGCAAGACAGGTAAATTATGAAATACTTGCAACATATTGGAAAATAGGGGAAGCAATTGTTAAATATGAACAAAATGAGCAGATAAGAGCGGCATATGGAGAGAAGACATTAATACAACTTTCAAAACGGCTTACAAAAGAGTTGGGTAGAGGTTTTTCGAGGTCAAATCTGCAGAATATGCGACTTTTCTATTTGCAATATCCAATTTGCCAGACAGTGTCTGGCAAATTATCGTGGTCGCATTATTGCGAGTTACTTACTGTTTCAGATGTGGATAAAAGAGAATTTTATGAAAAGGAATGCATAGATTCGAAATGGTCAGTAAGGGAACTTAAAAGACAAATTGAAAGTTCTCTGTTTGAAAGATTATTGCTTTCAAAAGGGAATACAAATAAGGAAACAGTCATAGAAATATCACAAAACAGGATTGAGGAAATTAAGGCGGAAGATGTAATTAAAGATCCGTACGTATTCGAGTTTTTAGGTATTCCTGAAAATAAAGCAATGGCTGAAAATGATTTAGAAGCGGCATTGGTTAGGCAAATAGAAGATTTTTTGCTGGAACTTGGGAAGGGATTTATGTTTGTAGGGACACAACAACGAGTACCTGTGGGAAATACAAAAAGATACGTGGATATGGTTTTTTATAATAAAATACTGAGAGCCTATGTGTTGATAGAGTTAAAAACCGTAGCATTTACGCCGGAGGCAGCAGGACAGTTGAATATGTATTTGAATTATTATGCCACAGAAGTTAATGATGAGGGTGATAATCCGCCAATCGGTATTATTATGTGCACTGATAAAAATAATATTGATGTAGAGTATGCTTTAGGAGGATTATCAAATAAAATATTTGCGTCAAAATATATTTTATATATGCCGGACAAGCAACAACTGATTTCTCAAGTGGAGAGAGTAATGAAAAAATGGCACAATATTTAGGAGACAAACAGTCTTGAAAAAGAGTGGTTGATATTTTATTATGTTTTACATAGTTGCGCAAAAAACGCCCAAAATCAGGCATTTGCAACCACCTGTTGACAAATTTACAAGCGGACTTGATAGAATGCAACCGCTTGAAAAGATAAGATTAGGGTAACGAAAACGAAGCAAAACTTTCGAAATGCGATGTGAGAAAAGCAGGCATTTTGAAAGAAGAAAAGTTTCAAATTTAATAACCCTAAGGAGGATGAAAAAATGATTTTAGCAGACAAAATTATCTATTTAAGAAAGAAGTGCGGATGGTCACAGGAAGAACTGGCAGAGAAGATGAACGTATCCAGACAGTCCATATCAAAGTGGGAGGGCGCGCAGTCGGTTCCTGATTTGGATAAAATATTGAAGTTGTGCCAGGTGTTCGGCGTATCCACCGATTACTTATTAAAAGAAGAGATCGAAGAACCTGAATTAAAGCAAGATGTATATGAACCTTTGAATGTAAAGCATATTTCAGCAGAGTTTGCCAACGAGTTTATGGACGCGAAACGCAAGTCGGCCCTTAAGGTGGCCATCGGCGCAAGCATCTGTGTGTTATCCCCCATCGTACTTATTCTTATGAGTGGTATGGAAGAATTTGGCTTGATAAAAGGAAACGTAGCTGCCGCAATCGGTTTGGGCGTGCTTCTGTGCATGGTGATTGTAGCGGTAGTATTGTTTATATTTAATGGCAGTATGATGGCGGATTATGAGTGGCTTCAGAAGGAAAGTTTTGTGCTGGATTACGGTGTTGCGGGAATTGTTGAGAGCAGAATGAAGAAACAGCGTCCCATGCTTACACTTACAAGAGCAATCGGTGTTGGTTTGTGTATTCTTGGCGCTGCGGTATTGGTTGTGACAGCTGTGCTTACTGGCGAAGCGTTGGGAACAATCATCGCAGTGGATGTTTTATTAGCCCTGGTAGCAATTGCGGTATTTTTGTTCACAAGATGGGGCAATGAAGCAGACGCTTATGCACAGTTGCTGCAGACCGGCGATTATGATCCCAACCATAAAAGAAATTTCGAGAAGCATGAATTAATTGGTGGTATTTATTGGTGTACCGTTACTGCAATTTACCTGGCGATTAGTTTTATCACCGGCGCGTGGGGCTATACCTGGATTATCTGGCCTGTGACAGGTGTGTTCTATGGTGTGATTGCATGTATTATTAATTATACGGAGCACAAGAAGGGTGAGTAAGGTTTAGGGATAAAAGGCATTAAAACATGATAGATTTGAAGTTTTGTATATTTTCAAGAGAAAGAAATTGATATTTTTTATCGCTTGGTATACACTATGTATATACTTGACTCGAGGAGGTTTTTATATGCAGGCACAAGTAAAAGAATGGGGTAATAGTCAAGGAATCAGATTACCAAAAGAAGTATTGAAAAGTGCAGGGATTGCATTGAATGAGATTTTAGATGTAACGGTATCGAATGGTGTAATTACTTTAGCGAAACCTTTTCGTCATAAAACGTTGGAAGAAAGAGCTGCTGAGTTTGATGGAAAGTTAATGTTAGATGGTGAATATGATTGGGGTGAACCTGTCGGAAGAGAGGTATGGTAATGGAATTACTGCATCAAGGAGATATTCTTAAAATTGAAAAAATAAATCACCCCGTATTGGTAGTTAGTAAGGATTTCTTTAATTCCAGTGGTGAAATAATAGGATGTCCAATTATCACTAATTCCATTCCCGGACCACTTCATATATGGATGGCAACGGAAGAAAATCAAGGTTATATACAGTGTGAAAAACTTGCACTGTTGGATATGTCTGTTCGAAGATATAAGAAAGTGGATAGTTTGCCAACTGCAGAAATGATCAATGTATCTGATGCTATTCAGGGAATTTTTGAATACATTTGATAAGAGATCTAATAGGAGAAATCATTGAAGGGGTAACAGAGAGGAAGATTTGAAGTTTCTTAATTAAGTGGAGGTGAAATATGGAGGCAAGAGAACTGTTAGAAGCATTAAGCGTTGCAGAACGATTGAAGGATACAACAAGACATTGTTATACGTCGAAAGGTCGTCATGAAAGTGTTGCAGAGCATAGTTGGATGATGACATTAATGGCTTATTTTATGAAGAATGAGTTTCCTGAAGCAGATATAAATAAAATTATTCAAATGTGCATTATACATGATTTAGGAGAATGTTTTACGGGAGATATTCCTACTTTTGCCAAGACAAAGGAACATGAGAATACGGAGGAGTCACTTCTTGCTGATTGGTTAAAAACACTACCAGAAGCTATTCGAAATGAAATGATAAATCTGTATAAGGAAATGGAAGAAAGACAGACCTTAGAAGCTAAAATTTATAAGGCTATTGATAGTTTGGAAGCATTGATTCAACATAACTTTTCAGATATTTCAACATGGTCTGAAAATGAGTATGAATTAAATCTAACTTATGCAGATGACAGAGTGAGCTTTTCAGAGTATTTATCTGTTTTAAGGGAGGAGATTAGAAAAGACACCATTGAAAAGATATCAGAAAAATAGTATTATGACGATTTCATTAATAATTGGTGCACCCACAAATTTCAGTCTTGTAGAGAGATTGAAAGCAACAGAAGATTTGAAGTTGGCGGAGATTAAAGTAGATAGTAAAATACCTACTTATGATTGCGGATGCTATATTAAGCGGTAAATATATGTAGCTTCCAAAAAGAATTACCTACTGAAAATAAGGCGGACTTAAGTTGGCAGGTAAAATATTTTATATTGTAGATTATTTTACCTACGCTTACTAAATATTATTGCCTGAGTGGGTAAATTGTTTCGT
>JAZNRI010000062.1:0-41644 GCA_045590655.1 Lachnospiraceae bacterium | reverse complement strand
GGGTTTCATTCCGAATACGGTATTAAATAAAGTACCGCAGGCATAAATACTGGATGCCGCATATACACAATAAACTACTACGAAAATAACCGCACAGATAATCTGAAGCGCCTTGTTTTTGGACTGGAATCTGTTTGTCAGGTACTGCGGAATTGTAATGGAGTCCTGCGCCTTAATAGACAATCTTCTAAGTCTCGGTGCCACAAAAATCCATGCACAAATTGTACCGATAAGCAAACCTACGGAAATCCATACCTGTCCCATACCTGCAAGGTAGATGGAACCGGGAAGACCCATAAGTACCCATGCGCTCATGTCGGAAGCTCCTGCTGAAAGGGCTGCTACCCATCCGTTCATGTTTCTTCCGCCAAGGAAATAATCCTTGTCACCACCGTCAGCTTTACGACCTTTTATAAAGAAGTAAACGCCAACCGCAAGCACCAGCAATAAGTACACAATAAAAGCCGATAATTCTGCGTAATTCATAATTCACCACTTTCTATACACATGCTTTGGCACGTATATTATTTTTTCTCATATGCTTGCATTTTACACGAGTCTCACATTTGTCGCAAGTATTTTTGTCATTTTTCACGTCGGTTGTAGTTTTTATACCAAAAAACATCGCTGTAATTTCTTACAGCGATGTCTCATTTAAATATATCAACTCATTATAATCTCTTAAGAAGTTCTTCTCTCTGTGCTTCGAATCCGGGCTTTCCAAGGAGAGCAAACATGTTCTTCTTGTAGCTTTCTACGCCGGGCTGGTTGAAAGGATTTACACCAAGGATGTATCCGCTCACACCACATGCGAACTCGAAGAAGTAGAATAATTCACCTAAGTAGAATTCGTTTACTTCGGGAACATTTACTAAGAAGTTAGGAACCTGTCCGTCTGTATGAGCAAGGATTGTTCCGTTCATAGCGCTCTTGTTTACGAAGTCTACAGTCTTACCTGTTAAGTAGTTCAAACCATCAAGATCAACAGGTTCTTCCTCGATGATGATTTCTTCTCTGGAAGTTTCGATGTTGATAATGGTTTCGAAGATATTTCTGGAACCGTCCTGGATAAACTGTCCCATTGAGTGCAAGTCCGTTGTTAAATCAACGCTTGCAGGGAAGATACCCTTCTGATCCTTACCTTCACTCTCGCCGTATAACTGCTTCCACCATTCAGATACGAAGTGTACGCTGGGTTCGTAGTTAGCAAGAATTTCAATCTGTTTTCCTTTTCTAAGAAGGATGTTACGAGCTGCTGCATAAAGGAGTGCATCGTTTTCTTCAAATGCGTTATTTAATGCACGTTCTCTTCCGCTTGCTGCACCTTCCATTAACTTGTCGATGTCAGCACCGCTTACTGCGATAGGAAGTAAACCAACTGCTGTAAGAACTGAGAAACGTCCGCCGATATCATCGGGCACAACGAATGTTTCGTATCCTTCTTCTGTAGCAAGACCCTTGAGTGATCCTCTGGCCTTATCTGTTGTAGCATAGATTCTCTTGGCTGCGCCTTCCTTACCGTACTTTTCTTCTGCCATCTTCTTTAATACACGAAATGCGATAGCAGGTTCTGTTGTAGTACCTGACTTAGAAATCATATTGATAGAGAAATCTCTGTCGCCGATTACCTGAATCAAGTGCTTTAAGTATGTAGAGCTGATAGAGTTACCAACGAAATAAATTTCGGGAGTTTTACGGATGCTCTTATCAACAACATTATAAAAGCTGTGTCTTAAAAATTCGATTGCTGCTCTTGCACCAAGGTAAGAACCGCCGATACCAACAACCAAGAGAACTTCTGAATCGTTCTGAATCTTCTCTGCTGCCTTCTTAATTCTTGCAAATTCTTCCTTGTCATAGTCTACGGGAAGATTGATCCAACCAAGGAAATCATTTCCTGCACCAGTCTTGGAAACCAGTAATTCTTTTGCGTCAAGTGTAAGCTTCTTCATCAGTTCCATTTCGTTAGCGCTGATAAAGGGTGCTGCTTTGGAATAATCAAATGCTACTTTTTTACTCATGTGATTTTCTCCTTTTTATCCTTTATTTATTGAAACATTTGTAAAATGTCAAGTTCCTTGTAAAGTGTAGCAAAAATAAGGCCTTTTTTCAAGATAAAAATTCCTGTAGCAGCTGTTCCAGCTCCTGTCTTTCCTTTCGTCCGAATTTCGGGACCTCGTTCTCTACCATCGGGGCGTCTATAATTTCTTTGGCAATCCGCTCCTTTGGCAAAACTTTTAACCGGCTTACCATATGGTTTTCCAAATAATCGATTATGTTGATTTTCAGTACTTCCTTCTTTCCTTTGACGTCTACCAAGGAAGAAATACTGAAGTAGGCATATAAACCAAACAAACTGACAATATAATAAGGGAACAACTGTACTACATAATCTCCCGCCGTAATACGACGATAGATTCCCACTCCGCACAGCAGTACGGACAGAAGCATCATCTGCCCCGAAAAAGCTGACAATCCCGGCAATGTAAGAAACCCTATTTTCATTCGATTTATGAACTTGTCCACAAAAATCGGTATGTTGGAAACACCTCCGTTTAATTCAAAACAATTTGCAAATTTTAACTTACATTGTTTCAAAAGTTTATTATCCGTTGCCGACATATTATCGGTTTCCTGAATCATACTTTGATATAGTACCCCTGCCACAATCTGGCATATTATGCTTAATGTAATAAGAAAAATCGATAGTTTAATAAAAATATCATTTTCTAATAATTCCATACCGTCCTCCGTTTCATTTTAATAATTTAGGGAATAGTAACAGTATAGAAAAAACTTTTTTTCGAAACAAGAGAGAATCCCTTTGTTTTTATCGACAAAATCCTCTTTCATTTTCCACTAAATAGTGGAAATCGACGTTTTTTTCTGTTATAATCCTTTTTAATATAGATAAAAAAGCAGAATGAGGTGAAATTATGCGATATATTCCCAAGGGCGTCTGTTCTCAGGCAATTGACATTGAATTAGACGGCAATATTGTAAAACACGTTCAGTTTACCGGCGGTTGCCACGGCAATTTGCAGGGTATTGCACGATTGGTAGAAGGAATGCAGGCAGAAGATGCCATTGCCAAAATCCGCGGTATCCGTTGCGGTTTCAAGAGCACCTCTTGCCCTGACCAGCTTGCAAATGCTTTGGAAGCAGCTTTGAAGCAGTAAACTTGTTTTAATGCTTTTATAACCCATAATTTATTATGATAAATATCAGATTTTATTGTATTAAAAATATTGTGTAAAAATATAACACCTTACTTTAATTAATAATATCTTAAACTATAAGATAACAATACTTCACTCCGGAGGTCGTTTCATGAAACGCATCGTTCTTACAGGTGGTGGCACAGCCGGTCACGTAACACCGAATATTGCACTTTTACCAAAATTAAAAGAATTAGGATATGATATTCATTACATCGGTTCACATGACGGGATCGAGAAAAAATTAATTACTGATTTTGAAATTCCGTACTATGGTGTTTCAACCGGTAAGTTAAGAAGATATCTTGCACTGAAGAATCTTTCCGATCCTTTCCGCGTTATGAAGGGATATGGCGAAGCCAAGAAAATTCTGAAGGAATTGAAGCCGGATGTAATTTTCTCAAAAGGCGGATTTGTAAGTGTACCTGTTGTACGTGCGGCTGCATCTTTAAAGATTCCATGCATTATTCATGAATCAGATATGACACCGGGATTGGCAAATAAACTCTGCATTCCCGTTGCATCCAAGGTTTGCTGTAATTTTCCGGAAACCTTAGCAAATCTTCCGGAAGAGAAGGCGGTTTTAACAGGCTCACCTATCAGAAGCGAATTAATGCGCGGTGATAAAGTAGCCGCATTGAATTTATGTAAGTTTACTTCAAACCTTCCCGTTATTATGGTAATTGGCGGAAGTTCAGGTTCTGTTGCCATTAATAAAGCTGTCCGCGCTGCTTTACCTAAATTGTTGGAAGATTTCCAGGTAGTGCATATTTGCGGTACGGACCGCGTGGATAATCTCCTCTTAAACCAAAAGGGATATGCACAGTTTGAATATTTAAAGAGCGAATTAAAAGATGTGCTTTCCATGGCAGACATCGTAATTTCCAGAGCAGGAGCCAATGCTATTTGCGAGCTTTTGGCTTTGAAAAAGCCGAATCTTTTAATTCCCCTTCCTGCCGCAAGTAGCCGTGGCGACCAGATACTGAATGCAAAATCTTTCGAATCACAAGGTTTTTCACTTGTATTGGATGAGGACGATTTGGACGAAAGCACTTTAGTTGAGAAAGTTTATGAACTGTATTGCAATCGTAAGACCTACATTGAAACAATGTCTCAAAGTTCACAGTTAAATGCAGTTGATAAAGTAATAAGCTTAATTGAAGACGCTGTTATTAACAGACCATAAAATAATGAAAGGAGCATACATATGAACCATACCAAGGAAACCGGACACTTACGTATCCTTTCTATGGTTTATTGCTCACTTTTTACAGTTATTATTGCCCTTTGTTCCTACATTACAATTCCTACGGTAATACCTTTCACACTTCAGACGTTGGGAGTATTTATTACCTTAGAATTGTTAGGCGGAAAGAAGGGCACTTTTTCTGTCCTTTTATATATCCTTCTTGGCGCAATCGGCGTTCCCGTATTCTCTGGTTTTCGCGGTGGCATCGGCGTTCTTTTAAGCAATACCGGAGGATATATTGTCGGCTTTGTTTTGTTGGCACTGATTTATTGGTTGTTCACCACACTTCTCGGCCAACGTATCTACGCACGAATCATCGGTATGATACTCGGCCTTATAACTTGCTATATCTTTGGAACCGCCTGGTTTCTTTTTGCTTATTCTGACATAAAAAACATGTCCGAAATGATTCCGGTTCTACAAATTTGTATTCTTCCCTTCATCATTCCGGACATTGCCAAAATGTTCTTATCCATAGGTTTTAGAAAAATGATCTACCCGGCTCTTCCGGAACAACTGAAAACTTCTAAAACCAAATCGTAATATACATATAGAAACGTGGTCTTATTTCACTACACAATCGTGCAATAAATCTACCCAATTCTTGATTACTTCTGCTTCTTTTTCAGCTTCTTTTCTACAAGCATTTTCTTTCACGGCTTTATAGACCGGTGCTTCCATTGCATCCTTCTTTCTTTTGATAATCAAGTATACCTTCTTCTTATCAAAAAACGCTGCAATCGGTCCGCCACCTGAAAATCTGCTAATTTTACGCATTAATTCTTTATCAATAAAAGATGACGCAATTTCCTGTTCTGCAGTATATACAACGAATTCTTTATTGAACTTCTCATCATCCGTTACATATTCCTGATAACCTTCCGGCATCTCGTACAATTGCTTGCCGATTTTAAAATCTCTCTGTATAATCTGAACTTCTCCATTCAACTCAGTTCTGTTAGAACAGGCAATCAATACGCAATCAGAAACTTTACGGCTCTTTTTATAAGATAATTCCATATCATAGCGTAGAAAATCCACGCCTTTATAAGTTCCCTCGATACAGTCGTTAGCGTTCGCTGAACGCGCCTTGCGAATCATAGAGCACTCGCTGATTTCTTTAATGGAAATGCGATCCTTTGCCTTATAATCTGCCTTCGGAAGCTCTGCATTGATTTTTTCCTGAAGGAATACATTCTTGTACTCTGCATTATATGCCTTAAATTTGGAAGACATTTTAAAAAGCAACGGAAGAATATACAAACAAAACGGAATCGCCAGCAAGAAAACACAAGCCACAATGACACGAAGCAAGCCGTCATCAAATACAATCTTCATATATGCCATATAAATAAACGCAATTGCAAGTATTATTACAATAACCGTAATCAACTTCCACAAAAGATCGGCATTACGATATTTCTTACGCAATTCATTTAACTTCTCAACCTGAGTCAACTCAACCGCTACAGTTGCAGTTCCTTCTTCAAGCACATTCTTTTCGGGATCCATCTCTTCCTCCACACACTCGAAATAAATCTTTATTACATCGCAAATCTTACATCTACTTTGTTAAAATACTATGAACTTCTTTCAACTCGTCTGCAGTAGGCGAAGTAGGGTTCCACTGAATCTTCTGATTATCACCAATATATCGGGGAATAAGGTGATAATGAAAATGAAATACAGTCTGGCCTGCACATTCATTGTTGTTCTGAACCAGATTAAAACCATCGCAACCTAATTTCTCAGTCATCATAGTTGCCATTCTCTTTGCAAGCACCATAACATCTGCTGCCCAATCCTCCGGCAATTCATAAATATTTGCAAAATGCTCCTTGGGAAGGATCAATGCATGTCCTTTCGTTGCGGGACTCATATCAAGAATCACGCGAAATCTCTCGTCTTCATAAATTGAATTTGTAGGAATTTCACCATTGGCTATTTTACAAAAAATACAATCATCTTTTTTCATCTTCTATACCTCTTTTAATTTATATTTTATACGAACATTCCATCATCAGTTATATTGCCTGAGAAGGGGAAAATATGGTCCATATTGCGAAGAAGTTTGAAGTCTCCCTTCATTGTCATATTTCCACTCATAAAAGCATTCTGGAATGTAGTTTTGCCCGCAATAATGCTCTCGATTACGTTTTCTTCTGTCTGCAATTCAACGTCTGCATATTCAGAAGTTCCGTAGAAACATTCCAACTTAGCATTCTGAATACGAATAATCATAGGTTTGTTGTAGTTCTTGATGACAACGCGGAAAATCGCATTGAATCCCGGTTGCGGCGTAAAGCGCGCCTTAAAATCACCGATAAAGCTTTGCTTCTCGTCCGTCTCCCTATTCTCCATCATATCCTTAAACATGTTGGTTAATTCTTTAATATCTTCTTTCTGCTGCTGTACATAGTTATCGTCAGAAGCATACATAGACAACTGTTCTGTCTCCTGGGGCGTTAAAGCAATGTTCTGTGTATAAGAAACCTTCTGCTTAACTGCCTGGTTACTTGCAGGGAAACTGGTCAGCTTCTGATTAATGGTTCTGTACATATTCTCTGCTTTTTTCTCAATCAAGCGGTCATACTCTTCCTTACATTCCAGCATAGAGATTTCGGGAATATATCCGCAAATACCGCTGCAGGGACGACCACCAAGAATTTCCCAAGCAGTAGCCAAAGTAAGCTTACCATCGCGCTCACCATAGGTTGTACTCATTACAACAGGGCACATATAAATCTGCGCCAACTTCTCTTTATCCGCATAGAGCCAGCAAGCATCCAAAAACGACTGCATATAGCCACCGATTCCATACCATTCCACAGTACTGGCAAGAATGATACCATCCACATCTTTTAACGTATTGGGTAAGGTTGTAATGGAATTCTTGCTCTCATATAAATCATAGCGCTCCACCGTTACATTTAACTCTTCCAACACGCTTGCCATTTTATTAATCACATATAACGTAGGATCTCCGATTAATCCTCTTCCGCCGTAATAAATATTAACTTTCATGTTTTTTCATCCTCTTCTTTCTGAGCTGATTAAAATACCATGTCATTCCGATAATTGCACCCATACAAAGTCCGCTTATATGAGCCTCGTAATCAATTCCTGCGGTTCGTGAATCTACATACAAACTGACACCAATACACAAAATTACTAACAACAATCTCTGTACCGTAAAAAGACTGATGCGTCTCCAATTAATCGTTGTAAATTCTGTAACCAATGCAATCCCGAATACACCATAGACCGCACCACTGGCACCAATGCTGTTCGCATCCATTCCGCTGAAATACTTCGCCCCCAGCGAAATCAGCCCGGCAACAATTCCGCATATGAAATATGACGTCGCAAACTGCCATCTTCCAATACGCTGCTCTACCATATTTCCTAACAAATATAATATGAGCATATTGTTAAAAATGTGTGTGATATCACCATGCAAAAACATAGATGTCAGAATACGGTACCACTGTCCGTCTCCTATCACGGTTGCAACACTCATTCCACCTACATTATACAACAATTCTCCCGTTGCTGTACATACAATATATACCACAATATTGATTGCAACCAACACGTATGCAACCCAGGGAACATAGATGGTTCGAAGCAATTTTCGTTCCTGTTCTTTTAACTCAGTCAAAACCTTCTCTTTGGTTTCTTCTATCTCTCTCGATGCCGCTTCGGGCGCCTTCAAAAACTTCTCAAAAGAAGCCCTCATCCCATAGAAATCTTCTACCTTGTCCTCGCCGATTACCAGTTGTTTCTCAGCACGATTGATTACCCAGGCATATCTGTCCTCGTGGCATACTTCCAGTGCATGCTCCGGATTATCCGAAATAATCACGGTCAGAATGTGCATTTCTGTAATGCCGTTCTTCTCCAAAAGTTTACCCGCGCTCTCGTAAACGCCGTTGTATCTTTCAGTCGTAAAAGTAGAACCTTCCTCTAACTCCATAACGTAAATTACACTTACGTGTCTATATTCTTTTTTCAAAAAAACCAGAAATTCCGGCAAATTGGAAGTAACGGTTGTATAGCCTTCCAATGCCAAAAAAGCCTTCAGCTGTTCTTTCATTTTCATCATCCTCGTACATATAAAATATACGATTTTTATGAAGAAAAATCAACTACTCATATATGTATCTTAAGTTACCGAATGTAATTTCATCACCTATCTTTAATTTTACGATTTCATTACTCTCCAACTCTAAATTATTTATATATGAACCATTGGTCGAATTCAAATCCTGTAAATACAATTCACCATTCTCTTCAAATATGCGGGCATGCATACGGCTAATGCTTTGGTCCTTTAGAACAACATCTGAACATTCTTCCATTTTCCCCAGTATACAAGGAAGTTTTTGCAAGGAAATATACTCCGCATCACTTTTTGATAAACTTCTAAGTCGTCGTGTCGCCTTTATACTTTGAACTCCCATAACTACCGTTTCACCTTTATAGTTTTCATATTCCTCCAATCCATATGTTTCCCATTTCAAAGAACTTATCGATTCTACTCTTCTTTCTTTTTTATTCGTTTGACCCTTTTTTAAACTCTTCATCTTCGTTTGTATTAATCCCTTAACTCTCCCCCAGGCAGTATTATTTTCAAATATTCCTTTCTCATAATTTATCTCCTTGTCTTGCGTTACAAACTGTATATTCTGTTGATATGAAAAATCTTGCTTTTCGCTTTCAAACGGTTCATATTTTTTATTACTTTCATATTCCTCAATTAATTTGTCCAACTCCGCTTTGGTCACCATTTGATTTCTTACCAATTTGTAGAAATGGTACACCATATCAACCGCATTTCGCTCTCCGTGGTCCACTCGATCAATCAAGAATTCTGCTAACTTCCTCATATTATTTTCTTCTTGACTTTGCGGATAAAAAATCCACTCCGGTTGTTTTGTCTCTGGATTACAATAACAATATTCCGAATCAAACAAAACATATTCAATACTTAATAAATATTTTTTCAACTCGTCCATAAGCAAGCGAATTGATAATAATATTATTTTAACATCGTCTGCACTCAACTCTTTTTTTAAAAAAACCCTGCTAATTGGTTGTTTAGAGGTGATGTTATAATATAATTCCGTCTGTCCGTTAAATAGGTATTTTCGACAATCTAATAATCCTTTAATTTTGTTGTTACAAATCATATTCAACTCATAAGTTGCTTTTCCTTCACAACCTAATATCATATAATTATTATTCATATCCTTTTTATATCTAGCTTCCAACGTCCATTCCCTCCTCTGGTGCAAACTCATTTACGATATTCTCAAGATTTTGTCCTTTTAGGATTATTTCCGCCGGATTATATCTTGCTTCTTTTGCATATATTTCATAGCTCCATAACTCTTCAAATACCGTTCCTTTTGAAGAAATCATATCAGGAACATTTAATCTTCCGGATATTGTAATTTCTATCTTGTTTGCAAACACTTTTATTTCAACTTCAGCATTCTGCACTCCAATTAGCGAATGGTCTAAATCCGCTAAAATAACTCTACTGCATTCTTTTTTTATATCCTCATTACTTTCGCCTGAATAATAAAATGCCTGTTTTATACCTCGATATGCGGCATTTTGCATAACACTGCGGTTATACATATACAAAACAAAAAAGAAAATAATTAGAACTACCATTAAAACAATCGGCATAATTAGTGCGGTCTCTACCGTAAAACTTCCCTTTTGATATTTTTTCAATATAAAAATCCCCTTTTATGTAATGACAAATAATAATAAATAACCAGGGAGCATAAAAGAAACAAACGGCAATTCCGTTTTCCTATTAGCCTTCTTGAACATAAGCAAAAAAATTGATACCCAAGATGCCCCAAACAGTGATAGCAATAATAGATATATATTGCCTCGAAAACCCAAATAAATTCCTGTCACAACGAAAATCCAGCCATCGCCGTACCCAATTTTTTCTCTTGTCATCTTGGCAAACGACAATAATACAATCCCGATAAGTATTCCGCCTAAAATTTCCAATCCATTTTCTTGAATAATGCCAAACTGAAGAATCACCCCCAGTACACCGGCGGCCACAACCATAATCATAGAAACCTTATGCTTCCGTAAATCGCGAATCCCTTCAACAAATAGAAAGATTCCCAATACAATTATTTTAATTATTTCCAACATCCCAATCATATTCTTCCATACACCTTATACATAATGGTTTATTCCTAACTCCGCTTTCTTTTACAACATATATTGTTCTTTTCAATCCGGTGCAAGCCACTGATGAGTGATATCTGTTGCCTTGCGTTGAAATATAAAAATGTCCGCCTGACGTTTCTTTATCAAAGCAAACCTCACACGGTTTGTATTTCTCGCCGTCTTTGTTCCGTGCCTTTTCTAATTCATTTTCACCTACCATTGAAATAGACAACTGAAGATGTGTACAACTTCTGCTTAAATGATAAACTTCTCCGTTTTCTGCCACATAAAATCTTCTCTCATCAGACGTGTTTTCGTTTAATCCATATCCTGTATATGCCTTAATATAGCATCGGTTAATCATAACCATATCGCCAACCTGAAAAAAAGGAAGCCACGGCTCAACGCGATACGTCATTACCAAATCAATTACATCATTTCCTTTCGCAATTTCTGAACGCAGAAGAACAATACCATTGGAATCACCTACTATCAACGAATCCTTAATTTTATCCTTTCCTATCAATTCCAGAACCCGCTCTTTTACATATACTTCCGTTAATAAATCATTCTCGTAAATATTTTGAAAATTCGCGGCCACTGATATTTCCCGGCCTACTTGATTCAATGCGACGTCCATTGCCATATGTACATATATCATTTCAAATAAAGAAATCACATTTAGCATAAGAATAATGAACAACGGTAACACTAAAGCACTCTCCACTGTAATGCTTCCTTTTTGTTTCCGCTCACAATTATTTTTCATATTTTCTTTTAAGAGATAGCAAAAAACATCCTTTTTCTCAGGCGTAGATATGTATATAAAATACCTTAAGAACAAGAGAGAGTAGAATGATAGATTTGAAATAGATGCCCCTGAAAAAGGACGTCTTTTGCTACCCCTTATATCCTTTCTTTAAAAATAACTGTATTTTCTTTCCAGTGTATAAAAATGCCCGTATCCGCTATGAATTCCGATTTCCATACTTACTGCATCCGCGCAGGCATCCATACGAAAATTTTCGTTTCCGTCCGTCAAACGTATATCTGCTTCCATCATATCCATACAGCGATACACCTTAACCATAGGGGATTGCATATACAAAAAGAGTCTAAGATAATCCTCATAATCCATTTTAATTGCTAACATATCTCCCTGTGGGTCACCTGGTGTAATATCTATCGGTTTGCCGATTATGATACTTCCCAAACCAACCGAAAAATCTTTTGGCTCTTTTAGCAAAAGTACCTCTTCTCCTTTTATTAAATTTTTGACATCATCAATACTTTCTGCCGCAGCCCAACAGACATTAATTGCTGCCTGCAATAATTCAGGCGGTATTTCCAATAACAAACCAATCTGTGATATGGTTTTAATTTTTTCCTGAGTTGTCCGATCTGCCAATAACATACTTAAATTTGCAGCCCCCCGAAACCAAAACAATGTTTCCTGCATTCTGTAATAATTGAAGCTGTCTTGCGCATTCCCAAACAATATATATTCCACCTGATAATCCAGTTTGGAACCTTCTCTGACATCCCTGTAATTGCCCATTTTATGCAGGATGTATTCTCCAAACAGAATTTCTTCCGTTATATCGAACCCCTTCTCCTCCAAAGCATCGGTTCCTTGAATATTCCATCTGTGTGAAACATGTTCCCATGGTTGAAAGGATTTAACCGAAATACCTGTGGCACTATAATTCATACTCTCCGCAAAAAGTGGTTCCAAATAATCACTTGCGATGTTTAGCGAAGGCAATCCTGTATAAGTATTCCACTCTTCATTCAACAAATTATTTTCTTTCCAACAAACATCTTTATCCCTAACCACTTCTTTATGATATTTCTCAAATTTTTCTTGCGTTATCTCATACCGGTCCACAACCGTAATCCAACTTTGTACTTCCTCAATCCATTCTTTTCCAACATAATTGCCGATATAATCTACCGCCTGCTGTCGTAGTACCCCGCCCCAATCATCCGTCGCCAATCGAATATTTGTAAGACTTACATTGTAATCTTCAATGTCATACCAGTCTCTTGCAAAAAGCAACGTTTGCTCTTCTTCCGGAACTAAGTTATATCCCAAATATACTTCTATACGCTCTTCTAACTTCCTATAATCCGGCACTGACGTCATATAAGAAGTATCTATAAATAGCAAACCATATCTTTCGTACAAAACCTGATGGTACTCAGCGAATGAAGAATGGATTGCCGTCTGAACTGCATTTTCACATCTGACTTTTAGATAACTTCCCCTTACTGTCTCAAATGCCGATAAAATTAATGATACAATTAGCGTAAACACCAAAGTTAAATATACAGTCATATGTCCTTTCTTCACACGGCAATCCCCCTTTCTTAAATCTTATCAATTCTTTTATTAATGGTTTTAAAAATACTTTCCACAATTTCAATCATCTCATCCTTAAAAATCAATACCAATGCAATCAATACAACCAAAATCAAAATAATTTCCACCGTAGACAAACCACTTTCATCTTTCAGAAATGCTTTCCATTGATTTTTCAAATTCATACTTCTTACCTCCTTTCTCATTCCTTATATGCTAAAAGTACTAAAAGCGGGAATCATAATAATTAACATAACTATTAACAAAAGAATCAGCATCGGAAAAAGTAGTTTTGTTCCTGCAGTTTCACCTTGTTTTCGAATCCGCTCCTTTTCCATTTCCATTGCCTCCTTTGCTTCTTCCCGCAAAGCATTCTTTAAGCCTTCTGTACCCTTAGTCAAATTTCTTGATAACATGCTCCCCAACTTCTCCGTTTCTCTTATTCCACACCGACGGCCAAAACTTTCATAGACTCTACGCTCTGCAATTCGATTGTCTAGTTCTCTGTTTGTAACGAGAACTTCTTCATACAATGGATTTTGAACAGAACCGCTTTCCCTATAGACTTTTCCCATACGCTCAAACGCTTGTCTTGGTGTCATACCTGCACCGACCAACATTGCGCACTTCATAACAAACTCCGGATAAGCTTTCCTTATTTCTTGCAGTCTTTTTTTCGCCTGTTCCTTCTTCTCCACAGAGTCAGCGTAGAAAAATATTATTGCGGCAACCACACAGAATCCGCCTATTTTTAATCCCTTATTTTCCCGTTTTTCACTCCACCTTACAGAAATATCCCCTATTGTCTCCGGAAGATTCATATAAGCTCTTTCTTTGCTTTCTGCATCCGCTTTCACCAGTGCATCTTCCAGCATATGCATCCACTCTTCCAAAGGCTCATATTCCCGCGGTACTAACACAATCAAAAAGCTGTGTTCAAATACCCACTCTTCATATTTAAACTCTGCAGTTATCATCACCGGTACAGCTTCTTTTATCTCCTCTTTCAAGTCACCTTCAGAACCAATTAAGTCAGAGCGTTCGCTACACCACGTAATATAAAAAGGATAGCCCTCCAACTCTTCCACCAGCGTCAAAGAATATTGAATTTTATCGGGGGACTCATTTATACCTAATACTGAACTCTCCAATTTCTCTTTAAATCCCGGTAGCATATTATTAATCTCGCTTTCCGTAAATTTACGCTCTGCCACATTGTATTCAATAACCGTTTCTTCTTGACTTGTAATCGCAATTAATGATATCTGCTTCTCTCCTTCTCCGAATTCATTTCTCTCTAAACGGCCATTTTCCGTCAAATTACCTAAGCCCTTTGGAAGCAATAAAGAGAGAACTATTATTGAAATTCCAAGAAACAAAATCATAATCCCTTTTTTTCGATTTTTAGACATAACTGTGCTCCTTATACCTCAATTGCAGTAATCTTCATTCCCCACAAAATAGCTACAATATAAGCTGCTAAACAAGCCGTCATAATACCTATTCCGCTCAACGAATGATATAAAGAATCAAAATACCCCGGCGAAGTCATACCGATATATATCAAGATAAAAAAAGGAATAACACTCATAATCTTTTGTTCGAATTGTTTCTCGCTAATCAATATTCTTAAACTTCTTTTTATCTCAATTTTGTCACTGATAATCTCTACCGTATCTGCAATAATTTCTTTTAAATTGCCTCCTGTTCTTTTAGCGACAGCAAAAATGTCCGCAAAGTCTTTAATATCTTCTACTCCGCTCCGAGTCCCGAAATCCAATAGCATTTTTTCAAGGATCAGATTATTCTCTAATCCCCTCCTGATTACCAGAAATTCCTTGGTTATATCTCCTTCTTCACCATACAGAGATTTCAAATCGCTGTAGGCCCTGCGAAATGCATTCTCTACAGAATTTCCTGCCTGCAAATTGCCTGCCACAATAACAATAGCCTCTCTAAACGCAAGTGTTAGCTCCCATTTCCTTTTCCGAACTGCAGTTTTTTTTTGCCACTTCAAAAAAAGTGGAAACCCTAACAGAACAATTCCCCAAACTATCCATGAATGATAAAAGAAATATGCAACAACGCCGCTTATTCCAATCCAAGCTGCAAAAAAAACCATTCTTTCTTTTGCGTTAAAATGATATGTATCGTATATCATACCTACTCCTCAATCCACTTTTCCCTATTCTGTAATCTGTTAATTCTTATCAAAGAATGATTCCCCTTATCGTCATCTTCTAATGAAAACAACGGATTCAAAAGTATCTCTTCACCCTCCATACCCGTCACTTCCAAAATTTCCATTACCTTACGACTGCGATCCCGCATTCTGCCTAAATGTACCAAAATATCGATTCCTGATACAATTTGTCGTCGAATGGCCGGAAGCGGTAATTCTTTTCCCATAAGAACCATCATTTCCAAACGCAATAGCATATCTGAAGCACTGTTGGCATGAGCTGTTGCAAGACTTCCGTCATGACCGGTATTAAGAGCTTGTAGAAGAAAGAATGCCTCCTCACCTCGCACCTCACCAATAATAATTCTGTCGGGGCGCATACGCAGAGCTGTTTTTATCAAATCTTTAATACTGATTTCTTCACAACCTTCACTGTTGCCGTTTCTTGTCTCCATACTTACCAAATTCTCCACACCTTTAATTTGCAATTCTGCACTATCCTCAATTGTGATGACGCGACTGCTTTTCGGAATGGAATTTGATAGTATATTTAACAATGTTGTTTTTCCGGAACCGGTACCACCTGAAATGAAAATGTTATATCCGTACGCAATCGCTTTCTGCAGAAACTCTGCTGCCTCCCTTGTTATGCTGCCAAATCTAATATAATCTTCCATCGTAATGGCATTTTCCGGAAAACGACGAATGGTTACAATCGGCCCGTTAATTGCCGGCGGCTTTAACACAATATTTACGCGCGAACCGTTAGACAATCTCGCATCCACAATCGGTATGCGCTCATTTACAACACGATTACAGGACGCTACAATCTGCTGAATAACATCCTCCAATTTTTCTTCCGACGCGAATTGCTTGTCCGTTTTATATATGTGCCCCTTTTTCTCCACAAAAATTTCTTTCGGACCATTCACCATAATTTCCGTAATTGTGTCATCATCTACCAGTTCCTGAAGTATGTCTAATTCTCGAACCGAAGCAAATATTTCTTTTCCTATAGTTTCTTTTTGTGCCAAGCTTAAATAGTGCGGTCCGGCATACTCTGCTATCACGCGATAAATAAGTTCTTTTACCTCTTCGTTTTCCATCTCCCGCGACAAATCTATATTTGCTCTTACTTCTTCGCATATTTCTTCTTTTATTTCCTCATAGGTCATGAAAATCCAAAATCCTCTCTTAAAATTCTTCTTGCATAGTCTGCCAATTCCGAATATAAAAGGTTCTCCGGTTCCGCAGGCAATTGCCGATATATTGGAAAGGAACACTTCTTTGTTTTCGCTAGAACATCATCATAGGCTAATTCTTTTAACACATTCTCATAATGGGTAATCTTAGCCAATGCCATCCCGTCATTCCGCGTTATTGTATATACGTAGGAACAATTCCGCAAAATTTGATATAACCCCTGCACATAATCCGTCAAATCCAAAAGAATATAATCATATCCCCCTTCTTGTCCCAATGCATTTAAAAAACACTCCCACTCATTCGGTAAAATCTGAGATATGTCAATGTAGGAAAACGCCGGCGGAATATAATCCAAGCCGTTAATCGCTTGTTTCATTCCGGCAAACCGCCCCGAAAAATCCTTTGATATATTTTTGAAGTAATACAGCAAGTCCGCCATATCCGCATTGAAATCACGTTGCAGCATTTGTGTAAAACCCGAATACGCTTCAAAGTTCAAATACAAAACCTTATATTTAGCCGCTAACATCTGTCCTAACACCAATGAAAAAGAAGTCTGAAGGCAACGCCCAATCGGCGTATAAATTCCAATCAGCTTGGATGCACCACCTTCTTCTTTTATCCTTGAAGACCTGCTGTCTAAATCTGCAATCTTGCAAATTTGCTCAATCAAAGCATCTGCACTCTGATATCGGAAAATATCATTCTCTGACATTTCATTTAAATCCTCGCACAATGTAATCCGGTGCTTGACGTATTTATCCAATTCCGATAGCCCACTCTTACCTGCGACCATATCCTCCGAGACAACACAAACCTCTGCCTTTCCTTCAGATAAATATTCAATACACTTTGCATACTCCGTATAAAAAACAACCGCAAAAGGCAGACTCCGTTCCTCAGCTAAATATTCCTGAAGGCGCTGCGCATAAACTTCATTACTATCGCATATTACAACTTCTTTTTTCCTCATAGCATATCCCCCATAACAATGATTGCAGCAATCAGAATCGGTAGCGAAAACTTAATTCCTGCTCGTTTTACGCACTCGCCGTCTTCTCTATCCGCATAAGAAAAGCCATAAAAGCTTCCGGTCCCCGCAAATTGCAACACATTTCTGAAATAAGTAAACATATACTTTAAACGTTCCCTTAAATTTCTGTAGAAAAGTACTTTAATCAAAGCGAAAACACCGCCAAGCATTATGGCTAATACAATACACTTTAAATTTTCTCCAATGGTAAAAAAGGCTCCCGTCACGGCGAATAATTTAATATCACCGGCTCCCATGGCACGGATTAAAAAGAGCGGAAAGAACAATAAGACAGGGACCATAATTCCTAGAAGAATCGCAAGATAATTTCGTTCCCCCATACACAGCACCCGATAAAAAACACCTATAATCAGTCCACTTAATATAAGAGCATTGGGTATCCGGGTCTTAGATAAATCCCACACTACCGCCCCTAGCAATAAAACAAGTAAGGCTACAATAAGATTACCTCCCTATATGTAATTAAAATCTTTTTGAGATATTTTGCAGAGAACTCTGCTAAAGTTTAGCTTTAGAACAACGGGCTGATTGCTTCGTTGTGTTTTGCATTATAGAGACATTTTTTTGAAATGTAAAGTGCTTTTTTCAAACTTTTTTATTTTTAGTAAAACCTAACAAAAGGGCCTTGAAACACACCCCTTAAAATGTGTTCAAAGCCCCATTTTATCTATATATTCCCTTGCACAAAAAAACTCCAAAACACCAATCCATACAGCAGAAACAAACCCGGGAAACCAAAAAATCCGCACGTCAGAAACGTTACCGCATTCATTGCCACACAGATATCCAACCCCTTCTCCAAGAAGGCATTATTGATGAAATAAATCGCAACGTAACAAAGCCCGATTCGCAGGAAGAAATTCACTATATAATCGGGCCTTTTACGTCCTATCATCAACACTATAATTAACGATATCACTGTAATAATCAGCATCGGAATATTTATATTTGTCACTTTACGCCTCGCACCTTTTTTACCGGTAATACAATCCCAGAGAATTTTTATATTCTATCTTATGTACAAACTATTTCGAAAATGATAATTCTTTTACAAATAGCTCCATTATAGATATTTCTTTTATAATTTTTTTGCCCGTTCTGTAGCTAAAATAACAAATTTTAACATCCGCTGAATAAATCTGTTTTTCCGGTCAATACTAAAAATAACCAAATAAAAACCGCCGGCTTTTGACCGGCGGCAGATTGGTAAAATATGTATTCTTTTATTTCAAGGAGGTCCCTATGCAAATTGCTTATTGCCAATTGGATTACGAAACTACACCCGGCGAAACCGACAACGACGAACTCCTTCGTGAAGAAATCAAAAAGGCCATGATTGCACTGGAAAGCGCCTACTGCGGCTTTGACAATGCAACTGACCCTGATTTGATTGATTGCTATATTTTTCAAGTAAATTCTGCGTTAAAGCGCTATCGTTACCTGCTTTTACAGGCTGAAAAAATTCACAACCCGCCTGAAGAAGAACAAGAGCTCACTACTCCTTCTCACAAGCTTCTGCTTCCGGAAACACCCGTAGCTTATACGTAGAAACCTCTGGATGCGCCCTGATCCGCCATACTCTCGTTGACGTCATTGCGTCCATAGGTAAGGCCCGCAACCACGGTCTGGGCATTGCTCATAACCGGCGCGGAATCGTCGCCTGCGCTGATGGTAGCATAGGCTTCTTTTAAAGGCACCATTACTTTTAAGGCGTTCTCGATATGGACGCTATCCTTACGCATTTCGCACTTCAATAATTCACGATATACATAGAGATAAAGCTGCATAAGATTCTGTGCGACTTCGTATTCGAAATGCAAAGATTCCATAAGCTCATTTACGCAACCTCTGGCTTTGTTTAAGCTTAACTTTAATGCAGCTCGGTCGCCCGCTTCAAGGTTTGACTTTGCCTCGGCAACATAATCGAGAAACATCTCGTATAAAATTACCACAAGCTCAGTTTTATTCGCCTGGGAAATGCGAAGGGTATATACCTGTTTCTGTTCGTTGGTCATACTGCTTCCCCCTTAATTACTGCAATAACTGTAAAACCTGCTGAGGTCTTTCGTTTGCCTGGGCAAGCATGGAAGTACCTGCCTGGGAAAGTACCTGCTGATTGGTATATTCGGTCATTTCACCTGCCATATCCACGTCCATAATACGTGAATAAGAAGCGGTCATATTCTCATGCGTAACATCAAGACTTGCGCCTGTAGATTCCAAACGGTTCTGGTATGCACCAAGTCTGGAACGGGCTGATGATACGTAATTGATTGCTTCTGCAATTTTATTAATAGCTTCTCTGGCATCTGCTTCTGTCGCAATTGTGGTTTCTTCAATCCCCATAAGTTCCAAGCTCATGGTAGGGATACGCATTTCAAGAACCTGGCCTTCTTCGGTTCCGATCTGCATACGCATTGCGCCGATGCCTGTCATATCAAGATTAACGCCCGTTGCGCTGCCTGTCACTTTCAACTTCACTTCAAAATCATTTGCCGCCTTAATGGTAACCATATCGCCATCAGCTTCCCACTGTGCATCTGCAGGGAATGCATTTTCGCTTCCGTCCATTAACAACTGCAAATCAGTTACCAAAGGATTGCCGTCTGCATCTGTGCCCAGAGTAACGGAAGAAACCGTAAAATCTTTAATATCTACTTCATCCGAATAATAAGCCACGGATACATTGGCATCGCTTGAATAACCTTTTAAATCAAAACCACCATCCAAAAGAGGACGTCCGTTAAATTCGGTATCCTTGGCAATTCGTGTGATTTCTTCTTTTAACTGCTTTACTTCCGCATCAAGCATTTCTCTGTCTGCGTCAGACTTGGTGCCGTTGGCGGCGTCAATTGCAAGCTCGCTCATACGCTGAAGCATTGCATGAATTTCGTTCATTGCGCCTTCTGCTGTTTCTACGATGGAAATTGCATCGCTGGCATTGTCACCTGCGATAGAAAGTCCCTTAATCTGGGAATTCATTCTCTTTGCAATCGCCACGCCGGCGGGGTTATCCTTCGCATGGTTAATCTTCAAACCGGAAGACAAACGCTCCAAAGACTGTGATAACTTGGTATCTGTTCTGTGTAACGCATTCTGCGCTGTAATTGCTGAAATATTCTGTGAAACTCTTAAACTCATATCGTCACCTTACCTTTCTGTATCCTGCATACTCATAATAAATAATTTAGCCGTTTCATATAAGTCTCTGGTCGAACCGCCGTCTTCGACACTTCTGTCGTGTCTACGATACAAAAAGGTTCCGTCCAGTTTCTCACTGTAGAGATATCTGATATCGCCTGCTTCTTTGCCTGCTTCCGAAAGTTTTGTTTCAAATCTTCCGTCTGCCTTAAGAGCCTCCGTGCCCTCTTCACTGTCGCATGCGATGTAGCCCTGTACCTTCTCCTCCGTGAGTCTGAACTGTGCTACGATATTACCATATTTTTCTGTAGAAAGAGTTGCCATGACATTGCCGTCACTTTCACCCTTATGAACAATTTTAACTCGGATGCCCTGAAGCTTACCGCCGATATATGCCGGGATTTCGTAATTCTCTTCCCTCATCAGGTTTCCGTTGAAAGAAAGCTGTTTAAAAGCACTTGTCATAGACTTAATATCAAGTCTGCCGGTCTCGTCGCTCATCATACTTTCTTCCAGAAGATTCTCAGCCTGCTTCAAAAGCTTACCGTATGCTTCCTGCACACTTTCTTTATCTGTAAAAGCTTCCTGTAAGCCAAACACCGCTTCTTCCAATGCACTGAGTTCGCCGTCGCCAATCGGTGCCTCCTGCGCCGATACCAAATTGCCTTCCTCGGAATCCTTACGACTTCCTGCGTTGCTTCTTCGTCCGCTCTCTGCCGCATTTGCGAATACGCTCCACGCATTCTGCTGTGCATCAGGGGCCTCCAAAAGCGTCTGCATCGACTGTATGTGATCAGGCGTTACGTCCTGTTCATAATACATCAGCTCTTCTACTGCTTCCGCATAATCACCTGATAAAACATCCCTGAATTCGCTTAAATCTTCCGCCGTTGCTTCTGCATTGATATCATCTGTTCCCACAACCGCGTTTTCAAATCCTTTTAAAATCTGGTTGCTGATATTGAATTCATAGCCTGCTGCCTTCACCGCCGCACCGAAGCTTTCGTCGATGCAATAATCCATTCCGGTGCTTTTACCGCTACGCATAGCGGATAACAGATTCCTAAAACTCATCTCCGCGCCCTGGCTTAATACATTTCCAACCAGTGCTCCGTCGGCCTTTTCAATCTGATGTAAAAGTCGGTAGATTCCTATGTAGGACTCCCTTTCTTCCGGTGTAATCTCGTGATTCTTCTCCAGTTTGAAAAGGAATTTGCTGTACTTCTCTGCCGTCTGCTCTACGGTTGCTTCATATGCATCCAATTGATTCTCCAGCGTTGTCAAATCCGTTTCCAAAGGATTCACGCCATCGCGGATTAATTGCAATGTTGACGCAGGTGTCATTTTATTCATAATGCGCTGTAATCCTGCATCCGCCTCTCTGACGCTTTCGATATTGGATACCGTAATTTCCATGCTGTTATATCCTAAAATTCTAACCGCGCGTCGGTTGGTATCATTAACGTCAAAGTTCAAATCCTTAAGGATATCGTCCACATTGCCAAAAGCCTTCTTAATGGAATCGCCCAAATCCCTGCGCACTTCCGTGCCAAGCAATTCATACTGTTCGCCTGCTTTGATGTAATCCTGTCGCAGTGCCTCGCCCATATCGTGTACGGAAGATAAAGTATGTACGCCCTCGGACTGAACCAGTTTACCAACGGTACCTGCCGGCATAAATGCCAAAGTGACAAGTTTGTCATTTGTAGCCTGCCAAAGGGTTGCTTTCTGCGCCGCTTCCGTATCCTTCGGGAATAAGGTCTGTTGTTTCTGCGCTTCCACTGCCTTCAAGTCTTCTACCAACTGCGAAAGTTCTGTGGTTTCAATATTATAACCAAGCTTCATAAGCCTGTAGTTGTTCTCAACCGTCATGGCAAGTCGGGTTTCGTTAAGCACTCGCATTGCCTTAACCAGCTCGGGATTCTCGCTTCCCACCATTGCACCTGCGCTTGCAAGATTGCCTGCCACGCTAACCGCTTCCATAGAAGCACTTGTTGCTTCAACCGAGAGACTGACTCCGTCTTCGCTGACACTTCCTTCGATACGAATGGATTGCATCGCTACGCGAAGTTCTTTGATATTTAAGGACTTTCCGCCCTCTACTACAACTTTGACTGCTTCAAAACTGAAGGATTGTACATCTTCGTAAGCTTTTACCGCTTCGGTAAGCTTGCTTGTAGAATTGCTTAAATATGCTTCCTTTGCTTCCCTTCCGTCGGCGATGGCATTGGCGATGCATTTTGCCACGTCTTCTTCGGCCATGGGCATCGTCAAACCTTTTAAATCATGTAAAATTTTTACATTGGTCTCATTTAATAAAATACCGCTCTTTACAAGCCACTGCGCTTCCTTCATCGTGGTTTCGTTCACGGGAAGGCCGGCATTTTCGATGGTCTTAGAAAGTCTTGCTTCCATTGCTTTCCAGTCAAAATCAGATGACTGCTTTGTCATATAACCACCGATATCATCGGCATAATAACCGCCCATATTCTCAGAAACTTCCGCGCCCGAAAATCGCACTCTGTATAAATGATCAATGGTAGGATCGATACCGTTTCGCAACAGGTAATCGCACATACCATCCGTAATTTCCGTAATCTCGCCTGCCAATTGCATTGCCTCTGCCGCATTCTGTGCATTTGTGGCCGTCAAGGGAATGTCGGCTTCGCGGAAGGCTTTCTTTACCGCATTGGCTGCGCTTTCGCTTCCGGTAATTTCCTGAAGCACTTCGTCAGACAAATCATCATTGTAACCTTCTATAATCACGCCGCTTTGCGCAAGCTTTGCTTTGATTTCATCCACAACCGTAACCGTGGTTTCTACCGAAGTTTCTCCCGGTTTGTAACCTTCTTTTACAAGTTCTTCGTAATCTTCATCAGATAATGAATTTGACATTACTGTCATATAGTTACGATTTGCGGTTACATCCATTGCGCCGGCATTCTTCATAATGTCCTGCATATTGGCTCCCTGCCCTTCATAAGCAGAGAACTCTGCACCTCTTCCGGTAATGGACATAGCAAAATCTGTGGCTTTGATTACGCGGGACGCGTTATTTTCCACAGGTCTTGTATAAGTTGTATTCACTTGCATGTCTTCCTGACCGGAATTTGTATATAAATGAACCATGCCGCACCTCAAGTCTAATTTTAAAGTCACTATTTATTTCGGTTAAAAGCGCTAAAAATTTAACCCCTGCCTATAATTTAAAAACTGCCCCGAAACAAGGTGACCTTTTTACGACCTTATTTTAAGACAGTCTTTATAATTCTTATATCATATCGATTGTATTATAAAATTTTTATTTTACAGTCCGTATAATCTTCGGATAACTTCATTCTTTCTATTATATTCTATCTTCCGATTATTTCGTTCAACTTCGCGCTTACTTCTTCGAAATTCGTAAAATGAATTCCCTTAATTCCCACGCTTTCCGCACCTTCTACATTGGCAAGTCTGTCATCGATAAAAACAGTCTCTTCTGCTTTTAAATCAAACTTCTCTAAAAGGCGCTCATAAATTTCCTGATCGGGCTTGGTCATCTTTTCGTGAGAAGATACCAGCACACCGTCCACAAAAGGCAGGAATGTAAAATATTGTTCCGCCGTATTGCGCCACAAACTTCTGGGGTAATTCGTCAGTAAATACGTGTTGTATCCGTCGTCTTTTAACCCTTTTACCCAATCCTTGGAATAAGGGAAGGATTCGATAGTCAAATGGATATTCTCCCAAAAGGCTCTTGCCTTGTTTTCCAAGCCGGGCAATTTATCTATCATCTGTGAAATTACGTCTTCTTCGTCCATCACGCCTCTGTCTAACTCGTTCCAAAAAGGACTGTTCACCATAACTGCCGCAATGGTTTCAATCTCTTCCTCCGTGCAACCCACGTCCGCCATCACCTGGCGCCATTTAAAATCCACCAAAACCATTCCTATATCAAATACGATATTTTTAATCATAAAACTTTCCTTCCGTTTCTTTATTAATCATATTCTTTCTAATCATCAAACCCTCTTATTTACAGGCATATATTTCAATATAAAAATTTTCGGCAACAGACTTTTCCTCACAATTCTCTTCCAAATAAGTTCTTGCCCATTCTCCTCCGGTAATATAAATATATCCACTGTCAATTACAACATAGTCCGGCTTCTTTTCCGGATATAAGTCAAAATATAGATAAACATTATCATCATAAGTCGGTGTGCTGATGGTCGATGGCGTACATACTTCTATATCATTTTGCAGATAAACATCCGGACATTTTCCGATATAGAAAACCTTCGCACCCTCCGGCAAAGCCTCTTTTATAAGATTATTAACATCTCGGTTTCTTTCCGCACTTGCGGTATCCGAAACCAAACCCTTCGCTACACCCTGACGACACAAACTGGTTTCATCTAAAATCGTATAATGCGCTCCCTGTGAAGTTCGCATCATATATCCCTTACCAAATATCATAACTACCAGCCACAGAAACAATACAGCTTTTACGGATAATGCTTTATATGTATTCTTTTCTGCTTCTTGCGTAAAAAGAACACTCACTTCCGGCAAAGCAAGAATCCCTGCAACACACGGCCCAAAAAACGGTAGCGATGCCATCAGAGGGTGATTACTGAATAATAATACACCCGGAAATGCCATAAAAGGAACCACCACCAAAAAAGCCAAAACGGGCGACTTCTTTAGTTTCTTTCCAATCATTGTCGAAAGAAAAAGCACAAGGACCATCATATATTCTACCGAAGGGAAATTCGGGTAATTAGAACCGAACAGCCAAATTAATAACTGCCCTATCAAAGCTACTATAATCCATAATTTAGGCCATAATAATATAACCTCTGCGTTCTTCCGAATTCCTTTTATTATAAAGTAAATAATTGTTGTTGCCACAGCATAAATAGCCAAAAAACCGAAAATTTTCAGAGCCGACAAACCATGACGCACAAACCATTCCCCCACGGTCGTGCTGTGAGACCCGTCACTCATGACCTGCCCCAGCAGGAATTTTAAATCCGAAACAGGTATTTTACTCAAAAGAATTCCAAAGAAAACTCCGGCACTTACGACGCAAGGAAGAATATATGCCGCCAGTTCCTTAAGCAGATTTTTCTTGCTTCTGAAAATCACAATAAAAATAAATACCGTGACAAACACAAAAATAGTCGAAGGATAAGTTAAAACCTCCAATGCGGTAAAGAATCCGGCCATAATTAAATAGCATATATTTCCGCGAGACTCTTTTAGACATTCTGCCCCATAATATTTTAACAGACAAATACAGGTCAGCAAAAGAAACCAAATTTGCATATTTGCAAATTCCGGCAGGAACATAAGCTTAGGCAATGCAAAAAAGGAAATACCGCAAACCAGAAGGCTATGATCCTTATGCAAATAGGTGCACAACGTTTTATACAGCAAACCGTGAATAACCGTATGACAAATCAGACCGCAAATTCGCACGTACAAAGCAATTCCCGTTGTTCCGCCTGTTATCATCAGATAAGGAAGCATAAACAACGCCATAAGAAATCCCGAAGTTTGATGCGGTTCCCACATATTGTATACCAAGAAATCGCCTTGGGTCATACGATAGGACATTGCTAAGGCATACTGTTCATCCATATCATAGCCAACGAACAATACTTTTACAGCACCGATTACCCATAGGCATAGGGCCAGTATTCGAATGTAATTTATTTTTTTCTTCTCAGTCATAAAATACCTTTCTTAAGGCAACTATTTTTCTATCACTTTGTCTTCTTTGGCACGCTTCTCAAGCCCACGAAGGAACCACAAGCCAAACACCATGGAAATCACCAGCGTAAAGACGTCCGCCACCGGCTGTGCAATCATAATTCCCGTAAAATCAAAGAATGCCGGCAGAATATACAGCATCGGAATAAAACAAATTCCCTGTCTGCAGGAAGCCACCAAAGACGCCGAAAACGACTGACCACAGGCCTGAAGTAACATATTACACATTACAATCCACGCGTTCAGAGGAAACGTAAGGCACTGCGCCCTTAATGCAAATGTTCCGATTTCAGCTACCAGAACATCATCATCGCGCATTATTGCCACCAATTGCGGTGAAAAAATAAATCCGAGAATTGCAACCACAATAAGGAAAACCAACGAAGTTTTCACACAGAACCAGAAAGACTCTTTTACTCTTTTATAAATTTTCGCACCGTAATTAAAGCTGCAAACCGGCTGGAAACCTTGTCCGAAGCCGATAAGCGCAGAATTAGCAAACATCGTAATGCGTGATACAATAGACATTCCCGCAATAGCAGCGTCCGCATATAATACCGCATCGGCACCTGTTGCATGGGCAAATGCAATATCACGCGCCGAAGTGTTCAGGAGAATCACCGAAACGCTTGCAATTCCCTGACGACAAAGGGAGGGCAGACCACCGGCACAAATTTCCGGCAAAAGTCGGAATACAAAGGGATTCTTTTTTAAAGTGATGGGAATATTTCCTCCGAAACGGGTCGCACCCAGCAAAAGCAAGAAACTGATTGCCTGACTGATGATGGTTGCCAACGCCGCACCTTTGATCCCCATATCAAAAGTAAAAATCAACAACGGGTCCAACGCAATATTCAGAACCGCACCCACAATAATACCAATCATTGCATACATGGCATTTCCCTGATAGCGCATCTGATTATTTAACACAAACGACGCCATCATATAGGGACTGCCGATTAAAATAATGCGCATGTAATCTACCGCATAGGGCAGAATCGTATCCGTCGAACCCAAGAAATATGCCAGCGGTTCCACAAAAATCAGCCCCACAATCATCAGAATCACACCGAACACCAAACAGAAGAAAAAACCTGCATTGGCTATCTTTGACGCTTCTTCGCGATCCTTTTCTCCAAGCTTTCTTGCCATAAAATTACCGGCACCGTGACCGAACAAAAAGCCAAAGGCCTGGATAACCGCCATCAGCGAAAACACAACACCCACCGCTGCCGTAGCGGAAGTGTTTATTTTACCCACAAAATAGGTATCTACCATATTATAAAAGGAACTGACCAGCATACTGATTATGGTAGGCACAGCCAGGGAGCCCACCAGCTTTGGAATCGGTTCCGTTGTCATTTTTACAAATTTTTCTTCCTGATTCATATCGTTCTCCGATGATTGTCCGATTAGGAACATCTCTATCTCAAAGGCTATTTTATCTTAATTTCTTATTTTTTCAACATTTTCATTATATAATTCCAGCCGAATATAAGCAATCACTTTTATCTTAGGCCCTAACCATCTCCGATCACTTTTATCTTAAAACCTAAACCATCTCTTAACTTGTATCCGTTAAATCCTTGTACTATAATGTAGGTATGAAAAAGTACAGACAATTAATCTTAGACGGAATTTTTACTTTTGCAACATTAATTCTGCTCTTTGCCGTAAACTTAATTATCGAAATCGTATTCGATACAAGAACCCTGATTCCCATGATTTTTGTTCTTGGTGTTTTTCTCGTGTCATTGAAAACACAAGGGTATTTCTGGGGCATTACCGCCTCTCTTTTAAGTGTACTGGCAGTAAATTATGCCTTTACTTTCCCTTACTACGCATTTGATTTGATTTCCCCTGAATGTATTTTCTCTGCAGTGGTTATGCTGATTGTTGCCATTATGACAGGCGCTTTAACCACACAGCTGAAAACCCAGGAAAAAATCAAGGCCGAAAGTGAAATGGAACGTATGCGCGCCAACCTTTTACGTGCAGTATCTCATGATTTGCGCACCCCCTTAACTTCCATTTACGGTTCCACATCAGCGGTTATCGAAAACTACGATAATCTATCCAAAGAACAGAATTTGAAGCTTCTTGGCGACGTGCAGAAGGATTCCCAATGGCTGATACATATGGTAGAGAATCTCCTTTCCGTTACGCGAATTGACAGTAGTAAGGTCAGTCTTAAGAAAACCACGGTAGTTCTGGAGGAATTAATCGACTCGGTTCTCGTCAAATTCAAGAAACGATGTCCCGAGCAGGAAGTTAGCGTAGAGATTCCCGATGATTTCGTAAGTATACCTATGGACCCCATTTTAATTGAGCAGGTTCTTTTGAATATTTTGGAAAATGCAGTGTACCATGCCAAAGGCATGACAGAATTGAAACTTAAAGTAGATATAAAAGAGAAAAAGGCTGTTTTTTCCGTTTTAGATAACGGATGCGGCATCCCGTCAGATATAAAAGATAAGATTTTTAACGGTTACGTCAGCCATTCAGAGGCACCGACGGATGGTAGCCGTAATAATATGGGCATCGGTTTATCCGTATGTTCCACCATCATTCGCGCCCACGGCGGTACAATTTATGCCGAAAACCGCGAAGAAGGCGGTGCAATTTTCTATTTTATGCTGGAAGCGGAGGAAAGTGATGAGTAGTAAATATAAAATACTTGTAATCGAGGACGAAAGTAACATTCGCAGTTTTATCGAAACCGTGTTGGGCGCAAACGACTATCAGACCCTGGTGGCAACAACCTGCGAACAGGGTATCCTGATGTTTTCTTCGCATACGCCGGATTTGGTAATATTGGACTTAGGCTTACCCGATAAAGACGGTGTTGAATTTATCCGTACCATTCGTCAAACACACACTACCCCCATCATTGTTTTATCGGCCCGCACCTCTGAAGATGATAAAATCGAAGCCCTTGATTTAGGCGCAAACGATTATATTACCAAGCCTTTTGGCACGGGTGAATTACTGGCGCGCCTTCGCGCTTCTTTGCGAAACAACCGCCCGGGAGCCGGCGCAGGTTCTCTTCCCGGCGAAAAATTTACCTTATATGATTTGGTGATTGACTATGACCGCAGAATGGTTTTTATCGGCTCGGAAGAAATTAAACTGACACAGACAGAGTATAACATTCTTGCGCTCCTTTCCTACCACACAGGTAAGGTGATGACCTACGCTACCATTATAAAGGAAATCTGGGGCTCTGCCGATGACGGAAGCATCAAAAAACTTCAGGTAAATATGGCAAACATCCGCAAGAAATTAGGTTCTAAGCCCGGCGATAATCAATATATTATTAACGAATTGGGTGTAGGCTATCGAATGAACGAAGAGAATTTATAGTTACATTTTTCCGTATATCTTTGCATATGACTGGCCGATATTCAACACGTGGTCGCCTACTCGCTCAAAGTCTGTTAAAAGTTCAGAATACAGCACACAAGCTTCTTCCGAACAGATACCGTCACTCATCATTTGCATGCCGTATAAAAACAGCGCCAAACCACCTAATAATCCTAGAAAATCAGCTACTTGTATGTGTCCTCCTCAATGACCGACTTATCTTTGGCGGATTTCTCCGTTATCGGTCTCACATTTTTTAATCTGACGCTAACATTTTTACGAGTTAATTATATAAAAATTTTTAAACCCAAAACAATATGGCAAACGCTTTCTCAACCGTATCTTAACCCGACTTTTGCGAAATGAATCCATTAAAAAAACACATAAGACAAACCGTCTTATGTGTTCTTTAAAAATCTGATTAGAATAATTTCTTAATGGAATCCATAGCGCCTGAAAGCTTGTCTCCTGCAAGTTTTGCCTTAACGCCGTCAACTACCTTATCTACCATTCCGTCGGGAATGTCGATGCCGGTTGCTTTCTCAAGTGCTTTCTCGGGATCCTTCATAAAATCTTCCTTGAAGTTAGGGTCCTTTTTAATCTTTTCTACGATTTCTTCGATTTTTTCTTTAATGTTATCCATTATAGTTTGTACTCCCTTCCTTGATAAAAATTGTACTAATTTTATATCGGTTTTTTAATTTTAAAAATTAACCACTGCGGGAGAAACTTTTGATGCGACAGGATGTTGAATAAATTTGCCTTCGGCAAATTGCGACTCTGCGGACACATCGTCGAGCAGGTTCAATTTCTATAACATGAATATGGAAAGAAAAAGTCCCCACCTTACGGTGAGGACTATTTCTTTCTATCGATGCGACAGGATTTGAACCTGCGACCTCTGCGTCCCGAACGCAGCGCTCTACCAAGCTGAGCCACGCATCGTCAATATTCAAGGCCACGTTTGCGACCATTGAATATGATACCTTATTTTAGGTTTGATGTCAAACAATTTTATACGTCTTCCTCTTCCAAAATGCGATGAAGGTCCGGAAGTTCGACTTTTTTGTAGGCAATGGAAAAAGCGACTGCCACAATAAACAGTACTGTAGAGATACTGCGCAGGAAACCAACCCAGCCCATACCTGAACCTGCATAATGATAAGTTATTAAGGATTCCTGTCCAATCTGTGCAATGATTATGCTTGTAAAATTGTTAATAAGAATGGACGGTATTGACAGAATTCCCGAAAACAAAACAATGGCAATAATCTCTGTAACAATCTTTTCGCTATTCTCTTTTAAGCTCGATAATACAATAGCGGCAAGTATAGTTTTAGCCACCATGGGAATTCCTACGTTAACAACATAATACATAATAATTATTGCATATACAGAACCATCCGGGGTTCCAAACGTATTCAAAGCACTTCCAATAACCATTCCGATCAGTGCTGCAATTGCATATACAACTTCAATTCCCATCGCAATCCATAATAAAGTCTTTGCTGGTTTTTGCATCACAATTCCTCCTACACAATTTTATCTGTCTGATTGTGATTTTACATCAAAAAAATCCCCAAAGCAATAGGATAACTCTTCTTCGCTTAACTGCTCCTTAACCTCCCTCTCTGCTACCTTCCGTTCTTTCTCGCGCAAAGCTTCTTCGTAGCCCTTTAACGCGGCAAAAGGCATAAACTGTTTTGCCCGCTCTTCCCTGCTCATTTTCGGTCTCTGTGTCATCTTATTCACCGCTTTTATGACCGCCGATTTGATGATTTCGCTCTCTGGTCATAGCACCTTCCTCCAAATTCATTCCTTTCAAAATGGCATTCTTGCCAAACCTGCGCTTGATGCCAATTACTGCCTTCTGCATGCGGTTCTCCCTCTCCAGTTCCACCGGGTCCGAAAATAAATCATATTGACGATATCCTTCCTCCACGACACGATTACAGCAAATATTAACCCTTCTTATCGGAAATTCCGGATTCTTCAAGCGTTCGTACAATGCCTCTACCTGCGGTATAATCATCCTTGCCGAATTCGTCTGCGTCGTAAAAGAAACCGTCCCGTGAACCGGCGGTATTTTCAGTTCATTGGAATACCCCACATGCAAAGTAACCGACTGGGTCACAAGCCCCTGCTCCACCATATCAAGGCACAACAAGTCCATCATCTCTTTGACAATGAGTTTCCCTTCTTCATGTTCATAATCCCGCATCAAAACCTGACCGCTGGTCATACAGCGACTCTGCGCTTTATAGTTCTTAATATCTTCCATCGTGACCGGCTCCCGGCCCCAGGCATGGTCAATCAGAAGCTCCGCATCCACCCCTAAATCGTGGTACAAAACCTCCTCGTCCATATGGGCAACGCCTTCCATTGTAAAAATGCCGTAACGCTCCAAACGCTTGGCAATCCCCGGTCCCACACGCCAAAAATCCGTTAACGGCCGATGATTCCACAAAGTTTTACGATAAGTCTCTTCATCCAGTTCTCCGATGCGGTCTTCAGCGTGCTTCGCCGTAATATCCAAGGCAATTTTGGCCAGATACAAATTGGTTCCGATACCGCAGGTCGCCAGTATTTTCGTCTCTTTATAGACCTCCTGCATAATCATAATGCCAAGTTCCCTGGCAGTCATCTGATACATCGACAGATAATCCGTCACATCCATAAAAACTTCATCAATGGAATAAACGTGAATATCCTCTTTGGAAATATACTTCAGATATATTTCATAAATATCTGCCGATACCTCAATATAGCGCTTCATCCGCGGCGGCGCCGTAATATACTCAATGTGTTTCGGAATTTCAAAAACCCTGCATCTGTTTCTTACACCTAAGGCCTTCATCGCAGGGGAAACCGCCAAGCAAATGGTTTTCTCGGAACGCTCCTTGTCCGCCACAATTAAATTGGTGGTCATTGGATCCAGACCACGCTCCACGCACTCCACCGAAGCATAAAATGTTTTCAGGTCGATGCAGATATAAATACGGTTCTCGATGGGAACCATAAAATTTTTTTGCTGTTTTATCATTGATTTTTCGCTCATATTCATTATCATTTAATCTGCTATTTTACAATTATAGAACATATGTTTGTTTTTAGTTTACTCCTTTTACACAAAAAATCAACTGTTTTTTTCTTCCAAAACACTATATTTCATAGAACGAAAAAGCCTCCGACCGTTTCTTCAGTCGGAGGCTTCTTCTTACATTGCAGCTTCAAATTCAGAGATTGTTTTTGCCTTAATTGCAAGGCGGAACCACTTATTCAAAATTTCCATATCCTTTTCGCTTCTTATTTTTTCATCAAGATATTTAGATACCACACCCTGCTCATTCAAAACAATTAAGATATCTTCTACTTTTTCTGCCACTCTCCCTTCTGCCTTTCCTTCTGCTTTACCTTCAGCCTTTCCTTCTGCCTTTCCCTGCGCAATACCTTCTTCAATCATTCCCTGAATTGCCTCACACATATCTTCTTCCTCCTTTTTTTCTTTCCTTGTCAACTTCTTAAAAAGTCTCTTCTCTTTAATCATCATTGTAAGCAAAAATTTACTTTCTTCATCCAACGCTTTCATTTCCCCTTCATGATTGGATAAATACCGCTTTAACACTTCCTTACTCTTTCTGCAGGAATAAAACTCAAAGACCGTCCGCAACGTAGTCTTAAAAAGACTGAAGTCCTTCACTTTGTTTAAATCGAACACCTTTATACGATAATTCGGAATCAGATCCCGTACCCGTTTCGCTTCATAATAATCCGCGGCAGGCACCGCTACCATATCCTTTAGCGACACTGCCGCATCCCACTCCTTATCGCCCCAGTACAATACCAGGGTAAAAACCGGTGCAAGCCTGTCACTTTTTCGAAATCCGCAAACAAATTCATCCTCTTTCAATACATTTCCAAACTTCGCCTTATTTGCCCTTCGAATCTCCTTAATCTGCTTATCGTATGTCAGACTTTCCTCCACCATAATACGGATTAACATGGAATAATCCACTGTACTTTGATTCTCCAGTATGTACATTGCGAAGGTACTTCCGTCTTTAGTCTGCTTCTTCACCACGTCACGCAGACGCTCCGTTGTTACCGTCTCGTCTGCTTTCTGCAGTGCTCCATCCTCCGGTAAAAGTTCTCCGGCCGCAAGAATCTCCTTACCGCCAAAGAAAGCCGCATTCATCAAGTCCGCAAACCATTCCGGATTCTCAAAAAACGACTTGTGGGTAATGTCTTTCTTCCCCATATGCCTCCTTCCCGAATACTTTCGGTGCAGGAGAATTCCTTCGTAAGTCACCTTTTGAAAATCTCCTGCTTATTCAATTAATTTGTTGAAATAAAAGCATAGATTTTCTTAATATAAGAGTTTTTTGATTTGATATAAGAACACAAAAGAAATACTACATGCTTTGCTTACATATTAACAACCAAAGCAGAATTTGTCTATGTGCAATCTGCATAAACACGTCGACAAATTCCGACAATCAAAAAGCCCGGCATTTCGCCGGGCTGTCATGTCTTATTCTGCTATAAAAAGGATTTCGCCGTCTTTTACAAAACCGAATTTTGATTTCGCTACTTCTTCGATATAAGCTGTAGTGTGGGTATACTTCTCAAACTCCGCAATTTCGAGACTTCTCTCTTCTTCCTGCGCAATCAAATCGAGATAATATTGTTCTTCCTCCTGGTATGCTTTCTGCTGCTGTTTTAACTGGTGCGTCTGAACACCAACTACCAACATCATAAGAGCCACAACCGTCGTTACCAGAATAATACCGGTACGGTTTCTGTGATTCTTACGGTACGCAGCTTTTTTACGCCGTGTAGCCATTTGCGTATCCCCCACTAAAAATCCTCTTCATTATGTAAATCACCATTCTGTCCATTGTGTTTACATAATGCAATTGTAAACCATTTTATGCAAACCGTCAACTTGTTTTTTAATATTATGGTAACTTTTTTTATACCATTATTTGCCTTAAAAAAGCCCGATTTTACTTGGTTTTTGGCAATTCTTACCGGTTTAAATACAAAATATGCTATTCTTTTTATGTAAACCACAATATGTAGTATCGAGTCGCTAAACCACTTTACATAAAATGGGCTCACGGAATTTTTATATAAAAGCATTCCGCCCCCGGCGCCCATAATCAGAAACCACCGCAACACCCCGTTATTCTGCTCACGCAAGGCCAAAAATACCACTACTGCCGTAAAAAACCAGAAACTCAAATCCTCCAAAGAGATCCAGAAATTATTATGTTTAAATACTTTTCTGCAAATCAGCCAGCCGTCGTAAAGAAACGTCAGCCCGGCCCCAAGCACCACCGAGTTGGCAAAAAGTCTGACTTCATTGAGAATTTCAGCGCTTATCTCCATTAACGGAACAGCTTTCCAAAGAAGCCTTCTGCCTTGGCTGCGGGAGAAGAAATCTCAGAATAGGCAAGACTGTCAATCCGCCCCTCCAGGTCCACCTCGCCCTTTTCCAATGAAAGACGGGTGACATGAAGCTCGCTCCCTTTTATCATAAGCATTCCCTGCTCGGTCTCCATAATCATTTCGTTTACATCGAAAGCCAACACGTCCACAATGCCGTTTAAACCGCAGGTTTTACGCCCCATCAGCATTACTTTGTGGGCCCTGCCGTTTTTACTTCCATGATTCAAATCTTCCATAAGGTACCTCCTGTTTTCCTTCACCACACGCATATACGTGGTGACTCCGTTTCAACGGAACAACTTTTCCTCGCATTTTAAGTCTATTACATTATATTCGCGGGATTTTTTAATATGTATAGTTTTTCGCAAATGCATTATTCCAAAGAGTTTCGTAAATATACTATTTATATGTTATTTCGGGAATGCTTGCGAATACATTTCTCTTGTCAAACCGTTTTAGCAAGAGTAGAATGATAAACACGAAAGGAAGTGGCTTATGCGAGTTGCTGATTTGATACGATTGGGAACAGAATATCTGGTTTATGCGCTTATCCTTGCCGTAATCTGCGGCGGGCTTTTCGGCGTCGGATATTTTATCATTTATAAGAAAATAATGAAAGGGCAGAAGAAGCTCTCCCTGCCCAAATTTCTTTTGTATGCAATGTTTATCTGCTATATTTTTATGGTGTTCGGCGTCACGCTTTTAAGCCGTTTCGCTTATCAGACCGAACTTTTTCGCCTGATGCCCTTCTACTCCTACATTGAAGCCTGGCATCAGTACAAGGACGCAAGCTGGCGCAATATTATTTTGAATATTTTTATGCTGGTTCCCTTTGGTCTGCTGCTTCCCTATATTCATAAAACATTTCAGAAATTCGGCCCCACAGCACTGGCAGGGCTTACCTTTACCCTGCTGATTGAAGTAGTTCAACTGGTACTCCGTCGGGGCATTTTTGAAACCGACGACTTGATTAACAATACATTGGGAACTCTTATTGGATACGGACTCTATCGCCTGGCAGATTACATCCATAAAAGGATTAAAAAAGAACCCGTTTCCATCAAACCGGTTCTTCTCTATCAGCTCCCGCTGGTGATTACCGCGTTAGCTTTTACTGCTATTTTCTCAGTGCATCATTTTCAAGAACTGGGAAATTTAAAGTGTCACCATATCATCAAGGCCCATCCGGCCTCTGTAACCTGTAACGCAAACTTTGACGCAAGTCCGGAAACCGCTTCCGTCTATATCGTGCCCGTTTCTACCGTAGAAGAAACGGAACACTACGCAAGAGAGTTCTTTGCGAGTCTGGGCTATGGATTCGATGAAAGCCGTACGGATATTTATGACGAGACCGCCTTTTATTACAGCAACCCCGGCGACATTATTCTCAGCATCGACTATGAAGGAAATAAAATCGACTACAACAACTTCGCCTGCAGATGGGACGAGAACGATGAAATGATTCCTGCAAACACCACTGCTACGGAAGAAGAAATCCGCACCGCGGTAAAAGACATCGGCTTTTTCATTCCCGAAGGCGCAGAGTTTACCAACTTAGAAAATGGTAGCTACCGTTTCCGCTCAAATTGCATTTTATATGAAGACTTTGTCTACGACGGCCAGGTCAACGTCACCTACAACAGCCTTGGTAAAATCGAAAACCTTGACTATAACATTATAAAATGCACGGCCTACAAGGACTTCCCCATCATTACGGAAGAAGAAGCCTACAGACGCATTGCCGACGGCATCTTCCTTTATGAACCTGCTTTTGAACCGGAACACATTGTGGTGAATGATATTTTCCTTGCCTACGAAGTGGATTCCAAAGGCTTTTATCAGCCGATTTATATTTTTGAATGTAATATTGACGACTTGGATACAAGACTTTACACGCCGGCTATAAAATAAAACAGCAAAAGCCTCCACACTACGTAGAGGCTTTCTCTGTATTTGTCATTAAATCAGTTTTCCATATAGCTTCTTATTCTATAACATAGTCATTTATAATTTTATATTCACCATAATTCTAGTTTTCGTATCCAACTCTCAATAACTGTTCTAATGTTATGACTTCTCCCTCTTCAATGTAAAATAATCCAAATTTTCTTATAATAGGATTTTGCTCCGTATACGCTAATATCTTCTCATTAATCTGCTCAAGTATAGATTCGTCTCCTAGTATATATTTGCAGCTCTCATCTTCTTTACCTTCCTGATATAACTGTATACATTGCAGTTCATTAACGACAGTTCCATTTTCATATTCTATTAAAGTACATTTGTAGCGCGTTGTAATCTCATCACTTTCAGTTATAAATTCTTCAAAAATATGCATATCCTTTTCCCACTCAAAAGAATCATTATAGTGCATAAAATAATATCCTTGATCATGTCCTCCTATAAATTCAAAAAAACCATTTTCACGTAAATTTATCTCGCTCATACGCATATGGAAAAAATCGGAAAACACTTGCCCTAAATATATTTGCCCATTATCGTCATAAAATACATATAAGTCCCCCTGATCTTTATGGGTCATCCAAATTATCAACAATTCTTCCTTCGCATCTGCATTAATATCTTCCGTAATAACATTAATACCTACAATATTTTCAAATTGTTCTTCATATACTTTTTTAATAAAGTCTCTATATGAAATTTCAATATTTTCTTCGATATCATACGCAGCCACTTGTCCATTTAAGAACTGGCTGAATGTTATATTTTGTCTAACATCCTCTTCTTCTAAATAGTATAATTCAATTGTATCATATTTTTCAGTTATCTCTGTCTCACTTATTGTTTCTCCTAATATTATTGATTGATTGATATTAAAGCTTAATTTCTTTAAATTATCTGCCAATAAATTATTTGATATTGTTTCCTCTTTTCTGGCTATGTGATTTGTATCATTTGCATTCAAAAAGAAATTTAAACTTATAGTTATTAAGATTCCTAATAATATAAAGAAAAAAATCATTTTGCCTTTCATAAAATATCATCTCCACATCATCTAAAATCACTTGTTAATTGATACCAGTTTAATGCTGCTTCAGTACGCTTCTCTATCTCCGCTTCTTCATTACCCGGTTTGATATAACCATACACAAGGCTTTCTGTTGCATTGGCAATATCTGTCTCAATATCTCCTGTTTTCTCAGATAAATATCCTTCATAAACATCACAATACTGGTCACTTTTTAGTTCCTGACACATTAAACTCATCTCTGCAGTTTGTGCTTGCTCTACATTTATGTATGTTGCATCATACTCCGAAAAATCGCCACTATTAACAGCTTCTTTATACGCTTCTAATTTTTCAGTAAAATCGTCACTACTGATAGGACATCCTATTTCTTTAAAATATAATTCCAACAAATCAACTGTTCGATCAAAAGTAAATTGTATACAACCAACACCAAAACCATGCCGCTCATATTTACAAACTTCCTTTACGCAAACTAAATCGTAATATACTTGTATCAGATCAACTTCCATAATATATTTACCATCATATCTTGTATCGTAATCTATACACGTTATAACATGAGCTAAATAATCAGGCATCGGGCTACTTTTATAGTCACAATCTTCAAACTCTCCATAATCTCCTTCGCATATAATTTGCCCAAGCATTCCCATGATAAACGCTTCATCATAACCCTCAAGAAATAACATCTTTTCCATTTGTATAACACATATAATTTTGGAACGTTCCCATTCTTGTCCCACTAAATAATTAATAATATATTCTCTCTCATTAAGTAATTTCTTTATTTGTTGTTTAATTTCTGCAGCATCACTAGCCGGAACATATTTGTATGCATTTATCATACAAACAATATAATCATAATCGTATTTACATATCCAATTATTATCATATAAATATTTGATATATAATAACAAATCATCTATAGCTACTTCTGTATCACCTTGTCCATATTTTTCTAACATTTCAATAAATATATCATATATTTCATTTGTCCCTAAATCAGTCTTTATTATCTCACGATTTTCAATATACTTTTCTTTATTATCTGAAGCACTGGAAGTCGTAACACCAAAACTATTACTCAGGCCTTTGAACAAACGAATCTGCCCTTGTAATTCACTACTACATTTCTTCAATTCCTTTTGATATTCCACATCTAATTCCATCTGTCTTTGAAACACCGCCTCTATCTGTCTTTTAATCTCGTCATTCTTATGGATCAGTTCCTCCCAGCAACGCTCCATTTCTCTGACACAATAATCGATTTCAAACCGCTCCATCCAAATTCCACAATCCTTATAACTTTTCGTCATAAAATCTTCATATGCAGCGACATCATGTTCTACAATAGAATCTAATGCATCAAATATTTCTCTCTTCTTCTCTTCTGAATATTCTCTTATCATATCCACTATTCCTCGTAAATTCATTGGTATAATTCTGAATTACATATTTTGGTCAACTTCCTGAAATCCTTCCACAACCCGTTCCAAATATAACTCAGTCTGCTCTAACAATTGACACACGCATATCTCCAACTCCTCATATAACTCAACAATATGTTCCATTTCTTTTGATACTAATCCGATATACTGAACATTCTCCCACTTCATATTTTGCATATCATTTCTGAGTTTATGTAGTTCTTCTCTACATACTTCTACTGAACTATAATGAATCTCTATTTGCATTATCATCCTCCGAACGTTTTAGAAATAATATTGTTCCTGCGAATATGACTCTTCTAGATAATTTAGCGATAGTTCCCTTGTCTTATTACCTACATCTTCGATAATATTTTGTATTCTACTCGCTTCTTCCATAAGGAATTTTATTTTCTGCGCAATCTCACCTTTAACAATACCCTGCTCAGAACACTGCTTCATAATGGAAAAGTACGAATCGACCGTTTCCTGAAGCATTAACCCTTTTTTTGTACAAAAAATTCCTAACTCCTGCATATATTCATCATTTATAACTAATACATTCTCCAACATAACTACCTCCCTACATTTTATTTATATAAACTTTCAATCCTTGCATTCAAATTACGTATTTCATTTTGTAGTCCCCAAAGACGTTCTCTTTGGTGCATCAACTCTCTATCTATTTCAGACTCTGCGTCCTCCATACGCTGTAACGCCCTTCTAAAGTTATTTCCCTTCACCACATCTTCTATGTAATTATCATACATATAAATCAGCTTATCTTGATAATTTATAGAATTCCAATCATATTTTATCCTCTCCAAACTTTTCATCCTATCATTTTCCCATATAATTCGATAGTTAATACAATTTTCTTTCAAAAGTACTAATTTCTCAATATTCTGCTCAACGCTTACTATCGCACTTTGTGCTATTGAAACAGCCGATTGCAATTCATTAATGTGAACACTATCTATATTTATTTCCATACAAAATAATCTCCTATTATACTCAAATATCAATGTTTAAATCCTTTTCATTTGTAACGTTCGATAATGCTAATATACTACACAAAGTGTTTTCTCTCAAAAACAAGTTTTAGAAACAACAAATTATCTCTCTCATACAATATTTACTTCCTTTTGTCAATATATTTTTGCTAAATGACGCTTTTTTTCGCTAAGTGATTTTTTTACGCCAAGTATAGTCATACTCCAGCGTTTTAAATAACTACTATTCTTACTTAAATTAATTATTCTTCAATTATTAATAACCTGTCTCCCATATAATTAGCGCTAATATACATATTACCACTAAAAAAGAGCCTTATTTCAAGGCTCCTAATTTTCTATAGGTACTTAAACATATCCTTGGCTTCTTCCTTGCGGACGGTTTCCTGTACGGACAGAATTTCCGCATCTACGGTTTTATCGCCGAATTTAATGGAAATCTTATCGCCCACCTTCACGTCCTGGGAAGCTTTTGCTACCTTACCATTCACCGTAACGCGACCCGCATCGCAGGCTTCGTTGGCAACCGTTCTTCTTTTAATTAATCTGGAAACTTTTAAATATTTATCGAGTCTCATTCTTCTCTCCTTCAAATTTCATTTATTTTTAAATAAAATTTGTAAAGTAACACTTTTATTTTATACAAAATTTCGGTATAAAAAAGACCGACATAAAGTCGGTCTTTTGAATTCATAATCAGCCTGTAATTAAGCGTTGATCATATCCTTTAAAGCCTTACCAGCTTTGAACTTAGGAGCCTTAGAAGCGGGAATCTTCATAGCCTTACCTGTTAAAGGATTTCTACCATCTCTAGCTGCTCTTTCAGCAACTTCGAAAGTACCGAAACCAACTAACTGGATCTTTTCACCTTTCTTTAATTCATCTGCTACGATGTCTGTGAAAGCCTTTAAAGCCTTTTCTGCATCTTTCTTAGATAATCCTGCCTGATCAGCCATAGCTGCGATTAATTCTGTCTTGTTCATTATTGAACTCCTCCTCTTACTTTTATAGGATGTTTT
>JAZNRI010000061.1:0-36730 GCA_045590655.1 Lachnospiraceae bacterium | reverse complement strand
TGCGTCTGTGGAATCTTCGTTCAGAATCTCCTCATACAATGCCAGTGCCTTGTCAAATTCAAGATTACGACGATACCCATCTGCTTTCTCATAAAGTCCCGCAATTCTCTCGCTGTCAGGACAGGGAAGGGTCTGCTTTGTTCCGCAATAGGCACAGGTTATGATTTTTTCTTTTCCGGCAGGTGTAAGCACGCCGCCACACATTTTACATTTATGGTTCATCGGTTTTCCTTTTTGTAACTTCAATAAAATATTTCGCCATTCTAAATTTCAGTTTAGACTTCAGCAAAATAAAACACTTTCGACTACGAATTTAAATACGATAATATCGCAGCCAAGATCATCGCAATTACTACAACCAAAACGACAGTAGGTACCTTTAGTCTGTCTACCGTCTCTGACGCACGGGCGATTTTTAAGCGTCTTTCGCAACGGGCAATGTCTATCTCTTTTAAGAACGGCGAATCCGATTCCTTCATCAGTCTCAACGCTGTTTCCACATCCGATGTTATTAACGAAGACGCTAACGTCATCATTTCATTATACTCTGCCTGTTCGCGTTTACGCAGTTCTTCCACACGCTCTTTGGCAAGACTCCATAACTTCTTGGAATCGCGATACTCCTTAAGACTTCTTAAAACTTCCACACTCTCTATCAGTTCCTCGGAATATTTGGCCTTCTCGTATTGTTCCTTGCAATCCTGATAACGTTTCTCCGGCCAATCCGGCAATTCTGCCGCAAGCAGTCTTTTTAATTCTTTGACCTCTTCATCGCTTCCCTTGCTAAGAATTTCCAACACAGGTCTCTCAGGGGGACTCATTGCCCACGCACGACAGTCTCCTTCGTCAGAAATGTGCATTGCCGCCATTAACTTAGCTGTTTCTGCCTGAATGTTTCCGGGATTTTCCCGTAAAATTTTATCTGCCCAGCGTTCCGCATCTTCCCATTTTTTATCTTCCAGAAAAAGAATCATACGGTTCACCAAAGGCTCTACATCCAGTGCAGGTGCCTTCGGCATTTCAGGCGCAATGATTTTTCGGATACCACGCACCAAATCCTGCTGGAAACCTAACTCACCTAAATTAATTGCCTGCAAATGCTTAAACTCTTCGGGCAACGCATAGGGGTCCATATCCTTGTAAGCAGGGATTAAAACCTTCTTCGCACCGCTTTTAATCAAAGCAAGATAACGGCTCCACTCATTTCGCACCCAAACCGCATTGTAGTGCTCGGGCTTTGTTCCCACCGCAATCATCACCTTGGAAGACTGCAGGGCCGCATAAATATAAGGCTCATATGCCACACCTAACTTATCATCCAGCGTCACTCTTGAGAAGAACACTTTATATCCTTCTTTGGTCAGAAGCTCATAGATATCCGTAGCAAGAACGCTGTCCAAGGTTCTTCTGCCCTGTCCGTCGCCCTCTTTATAGCAGATAAAAATATCAAAAGGCTCTTCCTTCTCGGAAATTTCCAGAATCCCTTTCTGGATTGCACTTATTTCTTCCGCTTCCGCTTTGTAAATCGCCGCCTGTTCTTCATCAGCGTATTGCAATGCCGCCTTGTAATTCGCATTGTCAAAAACAGACACCGGCTGCATACGGTTGATGGTAGGAATCCTCTTAGTACCTGCCGCTTCTTCCACGTATTCGATACCGAGCTCGCATAAAAGTGCCAGCCAGTAGCATTCCGAATCCATAGAATCCTCGTTCAGAATCTCCTCATACAATGCAAGCGCCTTGTCAAATTCCAAGTTACGGCGATAAAAATCCGCCTTCTCATAAAGTCCCGCAATTCTCTCACTGTCGGGACAGGGAATGGTCTGCTTGGTACCGCAGTATTCGCAAGTTATTATTTTTTCGGTTCCAGCGGGCGTAAGCACACCGCCGCACATTTTACATTTATGATTCATATTTTTATCCTTTTAAAAATAAACCCCTCTATACCGTTTCACACAATCTTATGAACAACTTTCAAGCAAATAAACTATGCAAATGATAATAATAAAAACGAAAGAAACACCCGCTTCAATCCATTGCATCGTTTTATTCCTCTGCTTACGAAAAGATTTTGCGCCATATGCATTTTGGTCCGCTAAACGATGCGCTTTTCTAAGAATCGCATCCTCCGCTTTCTGATTCTCTTTCTCAAGCCGGTCTATCTTGGTTTTACACTGTGCCGCCAAAGTTGAACAATCCTTGTATCCCGCATTATCCTGAAAGAAATTCCGGGCCCTTTTACACATATCAATGTCATTCTGATTCATCAAATCACGGTTAAATCTATATAAATCCTCAAGTTTTTTCTCTTCGGCATCTTTTACTCTCTGCTTACATTCTTCCAGTTTATCCTTGGAATCCATATAGTCGCCCAAACTTTCAAAAGCCTTCTGACACTCCCGAAGGGGCTCAGGCATAATGGAATTCTCCATCTTCCAAACCGCATCCTTATAGAGTTGTTCTCTGGCGCCGGCTCCGCCTTCATCGGCTGCTCGCTCAATAAACGCCTTGATTTCCGCATCACCGAAACGGATAATTTTTTTATAATTTGTGTTCTGGTCAAATAACTGTCCGCAGGTCAGAAGGCCGTCTTTGGTGCTAACCTGCAAATCCACAAGTAATTTACCCAAATAAGCTTCTGCATTCTGGGGTGCTACATTCAACACCTTTTCAAAGCACGCATTCGCGTCTTCCCAATTCTTGTCTTCCGCGTATAAAAAGCCTCGTTCAAGCACTGCCGCGATATTAATGGACGCAGTAACTGCTGCCGCACCAACCGCCGAATCGCCTTCCGCCATCAGCTTTCGGATACCGGAAATCATATCCTGCTGGAAACCAAGCTCGCCCATATTGATGGCCTGAAGATGGGCAAATTCCATGGGCATATTGTAAGGGTCCATATCTTTATAGGCAGGAATTAGAGTCTTCTTCGCGCCGTTTTTAATCAGCGCAAGATAACGGCTCCACTCGTTCTTTACCCAAACCGCCTCGAAATGCTCAGGTTTGGTACCTACCGCAATCATTACCTTGGAAGACTGCAACGCTGCAAAAATATACGGCTCATAGGCCACACCGAACTTATCGTCCAAGGTCACGCGGGCATAAAATACCTTATAGCCCTCTTTCTGCAGAATCTCATAAAGCTCTGACGCCAGCACGCTGTCTAACGTTCTTCTGCCGTTTTCATCCGTCTCCTTGTAGCAGATAAAAATATCAAAAGGCTCTTCTTTCTTGGAAATTTCAAGAATACCCTTCTGGATTTCGGTGATTTTTCCTGCCTCTTCTTCGTAGACACTGCGCTGCTTTTCATCAGCATATTTCAGCGCTTCCTTGTAATTCTCATCATCGAAAACAGACGTGTACTGGGTACGGTTTACCGTAGGCACACGCTTATTTGTACCCGGCTCTTCCACATACTCCACGCCGTACTTACAAAGCACAACGGACCAATAAGCATCCGCATCCTGCGGGTGCTCATTTACGATTTCCTCATATAAAGCCTGGGCCTTATCGAATTCATTGTTTTTACGATAATGCTCCGCGCGGTTGTACAAATTACCCACACGCTCATCATCATACTTGGGCAACGACTGCATCGTACCGCAATATTCGCACTCCGCAACGCTGTCTCCCGGATTAAATTTCAGTGTGGCATCACACATTTTACATTTAAAAACCATAACCTATCCCCTTACTGCATTTCTATAATAATGCCTTTTACTGCTGAAACTTCTTTTCTCTTTTTGCAATATGCTCTTGCACATTTTTACAATACACTCTTACACCTTAAACATAAGCCGATGCCACCATAACAACCAACATTACCACAACGATTAAAATAGCCGCTCCCACTGCTATGTAAGGAATCACCGTAGCCTTCTTTTCAAAGGAATCCAGCATATCTTCCATGGACGAATCCCCGGATGCCTTCATCTTACGTTGTCGCTCGGTATTCTTCTTAAGTGCTGCCTTAAAAGAACCGCCCTCTCTGGCATACTTTTTATCATAAATAGCACGAAATTCCTCGAGTTTGGCATCCGCATCCCGATAGCCGGGAACACTTTTAAAAAATTGAATCGCCGCATACAATTTCTCTATATCATCCTCGTAGGTAAGACCGCAATAGTACTGATACTTCTCATACTCTCTCTTATCTACAACCTCCAAAGCTCTCTGACGGCATTTCTCGGCCATCACTTTGGAATCCTTGTAATCCCCGAAACTTTCAAACTTCTCCGCACATTTTAAAAGTGCATCTTCAAAAAGGGTATTCTCGTACACGCGGATTGTCTGCTCATAAAGTGCCTCAGTTGCAATTGCCTTAGAACGCTCCAACGCATCGTTTACAAAAAGAATCATTTCCTCATTGCCAAGCATAAGGATTTTACGGTAGTTCTCATTGTTTTCAAATGGGGTGGGGCAGTTCTCCAACTCATTTCTGCCTGGAACCTTCAAATCCACCAAAAGCTTACCAAGGTATGCTCTTACATCCGTTTTATCCTGCTTTAAAACCTTATCAAAACATTCGCCCGCAAGCTCCCATTCCTTCTCTTCCAAACTAAAAAATCCGCGGTTTAAAAGGCCATCTACATTGACAAATGCATCACTTTCATCATTCGCGCTCTCATCTTTGGTGCTTTCTTCCCATGTCGCAAAAATTTTACGGATACCGGTAAGCAAATCCTGTTGAAACCCAAGCTCTCCCATATTAATTGCCTGCAAATGGGCAAACTCCTTTGGCATATCATAAGGGTTCATATCCTTATACGCAGGAATCAACGTCTTCATTGCACCGTTTTTAATCAAGGAAAGATAACGGCTCCACTCATTTTTTACCCAAACTGCCTCAAAATGTTCAGGCTTCGTACCTACCGCAATCATCACCTTGGAAGATTGCAGTGCCGCAAATATGTAAGGCTCATAAGCTTCGCCGAACTTATCTTCCAGCGTAATACGGGCATAAAATACCTTATAGCCCTCTTTCTGCAGAATCTCGTATAAGTCCGTTGCCAGTACGCTGTCCAGGGTTCTTCTGCCGGCTTCATCGCTCTCCTTGTAACAGATAAAAATATCAAAAGGTTCTTCCCTTCGTGAAATCGCCAGAATGTCCTTTTGGATTTCGTCAATGCGCTTTGCCTCTGCTTCATATACCGCGCTTTGTTCGGGTGTCGCGTATTTTAAGGCACTCTGATAATGAACATCGTCAAAAATAGAATCAGTCTGGGTGCGGTTTACCGTAGGCACACGTTTCCCGCCCTCTTCCACGTATTCAATACCGTATTTGCAGAGAATTACCGACCAGTAAATTTCCGAATCGCCGGAATTCTCCTCCAGAATCTGTTCATAAAGTGCCTGGGCCTTATCAAACTCATTGTTGCGGCGATAGTGACTCGCCCTGTCATAGAGATTAAGCAGTCTTTCATCACCCAAGCCGGGCAAAGTCTGTTCAGACCCGCAGTATTCACAAGTCACAACCCGTTCGCCCGGGTTTACCGGTAACGTGGCATCGCACATTTTACATTTAAAAACCATTATATAACCCTCTTATCCTACTTCCTCTCTTCAAACACCCAACTCATAAACTCGCCAAACGCGGTAAAAGCATCTTCCATACCGTCATCTTCTTTTTCATTGTTTTTGGCTAAAAGACTGTCTGCCGCGCCTGACACCAATTGATTAATACGTCTCTGGCACTCCTGCGCTTTATCGGCACAATCCTTATAATCACGGTTCGCCTCAAAGTACTTCATTGCCACTTCAAGCTTCTTCGAATCATTCTCTCTCATCAAACCGCAGTAGAATTTGTAAGAATCCTCTTTCTGCTTCTCTGCTGCCTCAGCTGCACGCTTGCGGCATTCCTCTGCCTGCTCCCTGCAATCCTTGTAATCGCCCATCTCTTCGAATTTTTTCGCACAATCCAACAAAATTGCGGGATAAATGGTATTTCTGGCAGTTTTACAGGTTTCCTGATACTTTGTCTCGTGTTCGTTTTCTTTTACCAGTTCAAGGGCATCCTGCACGAATTTCCTCAGTTCTTCATCACCGAAACGAAGAACGCGCTGGTAATTCGCATCATTTTCGAAACTTATCGGCGCAGTACCGAGACTTTCTTTACGGGGAATCTTTAACGAAATCAAAAGCTTACCAAGATATGCTTCCGCCTTTCTCGGGTCGTTGTTTAATACCATTTCCAGGCATTCGTCGGCAAAGTCCCAATCCTCGCTCTCCAAGTAGATAAAAGCTCTCTCCACAAGGCCGTCAACGCTTACATTACCTTTGGCTGCTCCGGCCTTGGCAACAGGGCTTTGTGCGCCGAGAATTTTACGGATACCGTGTAATAAATCCTGGTGGAAACCAAGCTCACCCATATTAATTGCCTGCAAATGCGCAAACTCTTCCGGCATTGCGTAAGGATCCATATCCTTGTACGCAGGAATTAAGGTCTTCTTGGCACCTTTTTTAATCATACCAAGATAACGGCTCCACTCGTTACGCACCCACACCGCATTGAAATACTCCGGCTTGGTACCGATGGCAATCATAATCTTGGAAGACTGTAATGCTGCAAATATGTAGGGCTCGTATGCCACTCCAAACTTATCATCCAAAGTCACTCGTGCAAAGAATACTTTGTAGCCGGCATCTGTCAGCTTGTCATAAATATCCGTTGCCAGAACGCTGTCCATGGTTCTTCTTCCGCGCTCATCCGTCTCCTTGTAGCAGATAAAAATATCAAAAGGCTCTTCCGTTTTGGAAATCGCCAAAATCTCCTTCTGGATTTCATTAATCGCATTAGCTTCCGCCTGATATACTGCACTCTGCTCAGACTCTGCGTATTTCAACGCCGCCTTGTAATTTTGGTCATCAAAAATAGACGTAAGCTGCATTCGGTTTACGGTAGGAATACGCTTTCCGCCCTCTTCCACGTACTCAATACCGTACTGGCAAAGAATAATGGACCAATATGCCTCCGCATCTGTAGGGCACTCATTAAGAATCTCCTCATACAACGCCAACGCCTTGTCAAATTCGTTATTTTTACGGTAATGGTCCGCGCGGTTATAAAGATTTGCCACGCGCTCGCTGTTAATCCGGGGCACCGTCTGGGTGGTGCCGCAGTACTCGCAAGTGGTAATTTTATCTCCCTCCTGGATATTCAGGGACGCATCACACATTTTACATTTAAAAACCATAATCATACCTCCGCTTTTACACACTTTTTTATCTGATTCTAAAAATATCCTCTTTTATCAATAACCCTATTCATATACTTATCATATACAACGACGGATAACCCATTGTATACACTGCTCATCGGCTCTCCATCTATTGCAATCTGATGTAAACTCCCCGATACATTCCACAACCGTAAGGTCTGTGTTTCACTTAACTCATACGTATATTGCTCGGCAACTCCATTGTTCATATAATAGATTATATTTCCGTTTTCATATATCCATTTTCCTCCAAGATAGTACTCAGGCTCTGAAATTCCAAAGCTATCCGTAACTGCCTTCAAATTTAATGTAGAATCCTGGTAGTTACCGTCCAAAGAAATCACTACCGTCAAATCTTCAAACTCTGCTATTTTATCCAAATATTCTTCCAATTCCATCTTATTCTGAAGTTCATTCTCAAAAGCTTTATGCTCAAGATAGCTTGAACATTCATCCCATAAATAATATTGTTCATCACCTCTGTGATCCGTAAATTCATAATTTTCAACAAGATATTCTCCAAAATAAGAAGTAATTTTTTCAGCGCCATAAGTATTCAAATGTGTATTGTCAGAAAAATCCGCATTTACATCCAAACCGGTTTCTTCAACCAGATAATTAAAATTCACAAAAGCAATCTCTTGCTCATCAAGATAATCTGCGACACCGTTTAATACTTTCTGATCTCTTGCATTTAAGGAAGTAGGTGCAAAAAACATAATCAATTCAAAATCTTCTTCTTCAGATAATTGCTTTAAATCATCAATCCATTTTTTATTTTCTTCTCCAATAGCACTGCTTTCTTTTACACTGCAATCTATCGGTGGCGCAGGATTTCTTTTAAAACTTGCATTAAATCCGCGCCCATAGATACTTAGTTCATATTGTAAAAAATCATACTCCGTAAGTTCACGATATCTTGTATGAATAATCGGCCAACGCAAATAGTAATCCATCCTCTCTTCTTCATCCACATAACTTTGTACTAAGTCAATGGAGTTAGAAGAAGTTTTCATTGCAAGCATATTGCGGTATACATTACTCTCCACCAAATGTTCTTCATAAAATATACCCCATAAATCAATGCACACTACTTTCGGAGATTGCGTTTTTAAAACTTCCTTCAACGAATAATATGTAGAGTTTTTATCCTGACCGGACACCGACATATCAAAAGCACTTATTCCGTAGGTTTCCCACAACACGGAAGGATTAATTCCGCAGTAGCAATGACTGCTTCCCATAAAAACAACATCTATTAAATCATCCTCTGTTGCATATAATTGCTGTGTTGCAGAAAGATATTCTCCGGTAGTATCCTTCCATGATAAAACGCCATATATATAAGTTATACTTATTACCGTAATAAGCAAAAATGCTATTACTTTTATCACTTTTTTCATTGTGTATCCTCATATTTTAGAAATCAAAATATATAAATTTTGATGAATCAAAATCAACCCCGTATTTTCCGTATACCAGAACTGCCAAAATCAAAAATAACATAACAGCCCACCGAAACCATAAGTTTTGTTTCATTAAAAATTGTGAAATTGATATATCCTTTTTATATTTCATAATATCAACCAAAACCAAGCATACAACGGCAATGATTAAAACATTCATTTCAATAACATCCAAACCCAACGTGTATAAGCTTTGATCGAATATTACCCAGGGATTCCATTTCGTAAACATTCGATTTATATAATAGAATGCCTGATCTATGCTCTCTGCTCTGAAAAAAATCCAGGCAAAAGATGTTAATCCAAACGTAATAAGTATTTGCCCTAACTTATAACTAAACACCTGCGTATTTACTTTCAGTACTTTGGTTAACTTTTCCCCCACGGGTTTTAAAAAATCTTCCAGTATTTGATATAATCCATGCAAACCGCCCCAGACCACAAAAGTCCATGCGGCGCCATGCCATAATCCGCTTACCAGAAACGTAACCATTAAATTAAAATAGTTTCTAATTTTTGAACATCTGTTGCCGCCTAAAGGAATATATAAATAATCTTTAAACCACGTACTTAATGAAATATGCCACCTTCTCCAAAACTCTTTTATTCCGGTAGAAAAATAAGGAACATTAAAGTTTTCCGTCAATTCAAATCCCAACACTTTTGCCGCTCCGATTGCGATAGTTGAATATCCGCTGAAATCACAATATATCTGTATCGAGAAGGCAATCACTCCCAGCACTAATTCGATTGTTCCGTATGCGTATATATTTAAGAAAACCTCATTTACAAAAATAGAAATTCGATCCGCAATTACCATCTTAAGAAAGAGTCCCCAAAGGATTAAAATAACTCCTTCTACAGCATTATTGTAATTCCACATTTTTTCCGAGTCTATTTTCTTTAATTGTTTTAAAAGATTTCCGCTTCTCTCAATAGGACCTGCTACCAATTGCGGAAAAAACGATACGAATAATGCATAGCGTAAGGGATTTTTCTCAGCCTTCACCTTTCCTCTGTATACATCAATTGTGTATCCCAATGCCTGGAAAGTATAAAATGAAATACCCACCGGAAGTACTATATCAAAAGGGTTATTTACAAGCTCTAAATTCGCAAAAGACAGAACTTTATTTATGTTTAAAATTGCAAAGTCTAAATATTTGAACACAAACAAAATGCCCAGATTACAAATCAAACCGGCTGCGACAATTCCTTTTTTAACCCGTACATTCTTATACTTTGAAATTAACAGCCCTGCCAGCCAAGTAATTAACGTTGATGCTGCAATTAATATCGCATATTTTGCATTCCAGCTCATATAAAAATAATAACTGCAAATTAATAACCAAATATATCTTGTTTTTTTCGGGATAACATAAAATAACAATACTACTATTGGAAAAAACACAAGAAAATCGAAAGAATTAAATAACATTTTTAGAGAATCCTTTGCCTATTTTTCTATTTTACATTATACACATTAATTCGACTTATCTCAATACTTAGAGAACCTTATTAAACAGATAAAAAGTAATCCAATTTCAATTTTTTACACAACCTTATAGCCCTTGTATTCTCACCTTTACAGCGTGCCATCAAGCGATACTCCGGGAACTCTTCTTTCATATACTCAATTGCCGCCTCGCAAGCTTCATAAGCATAACCTTTGTGCTGGTGCTTCGGAACAATCATAAACCCAAGTTCCACCAGGTCCTCTTCTTCATAATTCTGAAATCCTACCCTGCCGATGATTTCCCCCGTTTCTTTTAACTGTACAAGCCACATTCCAAAACCTAAGAAGCTGTATACCTTATCGATATAGTCCGCAATGTACTCTTGTTCCTCATCTTTATTCGCCGGCAAATCCTCCATAAATTCCACAACAGACTTATCCTCATACAACTGATACAACGCATCCGTATCCTCCGGCGTCATTTCGCGAACTACCAAATGCTCGGTTTCGCCAATCATCCAGGGTATATTCTTCTCTCTCTGATAAATCCTTATAAAATATGTGGCATCTGCGTCTTCAAACCCCTCAATAAAATAGCGGTTCTTCGTAAAAATCTGTTCTTTATTGTCTTTATGCAAATAAACCAAAACGGCAAGGTTTTGAGTTTTATACTCCCACGCGTTTTGGGCTGAATCGGTAATTACCAAAGCATTTTTCAAATCTTCTGCCGATAATTGGTCACCTATAAGAGTATTATTCTGAAAGCAGTTCTCTGTATGTGTGTTCTCTTTATCTACGCCTCTCTCGATACATAAACAGGGCAGCCCCGTACGGCCGATTTGCTCACAAATCATTTCCGGCTCGGGCGTATATAGCAAGTCTAATATGATTTTTTCGGGTTTTTTATGGATTATCACTTTTATCCCTCCGTGGATTATGGTAGAATCATTGTAGCATATTTTAGAAAGGAATTATACAAAATGGCACAGAATCCTATTGTAACAATTACTATGGCTGACGATTCCGTAATTAAGGCTGAACTTTATCCTGAAATTGCACCGGAATCCGTAAACAATTTTATTTCTTTGATTAATAAGAAGTTCTATGACGGACTTACCTTCCACAGAGTAATCTATGGTTTTATGATTCAGGGCGGATGCCCCCAAGGCACAGGTACAGGCGGACCCGGCTATCATATTAAGGGAGAATTCTCACAGAACGGTTTTGAGAACAACTTAAAACATACACCCGGCGTACTTTCTATGGCACGCTCAATGTTCCCCAATTCTGCAGGAAGCCAGTTCTTCTTAATGCACAAGGACGCTCCTCACTTGGATGGCGCTTACGCAGCATTCGGTAAGGTAATTGAAGGTATGGAAGTTGTGAATGCAATCGCAGAAGTGGATACCGATTATTCAGACAAGCCCTTAACTCCTCAGGTGATGAAGAGTGTAACCGTAGATACATTCGGTGTAGAATATCCCGAACCGAATCATTGTTAATAGATATTTTTTTATCGATATTACAGATATAGCAAAAACTGTGCGGATACAAAATAATCTGCACAGTTTTTATATATACCAATAAAAGAATAACCATTCATAATTCATTCATATTTATTTTACAGAATATTGATTTACATAACATCTTTTTGCAAAAAATGTTTTCTATACTTACAATCAAGATAACAAGATACGATTCGTATAGATAACAAAAAACACCCCGATAACTTTTTCAAAAAATGAATGCCCGGTAACATATCGTTACCGGGCATCCTCCCTTTTATAAGGTCATATTCTTTATTTCTTAAGCCTTGCCTACAGAACCGAATAATTCCATCTTTTCCTTAACAGTAGCCTTGATAGCTTCTGCACCGGGAGCAAGTAACTTACGAGGGTCAAATCCCTTACCTTCTAAGTCCTTACCAGCTTCGATGTACTTACGTGTAGCATCAGCGAATGCTAACTGGCATTCTGTATTAACGTTGATCTTAGATACACCAAGGTCAATTGCCTTCTTAATCATATCAGCGGGGATACCTGTACCACCGTGAAGAACGAGAGGCATATCACCTGTTAACTGCTGGATAGCATCAAGAGTTTCGAAGCTTAATCCCTTCCAGTTTGCAGGATATTTTCCGTGGATGTTACCGATACCAGCTGCAAGGAAGTCGATACCAAGGTCAGCGATCATCTTACATTCGTTAGGATCTGCACATTCACCGGCACCTACAACACCGTCTTCTTCACCACCGATTGAACCAACTTCAGCTTCAAGAGAGATTCCCTTAGCTGCACAGTCAGCAACCAACTGCTTTGTTTTAGCGATGTTTTCTTCGATAGGATAGTGTGAACCATCGAACATAACTGATGAGAAACCGGCTTCGATACACTTATAGCAGTGTTCGAAACTACCATGGTCAAGGTGAAGAGCTACGGGAACTGTGATTCCTAATTCTTCGATCATACCGTTAACCATACCTACAACAGTCTTGTAACCTGTCATGTACTTACCTGCACCCTCAGATACACCAAGGATAACGGGTGACTGGCATTCCTGTGCTGTTAAAAGGATAGACTTTGTCCACTCTAAGTTGTTGATGTTGAACTGTCCAACAGCATAGTGACCAGCTTTTGCTTTCTGAAGCATTTCTTTTGCTGAAACTAACATTTTATTTACCTCCGATTGTTAATTTTAATACGTAACGGGACAATTATATCCTATTTTATGCCAAAATTCAAGGGGGCAAGGGCATTTCAGTCGCTTATATCTCTTTCTTTCCACTGTTAATTACACCAAAAATCGATCCGATTCCGAGTCCAAGGAATAAAATCGCACCCACAAAACAAAAAATCGTGAAAATGATGCCAAAAATTCCCACAAAGGGAAGAATCAGCAAACCGAGACTTACAAATATACCGATTATACCCATTACAAAAAGAATAAACGACAATACAAAAGAAACAATCATCACGACCATCCATACGGTTTTCGCCGTATTGGTTTCCTTGGATATATTTGCACTTTCATTTGTAAACTGCTGTACTGACTGTTCTACCGGCTGTTCCACGGTGCCTTCCGTAGTATTTTTCATTTCCTGTCCGCCCATTTTATCCTCCTTTTACACTATAAAACTATATTTCCACAGCAAGAGTACACCTATGCGTCACCCTACTCTTTCCAGCTGAGTCTATGCAACTCGCCTTCCAACTTCATCTGGGCGAAATTATTCTGTCTGAGTGCCTCATAAAGAACAATGCTTACCGAGTTGGATAAGTTCAGAGAACGAATTTTATCCAACATAGGAATACGAATACAGGTATCCTCATAATCCACAAGAATTTCTTCCGGAATTCCGGCACTTTCCTTGCCAAACATAATATAGTCATCCGGTCCGTACTCCACTTCCGTATAACAATGATGGGCCTTTGTAGTCGCCATGTAAATCTTGGCATTGGGATTCTTCTCCAGGAATTCCTCGAAGTTAATATATCTTCTGACGTCCAAATGCTCCCAATAATCCATGCCCGCACGCTTGATTTCCTTCTCATTCAAACGAAATCCCAAGGGCTCGATCAAATGAAGCACTGTATTGGTTGCCACACAGGTTCGTCCGATATTTCCGGTATTTCCCGCAATTTCGGGCTGATATAAAACGATATGCATCTTATTTCCTCCGTTAAAGTTGCGCTTTTTCAAAAACACACAATTCAAATAAATCCAATTTGAAGTACTGCTACGTATTCAACCGAGCGCAAGCGCGTTCTGTTGGAATATAAAATAATCGGCACCGCATCTTTATACTAAAATCTTCAAATTGGATTTATTTACTCTGCTCTTCACGTAGTCTTGCAATGAATCTCTTCATTCGATTCAAAGCAACTTTCAAGTCATCAATGGAATATGCATAAGAAATTCGTAAAAATCCTTCGCCACAGTCACCGAAAGCCGTACCGGGTACAACCGCAACCTTCTCTTCTTCCAGGAAGCGCATTGCAAAATCCTCACTGGTCATACCGAATTCCTTAATACAGGGAAATACATAAAATGCGCCATAAGGCTCGAAGCATTCCAATCCCATCTCTCTAAACTGATACATCAGGAATCTGCGACGCTGATTGTAAGATTCACGCATTTCAGCCACATCACCGTCACCATGCTTTAACGCCTCCACTGCAGCATACTGGCTGGTTGTGGGTGCACACATAATTGCAAACTGATGAAGTTTGGTCATCTGCTTCATAATAAGCTCAGGACCGCAGGCGTATCCGAGACGCCAGCCTGTCATGGCATATGCCTTGGAGAAACCGTTAATCATAATGGTTCTCTCACGCATACCGGGCAGGGTTGCGATGGATACATGGGCCTCATTGTAACTTAATTCCGAATAAATTTCATCAGAAATAACATAGAGGTCATGCTTAATAATCACTTCCGCAATTGCCTCTAAATCCTTTTTTTCCATAATGGCTCCCGTAGGGTTGTTCGGAAATGCAAGGATTAAAATCTTCGTTTTATCCGTAATGGCAGCTTCCAATTCCTCTGCTGTCAGACGGAACTCATTCTCGTGCTTTAAATTAATGATTACAGGCACTGCGTCAGCCATAACCGCGCAGGGCTCGTAAGATACATAGCAAGGCTGGGGAATGATTACCTCATCTCCCGGATTCACCATACAACGAAGGGCAACGTCAATCGCCTCGGAACCTCCTACGGTTACAAGAATTTCGTTAATGGGATCATATTTGATTCCCTGCTTACGCATTATGTAATTACTGATTTCACATCTTAATTCTTTTAAACCTGCATTAGAGGTATAAAAGGTTTTACCCTTTTCAAGGGAATAGATACCCTCATCACGAATGTGCCAGGGCGTATCAAAATCGGGCTCACCAACACCTAAGGAAATTGCATCCGGCATTTCACTTACGATGTCGAAAAACTTACGGATGCCCGAAGGTTTTACGTCGACAATTTTGTCTGAAAGCGGATTTCTCATGGTGTCATTTTTAACCTTTCATCGTTATTTGCCATAATGGTGCCATGGTCTTTGTATTTCTTTAAGATAAAATGTGTAGCAGTACTTAAAACGCTGTCCAAAGTAGAAAGCTTGTCGGATACAAAGCTTGAAACTTCCTTCAAAGACTTGCCTTCCAAAGTGATTAACAAGTCATATGCCCCCGATAAAAGATATACTGCATTTACTTCGGGATAATTGTAAATTCTCTCTGCAATATGGTCAAATCCCTGGCCCCTCTGAGGGGTTACGCGCACTTCAATCAAAGCACTTACCTTCTCAACGGAAGTCTTCTCCCAGTCAATCAAAGTATGATATCCGCAGATAATCTTCTCTTCTTCCATTCTTGCGATTTCATTCATTAAATCCACTTCACTCATTCCAAGCATAATGGCAAGTTCTTTTAAGTCGATTCTGCTGTTTTTTTCGATCATTTTTAAAATCTGTTCACGCATATATTTCTCCAATCCGAGATTATAAAATCTCTGTTTATTATCAAATATACTGATTTTCAAATTTCATTATAACGACTTTATCCTGTTAAGACAATAAAAAAGTCATTTTATACGCCCTCACATCCGGAAATAAAATCATTACAATACCTTATATAATTCGTCCGGCTTAGGTGCCTCAAGGAAGCGTTTCTCTCCCTCATTCAGCACCGCCTTATCGTTATTATCTGTTGTTTTACCGATTACCACTGCAGGAATTCCGGCTTCTTCTATCGCCTTCGCACAGTCGTAACCGTTCTCGGCGACGATTAACATGGCTCCCGATGAAATCAGGCAATAGGGATTCAAGTCAAAAAACTCGCAAACCTCCACAGTCTCCTGACGAATGGGGATTTTTTTCAAATCCACTTCTACGCCTACGCCGGCGCTTTGCGCCAACTCCCAAAGTGCGCCGAACACACCGCCCTCGGTGATATCGTGCATTGCTGCGGCTCCGTTGTTTACTGCAATTCTTGCCTCCGGCAATACGGACAAAAATGTATCAAAGCCCTTGGCTTCTTCAATCAACGGTCTGGGATATCTTGTAAGAAGCTCCGCTTCCTTTTCTTTGGCAAGAATGGAAGTTCCTTCCAGACCTACCCATTTGGTTACGATAATATCCATACCCGGTTTTGCATTGCTTGTAGGCGTTAATGCGCCTTTCTTGGCCTTACCCACAGCAGTTATATTCAGTACCGGTCTGTTTACCGCGGTTGTAAGCTCCGTATGGCCGCCCAAGGGCTGGATTCCTAACGAAGCACAAGCTTCTTTATATTGTTCCATTATAATTTTCAACCGGGATTCCTTGTAATTCTCCGGTAAAAGTGCCGTACACAAAAGACCGATAGGTTCCGCCCCTTCTGCTGCCAAGTCATTTACTGCCACGTTAACCGCCAGACGGCCGATGTCCGTTGCAGTCCCCGTAATCGGATCAGTGGTTGTAACGTACACTTCATCTTCTTTTAATTGTAAAACGGCGCAGTCCTCCCCTAGAGCTGCGCCGATTAATACTTCTTCTCTTGTATTTTTAATCCCTTTGAGAATGGTTCTTTTTAAAACATTCTCGGATACTTTACCAATTTTCATAATTTTTTCCCGCCTTTGCACTTCGGTTTCGAACTGTTCCGGCGTACTCTCCGTTCTACGGGTTTATTGACACTGTATTCTTATTGCGCCGATCCTGACATTTCAGCAACTTCCTGCGCATAAAGCACTGCTGCCACACCTCTGACATGTTCAATGTTATTGGTTCCGCAAGCCGCCAGAATCTCTGCCTGACGCTGAGGATTTGCCGTAGCCACACCTACGATGGCTGTTCTCGGCGACATGGAATAGGAACTTGAGTTTACCTGCTCTCTGGATACTTCTACGCCGTCCACATAAACCACTTTCCAAAGCTGAGCCTTATAACCTACATGGGCAGACTGCACTTTGACATAACCAATCCCTTGTCCTGCATCTGCAACAACTCTTTCGTAATCAGGCTGAATCACCTGTAAAATCTCGTTTACATATTCGATTGTACGATTCTCATCTCTTGTTTCTACACCGTAAATGTTGAACGTAATCTTCTTATCTTCACTTGTGTAGCCTTCGATATAGATAGGATAATCCGTGTTATTTACAAAACGGAAGTCTTTACCTGCTGATTCTGAAATCGCAGCATCTCCCGATACCTGTGTATAAGTTACAATCATAGAGTGATTGTGACGCTCTGTGACTTCAAGTTCTGCCATAAGCACAGCATTGTAAAGTGTCGTGGACACCTGGCAAATACCGCCGCCCATACTGTCAACAACCATACCGCTAAGATATGAACCTGCCATAAAATAGCCGTTATCATAGGTAAACGGTTTTACATTATCATAAAATGAATATTCTTCGCCGGGATAAATAACAGAACCGTTAATCAATGCAGCACCATTTGCTACGTTGGCGCTTCTCGCCTTTCCGGAAGAAGAAAAACTTGTGGTAAAAGTACCTAATAAATCATTTACCTGCAATAAATCTTCCGATGTTCCTACCGGCTCTTCCACTTTTGCTACCAAATCAATTTTAAATCCTTCCTCTGTAATATTCTCCGCAGAGGATAAAGTCTTCTTAATGGCCTCAACAGATGCTTCTTCGTCCACAACTGCGCCTACAACTTCTTCGTGAATGACGAATTCACCATTTACGCGTTCCATTGTGGCATTCTGGGCGTGCTGGTCAAATTCCGCACACTTCTCCTGAATGACCTGAGCCACCATTGCGTCATCAAAGGTATATTCCAAATGGTAGGTTACGCCATTATTTTCCAAATCTTTTAATTCTTTATAACGGGCAATAGGATTTCCCTTGGTTCCGATGGCAAGAGCATCCTCCACTATATCAGTGTTGCTCCATTTCATACCAAAATCCGCTGCAGAAACTTCAATCTCATTTCCTTGAGCCGCACGAAGAATAACGGGCGTTCCGCTGATTTCGGCAACATAGTTCTCTACCGCCGCCTGCGCTTCTTCCGCCGTCATACCGGAGACATCAATATCTTCGATATATACACCTTTTTTCATCTGCGTTGTCTCTTCTGCTTTTACCAAAAGAGAACTTCCGCAAACAAGAAGTGCAGTCATTAATGTAATTGTCGTGAACTTTAAAAATTTTTTCATAGTTCCCTTTCTTTTTTGCCTATCCCAAATACTTACTCTGTAACCCGTTTTACGTTGAAAAATCATATAAAATATTTTATAATTATTCTATATAAGGTTTGTCGCCTTATTCGCATATTTTACTGGAATGCATACATTAACATAGGTAAAATCATTGCAATCACAAGAAAAATAATAATGACGGTAGATATGATTTTCTTTGCTTTTTTACTGTGAAGATTCATCATAACGAAACCCTCCTGATATATTAAATCTGCTCCTTTAGGGCTTGTGTTTCTATGTTATTCTATAGGTACACTCCCCCACGCTAATCATCATACTGAAAGGATATTATAAATGAAGTTCCCTATTTTTGCAAGTGTTATCGTATTCTGCATCTGGCTTATATACGAAATTCGCAAACATAATAAAAAGGATAAAAAAATACTGGATTCTTTCTGGAATAAAGAAAACCAAGCAAATAACACCCGCGCCAAATCCCTTGACGGATTAAATTACATCGAAATTCCGGAAAGTGTTTATGCCGCGCTTCCTTCTCCCCTGCCCATTGAGTTGGAAGACTGCTCTAAACTATTGCAACATTTAAAACAGAATAAAATCGTAAATCTGTCCCATATTACCAACACCGACCTGAAATTAAAATACGGCGCGTCTAACCTGGATATTCTATCGGAATATGATCAGAATTACATTAGCCTTCTGCGTGTTTTACAGACATTAAGTGATTATCACTACGAAAAAGGCAATATCGATACCGCCCGTGAATTACTGGAATTTGCAGTATCCATTCAAAGCGATAACATCGGCACTTATAAAATGCTGGCCCGTATTTACTGCGACAACGGCGAAGAAAGCAAGCTTGATTACTTAATCAGCGCTGCCAGTCTTTTACCCGGGCTTACACAGAAGCCTATTTTGCGCTTTTTGAAGTCTTTGCGTACTGAGGACACAGATCCTGAAGAAAGCATTCTTGACATTTTGGATTAGGTGCCTTGCATATGGTACGTCCCAATTGAATAATGTGTATGTTATACAGAATCCAATGATCCTTCGGAAGTTTTTTCATCAAATCGAATTCAACTTTCGTAGGATCTTCTTCTTTGGTGATGCCAAGTTTCTTGCTGATTCTTTTTACATGGGTATCCACTACCACGCTCGGCTCGTTAAAAATGTTTCCGCGGATTACGTTTGCCGTCTTTCTTCCCACGCCGGGCAGGGCGGTTAATTCCTCAAGGCCTGACGGCACTTCGCCGCCGTGTACCTCCATCAGTCTTTTACAACAACCGATGATATTTACGGCCTTATTATGATAAAACCCTGTGGAATGGATATCCTTCTCCAACTCTTTCACATCCGCTTTGGCAAAAGCTTCCACGCTTGGGTATTTTACAAACAAATCCTTAGTTACGATATTAACCCTCGCATCGGTGCACTGGGCACTGAGAATCGTAGCAATCAAAAGCTGCCATGCGTTCTCGTGATCTAAATAACATCTGTATTCGGTTCCGTACTCTCCGTCCAAGCGGTCAAGAATCGCCTGGATTCGTTCTTTTTGTGTCATATTGTTCCTTTCGTTTATCCTTAGGTTTGTCTGATTTTAGACGGGTAAAAATACTGTTTAAAGTATGCAAAACGATTCCTTGCGGGCACGCTCTCGCTACGTGTCGCACGTAACGGTAACTCCCGCATCGCCCGTAATCGGATTGCGCTTCCGGTAATCAAAGAAGACTGCACCTACATATTCCGCGTTTACCTCTCCGTCCCAGTCCCTCATATCCCAAACTGGATAGCGGAAGTACTCCAAGTGCGTAAGATGCATCATCTGTTTTGCAGTGTACTGCACATAATCTTTTAAAAGCGCCGGCTCACTCTCTTCATTTTTATAAAAGTTCCAAACCAAATCTTCCTGCAATTTACGGTCCTGCGAAAAGGTAGGACGGCTCTTTAATTTCTCACGCAGATATAAATCGTAAGTCAACAATTCCCTATAGACTTCTTCGTTTGCACCATCCGTTTCGCGGGCAAAATCCAGCAAAACTTCATAGCGATAACTCCGGCCGGGCGCTTGTACAAAGAATCCTTTTCGTTCATAAAAGTCCGCTAGCGCCTCATACAAAGCAAAGGACGATACAAACTGCTCCTTCAAAAATGCGATGGTATTTACAAACTGACCGCTGTTGTGGTAAATCTCCAACATCTCTTCCACGCGTTTCAATCCTATCACATCTTCATAGGAAATCCAATTGGTAGATAATACCTCATAGGGCGGATTGCTCTCGTAAACAATGCCGTACTCTTCGGTCTTCTCGCCGATGTAAGAACCCGACAACACTTTTAAGAAGCCAAGCTGCAAATCATCCGGCTTCATTGCGTATACTTCATTAAATGAATTGATAAAAGAGGCCTTGTCCTCAAAGGGCAGTCCCACAATCAAATCCAGATGTAAATGGATATTGCGAAACTCTCGTAACTGCGCCACATTGACCTTTAACTTATCCATATCCGTGACGCGACGGATTTCCTCCAAAGTCTGTCCGTTGGTGGTCTGCACGCCGATTTCCAACTGTACCTGTCCGGGCCTTAATTTGGATAAAAGCTCCAACTCCTCTGCCGTAATAATATCCGCTGCAATCTCAAAATGGAAGTTGGTAATGCCGTTATCTTGTTCATGTATGTACTGCCATATCTCCATGGCGTGGCTGTGTTTGCAGTTAAAAGTGCGGTCGATGAATTTTACCTGGGGCACTTTATTCTCAAGGAAGAAGTCCAATTCCCTTTTAACCATATCCATCGGACGAAAGCGTACGCTTTTATCGATGGAAGACAGGCAATAGGAACAACGAAAAGGGCACCCGCGGGAAGTCTCGTAGTAGACGATACGGTTCTGAAATTCCTCTTTTAACAGGTCTCCGTCAGCATACCAAAATGGAATGTCCGCAAGGTCTAAGACCTGCGGTGCGCCGGTATTAAAGTCACGGGTAACAATGCCGGGGATGTTTTGTAATTCTATGCCCGCGTCAGAATATCCCTCACAATAAAACTCTGCCAGTTTATAAAAAGTATATTCGCCTTCTCCCGACATAATGCCTGTAACCTGTGGAAATTCCGCCAATATGTCCTCTGCACGGTAACTTACTTCAGGGCCACCAAGCCAAATGGGCACGCCGGGCATTAACTTCGCCAAGTCAGGCAGGAGTGCAGAAACCATCGCCCAATTCCAGATATAGCAGGAAATCGCAATCACATTAGGTTTGCGCTGATAAATATCCCTGCGAATATCCTCTATACGCTGATTGATGGTGTATTCCGCGATTTCCACAGCACTTTTATATGCTCCGGCACAAGCCCGCAGACTGTAAATTGCCGGATTGGAATGTATGTATTTGGCATTGATACCGATAAGTAAAATCTTCATATATGTTTCGTTCTCTGTCCTTTATTCTATTCTTACAAATCTTTTATATAAAATAACTTCTTAGCATTCGGTTATTTTCCCTTAATCTCCATGCGGTCCAGAATCCCCTGTACTCCGACATTTCGGTGGGTAAGATACATTCTGCAGACGTCGCTTACGAAATCTTTGTCTAACTTAAGCTTGGACGCAATTTTATCAATGTTTGCGCCCTTATCTATGAGATGCATAATCTTCTTCACGGTAGCATAAAGCTCAGCGTTCTTTTGAGTGCTCCCGGCTTGCACCACCTCTGAACACTCCAACACTGCAGTCTTTGCATGCCCGTAAAAAATCCGCTTTGGCTTCATGGCAAGAATACGTTTCCAGCTCTCCTGAACCTCCGGCTCTTCGTGGGCCTCCAACTCATACAAAGGGTATAAATCTCCCACGAAAAAATCGCCGGAATCCAGCATCAGGGAAATACTGTCGTCACTGTGTCCCGGGGTCGGAATGATACTGCCCCCTATACCCAATTCCTGCAGAAAATCCCTACTCTCTTCAAAGGTCACTAGCCTTGTCTTTTTATCATCTACCGGTTGATAATCAAATCTTTGGTCCCTCTCAAAAATATGGTCGGAAGAATGAACATAGTCGCTCTGGTTCTCCATCACAATCACAGTCACACCCTGCTTTGCAAGCTCCCCCGCAAGTCCCATATGGTCCGGGTGAAAGTGGGAAATCAACAGATATTTTATATCCTGCAATTTCATCCCCTGCTCTCCCAAGGCTTTGCACATTTTCATAAAAGTGCCCGCCCAGCCGGTGTCAAACATCAACAACCCCTTCTCGCCGGAAATAGTATATGTATTTGTATTGTCATAATGTAATTCGCAAATCATATTTTCTACACTCTAAATTAAATTTACTCACTTCTTTTTAATGATATGTTTTTCTTTAACCATCGTCAAATGGTTTATTCCGGATTTATTACATTCTTTTTATAATCCTTTCGTCCGGGGTTAACAAACAACCACTTTTATCCGATATATATCGTAACAAGGAAGTTTTTATTTATCGCACGGAAGCAGGATAAATATTTTAAATTTGTTTTATTTTCGTGCCGCTTGTTTCCTTTTACAAGTGGCTGTATTTTTTCATCGGAATCAAATCCGAACTATATGGCGTACTTTTATCCCTGCTTCAGAAAGGATTATTATATGAAAATTGAACAGGTGCGGTCTGCCTATAGTTACCAAATTAAATCATATAACGAACAAATTCATCTGCTGACAGAGAAGAAACAGAAGCTGGACGAACAGATTAAAAAAGATCCGAACGGCCAGGCGCTCTGGGGCGACGAGGCTGCTACTTTGGAATTGACCATCAACAAGCTGGACGAGAAGAATTCCCAGTACAAGGACTATATGGAAAAGTTGATGGAACAACATACCGCGATTGCCAATATGGAAGTTGCCAAGCAACAGGGTGACGCAATGGCCGAAGGCATGGAAGATATGGGTAAAATTATGGAAGTCGCCCGCCGCATTATGAAAGGCGATATCGTGCCCCCTTCCGACGAACGCAAACTGATGGAATTCGATGATGAACTGTATCAGGCTGCCAAAAACATCGGCAGGATGAGACAGCGGTTAGAAGAACAGAAGGAACATAAATCCCTTTGGGAAGACGAAGAACCCAAGGAATACCCGGATCCCATGGAAGTTGCCGATAACTCGGAAGCTTTTGGCTCAGGTCCGGAAATCGTATCCGTAGAGGAAACAATGGCATCGGTTGAGGTGCCCACCGAATAAGCATTCTGTTTGATTAATATATAAAAAGACTGTGGTATTTAGCACACGTTGCTGAAACGCCACAGTCTTTTGCTTTGTTATCATAATCCGCTACATCTGTGTCAAACAAACGTAGCTCTGGTATTATAAACTAAACTCACACACCCAATATCCCTTAATCGGCAAATCCTGATCCGCCTTGGCACTGCCAATAAATTCGGTAATGATGAGTTTATAGTTTCCGCTTTCCAGTTCGTCCATAGGTAGCTTACAACTCACTATACCATCTGTAATACCGGCTTTTTCATTGGACGTTCCTTCCACTAGAGTCTCTCCTTCCGCATTCACAATTGAGTATGCATGAACGCCTACGCTATCCAGAAATGCATAGGGTGCCTCCCCTGCTTTTAAAAGAACAGCGTCCACGACGATACTGTCACCGCTTACCGTTGCACTCACTTCAATCTCTTCGGTAGCCTGCTCATAGGTCATTCCCACAACTGCCCCATCCCAGCGGGTTACATCCGCAAAAAATCCTTCCAGCTTACCGCTTCCGGCCATAACCGTAACACCGCCAAGTCCCAAGCATAAAGCGACTGCTGCCGCCACCGTAGCGATGCGGGTCCACTTTCTTGCTCTCGCAGTACGAGTTTTATTTTGAACCGTTCTTTCAGTTGTTTTGTTCTCAACAACACTATTATCGATAGCTGCTTTACCTTCTATGCCCATTATTTTCATATCAATATTCTCCTTTTCCAATCCTGCATTTCTGCAGTTCTCCAGTATTCTCGCCTTCATCTCGTCAGGCATTTTAATTTCTTTTATCTCTTCTTTTAAAAGGGTTCTTTCCATCCTACATATACTCCTTTCGATATACTTCCTTAAGCAGTTTCCGCCCCTTTTGCAGGCGCATTTTAACGGCAGAAGGGGTCTTGCCTACCATCTTTGCAATGTCTTTGACCGGGTACTCTTCCACATAATGGAGAATTAACACCAGCCTGAATTTCTCGGGCAGGGTCATAAGCGCCTCTAAAATACCGCTGTTTTCACCGTCACTGCTTTTATATTCATAAATATCCGTATCTTTTGCCAAAGGGTGCTTTGCCCGGAAGCGAAGTAAGTCCTTGCACTGATTGCCCGCTACCGTAAGAAGCCACGCCTTCCTATGCTCCTCACCGGTGAAAGCAGGGGCTTTACGGTAGTATTTTAATATGGTCTCCTGCAGGGCGTCCTCTGCGTCCGCACTGTTTCCAAGCATTACAAGACACAATCGAAAAAGCATATTGCCGTAGGTTTCCATCACCCATTCCAAATCATCGGCCGGCCGCGCCAATGTCTCTTTCATACTCCCGACCTCCTTTCACCTATAACACGTATGAAGGGCGTGTTTGGTCAATTATACTATAAAAAATATATCCCCAATCAAGAATTCTATAAATATAAAAACACCGCCCCTGCGGGCGGTGCCTTTCTTCCTTTTCCGGAATTGTGGTGCCTGTTTCTTTTAACGCTTATATTTTCGAATGAACTGAATTAATTCGTCTTCGCAATTTTCTTTTTTCAAGATAAAAGCGCCGTATTTCTCATATTTTAAATAAAAATGTGTCTTCGTTTCTATGATTTTTAAAAGATCGTGATAATTTACCTTGTAGGTGCGTCTCTCCGTTTTTACCTCGAAATGATCTTCGAAGAACGTGTATTGATAAGTGTCCGTATTCTCTTTGGAACCTAATTTCCAGCCTTCCCTTTTTCTGTCAACGAGTTTAACAACATACTTAATGATTACAACACCGGCAATAATTGCCACCGCATAAGGCGCTATACTCCCTATGTTTTTTAATAAAAGTATGATTAACGGTGTGGCAACCGCTATTGCAATAAGCTGAAGAATAATATTTGCCTCATAGACCCTTCTTTGCATTTTTCTATACTCACCATATGTATATTCCAGTTGTGTCTGATACATAAAATACATCCTCCTCTTTCATTTATTTCTTTTGGATTCATCTGAAATCTTACGTTTCTACATATAAAACACACGAAAAATTAAAAAGGTTTCATTTTATATAAAAAACACCCGCCTTTGATAAAAACAGGTGTTTCAATCCGTTATTTCTGCTCCGGCATAGACTTTCTCGGCATCTGATGCTCAAAATACTTAAATAATTCTCTTACATTGGTCTCGTTCTCGCCCCAATCAATCAACTGGGTAGGCATAATACATTCCGATTTGATTTGTACTTTCGTACCATTCGGAAAACCTATTAATGTCACCGTAATATCTTCGCCCCAGGAAGCCATAGTAATATCCTTGGTCAGTTTCACTTCCGCACCGCCCTGTACAGGCTTTTCGCTCTTATACTGCATTTTAAGCCCGGTTTGGCCGATTACGCGCATTTTCTGAACAAAGTACATCAATTCCACCGGATAAAAGAACTCGCCTATATATTTCGCTGCCATTTTATAAATCTCCCCTTTTATACTTTACTTCTTTATCAATAACACCTTACAACCCCGATAAAAGTTGCAAAATACTGTTTACCGTCCCTAATAATAAATACTTTACACAACTAAACTATAATTGTATATTTATAGTAACAGTGAATTTTTATAATTATAACATATTTTTATATTTTTTTTGCAAAAACCCAAGATTTTCCTTTTGTGGTCCGTCTTATATACAGAATCGCAAATAATACAACGGAGGAAAATGAAATGAAAACAACCGAAAACTTAGTGAATGAAGTCCTTAGCGGCAAAATGGAGGCCTTTGAGGAACTTTATCACTTAACTTCCAAGCAGGTCTATTTTACCTGTTACAGCTTTGTCAAAAATGAACAGGATGCCCTGGACCTTATGCAGGAAACCTATCTTTCTGCAATGACGCATCTGTCGTCCCTCAAAGAGGCCGAACGTTTCCCCCAGTGGATCAGTCAGATTGCCGCCAACAAGTGCAGGGACTATTTTGCCAAGAAGAAACCGCTTCCCCTTGACGAGGAAATGATGAATAACATTCCGGTGAGTGATGATGAACTTACTTTGCCGGAAAAATACATCACAGACCAGGCGAAGCGTAAAATCTTAATGGATATTATGAGTGAAAAACTCTCTATGGCACAGTATCAGACTGTAGTTCTGTACTATTTTGACGGTCTCAGCCAGCAGGAAATTGCCGAATGTATGAATTGCCCCGAGGGCACCGTATCTTACCGCCTAAGCGTTGCCCGCAGTAAAATCAAAGAAGGCGTTCTTGCTTACGAGAAGAAAAGCGGCGAAAAATTATACTGCGTTGCGGGAATTCCCTTCCTTACCGCATTCTTTGTGGCACAGGCGGAAGGTCTTGTGGTCCCCGACGTGCTTGCCGGCATTTTAAGTGCTTTTAGCGCAGGCGGAAGCACCGCTGCAAAGGCGGCATCCGGTGCTGCACTTAAGAATACAACGAAAAAAGCCGCTTCCAAAACTGCCAAAGAAGTGGCAAAGAAAACCGGCTTGGCCGCAATTGTACATTCTTTATTTTTTAAAATTACCGCAGGTATTGCATTATTAGCACTCATAGGAGGAGGTATTACAGTTATGGTTAAAAATTCAAAACCCGAAACCCAATATGTTTATGAAAGCGATGTTATTTCCGTCGAATACGTAGGTTCGTCCTATGTTCCGAATCCGGAATTTCCGAATGGGAACGGTAATATTGACCTTACATTAAATATTACGAATAAGACAGATAAAGAGTTCTCTTTAAATCAATTCTACGCTTGCGTAAATCATCTGTCTACCAATGCAGGCGTACCGTTTGCTCCCCTGCAACCCGGTTCGCAGGAAATTATATTCAGCATTCCTGTTTCTGATTTAAAAGACCGCGGTCCTGTAGAAATCACAAATACGGACATTGTTATGATTTTCATGAATCAGGAAAATCCGAACAACGGAGAAACCGGAGAAAAAGCATGTTTTAACGTAACTTTCCATGAACCCATTGCTTTTGATGCTGTACCAAGCTACCCCTATGAGGAATGTCAGCTTGTCTGTGATGATGCTAATTTTACTCTCTCTAGTACATTAAAATTTACGGAGTGCGACGGTTACTACAACTATACAGAAATGGGGTATATTGAATCTCACATAGCGGATTGCACAAAGCTTCATTACTGCTGCGATGAGATGAAAGATCGGGATCATCGCGATGAAAATTACCAATTTATATTTCCTAACAGTTATGCCCCCATTATATTCCGTGGTTACGGTTACGAAACTTTACCCGAAAGCATTGAAGTACGCGCTATACTCCATTTCTATGATCCGATTAACAGCACCAACTACCTTGGAGATTATGTAACAAGTGCCGAAGATTATTTCGAATACACCATCTATAAAGAGGAAGAATAAAACGCCTAATCACAAAGGGAGTATTGCTGACAGCAAATACTCCCTTTTTTCTTTATTTCCTTTAGATAAAAATCATTCTTCCAGTGCAATACTCAATCGATTCTCCAGCATTTCGCAGGTTTCTTCGATATTCCGCTCCCCGCTCAGATAATATTGCACCTCTTCACTCAAGATTGTCATATACTCTTCATCCATAGGCTCGACATATCTAGAAGATGCAATCATATCCTTCATCCGCGCCGCTTCTTCCTCACTTACACTACTGATTTCCATTACCACACCGTTCATTCCGTAAGAATTAGAACCTACAAGAATCTGATTTCCAAACCGGTCCGTATAATTTTCAGTGGCTGTAAGACGAATCATCCAATCTTCCCAAGCACCTTTCAATACCGGCAGTTCCGTTTCACCAAACCATCGACTATATATTTCTTCGTCGAAAATATAATCCATAAAGGCATACATTCCTTCCTTTTGGTCTGAATAAGATGTAATACCAAACTCCATCATACTCGGAACCAATACAGGCCCCTCTGCCCCGTAACTGTCGCACACAAATGCATTATCAAACAGATACTCATAAAAGAAATAGGAGTACGGCATCATGATATCGCCCTGTATGCTGATTGCGCGTCCCTCCATAACTGCCAAACTGCTGTCTGCAGGCGTAGCATTTGTACTGTTTTCTTCTTTTATCACCTCTAAAAGTGTTACAAATTCTTCATCTAAATGCAGTTCACCATTTTCTTCGTCAATAAATCTGTCTCCGGAATAGCGCATCAGTTGCATAAAATTACCCTCGGCATCTCCATCGGCAAACAAAACTTTGCCATCCGCCGTTAAACTGCTATAATCAGACAATCCCTCAAGACCGACGTTTTCCTCTGTCATAAAACCTACCACAGAAAATTCCGGATAAACCGAATAGATTTTACCATTTTCATTTTGCATATTTTCCCAGATAAAAGGTTCAAAATCATCGGCAGTCACTACGTGTCCGCTTTCAAAGTACTCGTTTAAATCCAGCAAAACGTCATTCTCAATCAAATCACTTTTATCCATACCATACAAAAGAATGGCATCCGCTTCCTTATTTACCGCCACATCCAAATACAGGGCATTCCACGCATCCTTAGGATCTTCGTATTTATCACAATATTCAATCAATTCAATATAGTATTCTTCCGACGTATTGTTAAACGCCAGCGCCGTCTGATTTAAATTAGGCGGAATCATATATCCCGCTATTTGTATGGTTTCTTTTCCTTCACCGGCAGAATAGCTGACCGCCTCTTCAGATGCCTGAAAGTAATAGTATTCTTCCGCCAAATCAGCTATATTGAAATATTCCACGACATAATTTCCATTGCCGTCCGATACAACCCAATGTACATACTCCCCAACCAATCCGACAGTTTCAAAATCAATTACTTTATATCCCTCTCCATCTTTTACTCCAATCAAATGGGACGGAACAATCACATTTCCGTTCTCATCTTTTATGATTTCACTTACATAGTAGAAATCATATTCATCATCTCCGGGATAGACAAGAACATTATCCGGCAATTCCTCCCAAGATAATTTGAAGGCATAGTCCATAGGCGTTAATCCGTTCTCCGGAAGATACTGATAAAAAGCATCCCTGCCGTCTGTCAACATGCAGAAATTGTCCAAATGGGGATAAATCTTCCACATATCTTCAGCCACTTCCACCGATACCAGATTTAAATCATAATCAAACACCAATAATATCTCTTCGTGTTTGAGCAAGGTAGTATAAAAATAATTTTCATCGCAGAAAATCATCTGCGGTCCTTCAAAAACAACACCTTCCGGCAAATCCAGTGCTGTGCCATCCTTGCTAATCAACTCTCGTGTGTTAAAATCATACAGATAAATTATATTACTTTCCAAATCCATGAGAATTACTTCATTATTTCTGCTGATTGTCCCGCGATATACGGTATCATCCGGCACTTCTCCATCCGTAAGTATCTGTTCTAACTCACCGCTTTCATAATCATAAATGTAAAAATCATTATATGAAATAGTGCCTTCACTTACTACTCCTATTCTTGCCCAATCGTTTATCAGACACACTTCCCGGTTGGACCCCATAATATCTCTTGTAATATTATCATCTGCACTTCTTTCCGCATCGATACGACTTACAACATTGGTATCTGCTGCAGAAAACATATAGGTACGGATAAATTGATTGTAATTCTCCGCAGTTTCAAACGGATCTTTGGAACAGCCTGCCAGACTGATTGAAAAAACCAATATTAATATAAAATACAAGATTTTCTTCATAGCACATTCTCCATTAAAATTCTCTTTTAAATATGAAATACGCGCGCCCAAACTGTATCACTTTGTTTGATACAGTTATAGCATTAAATCCTTATGAAGTCAATCCTAACGTTTTTGTATACTTTGCACATAGACAATTCCCTTTAAGCACTGCTATTCTTACCTTAGAGGGACAGAAAGATGAACAACAATTCTATGAGTGACAAGGAACTTGTTATTATCACAATCGATAAGTACACCGATTTACAAAAGATAAAAAAAGCAAACGGAGACCACGAGAATAAAGAACTTGATTACCAAATCAAAGTAACGCTGGCTAAGCTTGCATCTCTGGGCATTTCCGTAGAAGACATAACAATTGAATAAACGCGAAAACACCGCCCATACGAGCGGTGCTTTCTTTTTATGTATAAAATATTTTTTCGATATTTGATATTACTTTCTCCTTCTGTTTTAACGCTTATATTTTCGAATGAACTGAATTAATTCGTTATCGCAATTTTCTTTTTTCAAGATAAAAGCGCCGTATTTCTCATATTTTAAATAAAAATGTGTCTTCGTTTCTATGATTTTTAAAAGATCCTGATAATTTACCTTGTAGGTGCGTCTCTCCGTTTTTACCTCGAAATGATCTTCGAAGAACGTGTATTGATAAGTGTCCGTATTCTCTTTGGAACCTAATTTCCAGCCTTCCCCTTTTTTATCAACAAGTCGAACAATATACTTAATGATTACAACACCGGCAATAATTGCCACCGCATAAGGCGCTATACTCCCTATATTTTTTAATAAAAGTATGATTAACGGTGTGGCAACCGCTATTGCAATAAGTTGAAGAATAATATTTGCCTCATAGACCCTTGTTTGCATTTTTCTATATTCACCATATGTATATTCCAGTTGTGTCTGATACATATAATACATCCTCCTCTTTCATTTATTTCTTTTGGATTCATCTGAAATCTTACGTTTCTATATATAAAACACACGAAAAATTAAAAAAGTTTCATTTTTTATAAAAAACACCCGCCTTTGATAAAGACAGGTGTTTCAATCCCTTATTTCACAAATTTATAATCTATGATAACCCAGTCATAGGCATCATAATCCATCATAGTGCCACAATACTTACATACGCCACCCTCTGTCAGAGAAATGGTCGCGCCGCAATGTTGACAGGTAAACATGGAAATATCACTTTTATGCTTGTAATCGCGCTGTTTGGCCAATGTGACCTGCACAATTCTTAAATCCTTTTTCATTTTGTTTCCGCAATCAGTCCAGACACGGACGCTACGATGCAGAGTTATATATTGAAATCGGTCATCTGTCCGATAACCCTTAATCATAAAACGGCCAAGTTCACATCGGATTATACTCTGATTTGACATAAGATACGGAGCAATGTCACATTTAACAAAAGCTGCCACATCCTGAGGGTGGTCGGCAAAATGTATGGATTTCAATTTACTGTCCAAAGAAGAAATAAATTCCTCAATGGATATACCCGGGTTTGAACTACGAATTTGTCGTAAAAAATGATTATGCACTTCGTGTTCCTTTTTTAAGTCAGGAATCGTAGCCGCAGCCATAATTCCCGTAATCAAAAGGGCAAGCGGCATAAGTAAAAGAAGTGGTGGAAAAGCTCTCATATATGTAATTGGAATCTCAAAGGAATATTTAAATGCTTCATTCCAGAAATTTATGTATCCTTCATTACTTCTTCTATCATGTCTGTTGAAAACTCTGGCTACCGAAATAACCTTATCGTTATAAGCGGAAATATCAAACTTACTGTTACAATAATCGCAACCATCCAGAAGTTTCTCCAACGGCATTTCGACTCCACAGTTCGGACAAAGATACATTCCTTTAACTGTAGATGAGCGCATTATATAATAATCTGTCTCACAAGATTTATCCAGCTTTCCTACAAGTACATTATCCCTGAAATAGCGAATATCAATCCATGTCTTTTGCGTCAACTTATTGACCACATATTTACCGTCACTGAAATATTTAATTTCCGTAACTCTTTTATCTGCACTGTATCTGTAATCCGTAGGTCTGATAAAATAAGATTTATGATGTGTATGAAGTCTGCGTTTCTCCAGGCGTTTTTTCTCAAGATACATACTGTACCAATGCTCCTGGGTAACGCAGGACATGGGATTCTCCTGATCGGCCGGCAAGCTGTCAAACCAATGAATCATTTGGTTTTTATAATGCCAAACCAAATCATATAAATGCAGCCAGTCTGCCTTAGGTTGGGTCAGACTCTTACCGTCAACTCTAAAATCTAAATCTCTTCCGTATTTATTATAAAATTCCTGCAAATTCATATATTAGCATTTGCCTCCGTTAAAAATCTCTCTATTTCCTCTCCGCCCTGTACCGGCTTTTCGCTCTTATACTGCATTTTAAGCCCGGTTTGGCCGATTACGCGCATTTTCTGAACAAAGTACATCAATTCCACCGGATAAAAGAACTCGCTTATATATTTCGCTGCCATTTTATAAATCTTCCCTTTTACATTTTACTTATCTATCAATAACACTTTACAACCCAAATAAAAGTTGCAAAATTATCTTTTCCTTTTATATTCTAACACAAACAAAAGAGATTAAAAATCCATTGTTTGACGATTATCAGCAAATTGACGCTACTTTTGAATCATGTTATCATAGAACTGTTTTAGTACAATATGATAAATAAGGATATTAAATATATGGGTAAAAAAACCGTATCCTCTCGAAAAAAACATAAAGAAAAAGTAAATTCCGTAAAAATATTCTGCGAAAAAACCATGGGAATAATAGGACTTCTATACCTATTTGCAATTTTTGTGATTATGCCGCTTTATGTTTACAGGCATTATTATGCTATGGCACTTATAAAGTGGAGCATCTATTATACGGCAACTCTGGTATTTATGATTGGTGGAATGATTGTCGGTTTAATATACATAGGAGCTTCCCTTAAAAAGAAATGTCCTCTTCCTAAAATTGCTTTTAATACGACGGATATTCTTGTGATGCTTTACGGAGCAAGTGTGCTGATTACAATGGTCACCTGCGGCCATCCGCAGATGGCATGGTCCGGTACAGACGGATGGTACATGGGTGCCCTTGCACAACTATTGTTTGCAGCTACATTTTTGATTATGTCCCGAGTAAAAATTTCCACCTCTAAAGTAATATGGCTGTGCCTGTCTGCTTCAACAATTTGTTATTTAATCGGCATTGCCCAGCGTTACGGACATGACATTTTTCATTTTTATTACAGTATGCCTGCGGAAGTAATCCGTGACTATTTATCAACAATAGGAAACCGAACCTGGTACTCTGCATATATCAGCGTGGTTTTCCCTCTTGGACTTTACTTATTCTGGCTTGGAAAAAGTAAAAAGCAAACTTGGCTGACCGGCATTTATTCTTTTATCGCTTTTTCGGCCATTGTAACAAACAATAGTGACAGTATTTATCTGTCATTAGGTGCGGTTTTCTTTGCTTTACTTGTTATGAGCATCGGTAATTCAGAGAAACTCTGTCGCTGGTTTTACATTTTAGCACTTTGGTTTGGTTCCTGCGGATTAATGACTCTTCTTCGTATTTTTAATGCTGACGATGTTAGAATTCTACGTGGATTCTCTGATTTCTTTTTGGACATCAAAACCATTCTTATCGGCTTAGTAACAACAACGATACTGATATTGGGTTTAAAATATTATATGAGAAAAAGCAAAAAGCCTACAGAATGTTCTCCCCGGCTTCGAAAACACATACAAATAGGTTGTATCATTTCCGCAGCACTGCTTGCAATGCTGATAGTCATTGTAATCACCCTTAATACCTGTGGCTTTTTTCAAAATTGGTTTGGTTTTACCATAAATAATAAATATTTATTATTTAATGATCTCTGGGGTGATTCCAGAGGCTTTAACTGGAAGTTTACCATACAAATGTTTTGTGATCTCCCTTTTATCCAAAAACTATTCGGAGTCGGTTCAGACTGTTACCAATTCTATGCTTATACGAATCCGGATTACACCGAGACTCTTATGAATTTCTGGGGCACCGGAACCGTAATTTCCAATGCTCATAACGAATGGTTAAATGCCCTGCTTTGTCACGGCATCGTTGGAAGCATCTTATATTTCAGTATTTTTATAAGTGTAATGGTTAAATGTTTTCGCATAGGCGATTCAAAAAACGCAGATCCTATTTTAATTGGTGTAGGCTTATCATTATTAGGATATATGAGTCATAACCTATTCTGTTATCAGCAAATATGTGCTACAGGACCTATATTTATTCTGATGGGAATTGCAATGCAAAATAGCAAAAAGGGTATATAGATTTTTATTCTATATACCCTTTTACCATATTTACTCTTATAGCAAATGCATCTGTATTTTTAACTCCGCTTTATCAGCTTTCGGATATAAATCTTTAAATTTACGAACAGTAAGAAACAATTCAAAATACCGGGATTCTTCTCATACTGAATACCAATCTTTTGTTTCCACAATTTTAACCGATAAGAAAACTTAGTTTTCCATGTTATATTACCAACAGAAACTTGATCATTGATTGTATTAATCTTTATATCGCATTTATTTTCTTTTAATATACTATATTTTAAATTATTTTTTCGATTATTCAAATGTTGGCTCTTTTGAATCTTTTGAGCAGAAGAATCACTAACTTCAAATTTTGATGCATACTCTTCCCAAATACTTTGCCCCTTTACAGTACGTACAATTACACTACTGCCTCCAAGCTCATCCAAAATCTCTCCGGTGTAATTATCTCCAACTGATATGTCAGCATACTTATTCAGCTTATCCAAACAATAAAGACATCTCTCGGGACAAAAATAATCCTTTATTTTCATTCTCTCCGTATTTGGTAAATCAATTTGCTTTCCGGCCTTAGTTTCTAAGCGTACACCGCCAGGCCAACCACCCACTTCTTTTGAACGGAAATATAAAGAGTCTAATTCTTCACTATCCAGAGCTGAATGTTTAGAAAAATAATCTACAACATTCAAATTCATAGTTTTGTCGCAGAACAAACCAATAATAAAATAATTCTGTCTACTTAGCTTATATGTTTCAATCACTTTTAAAATTCCTTGCACAAAACAACTTGTTCCAACTAAAATCATCTTATCATCTCTATGTGATAACATATAATTAACTGTCTTCTCTTGAGAAACCGGAAGATATCTAGACTTCTGCGTAGTCTTTAAATCATCTCCTTTATAAATGGAATCTGCCTCTACTATTCCATCTTTGTATTGATGATTTGAAATTAAGAATGCGACCTGATAATCACCTTCTTCTAACAAATTATATACCAGTTCGGTTACAACTCCACCGCTAACAGCATTTTGCAAACGCGATTTATTTTTTGTAGATGCTATATAAATTGACTTGTATTCACCCATCCAAAAATCTTTGGTCTCCAAACTGTCATATTTACTATAGTCAAACCCTTTGCCTGGACATACCTGATAACATCTACCACAATCTACACATTCTTTATCTTTGATTTTCGGAACATATAAACCCTTTATTCGACCATATGATATGCAATTTTTGGGACAAACAGCCTTGCATATTCCACAAGAAATACATAAACCGTTATTAATAGTTTTTTTTACTGTATTCATTCTTACCTCCTTTTAATGTATTTCTGTCTGATACAAAGGCACTGAATTACTATGTTTTTGTTTCATCATTTTAAAACTGAACCCTCTTAAAGTCAAGCAAAAAGCAGTTTGCCTCGAGAGAGCAAACTGCTTTTTTATATTGTTTTTACGCTGTCTCAATACTGTCAGCCTTCGCCAAACCGTATTTTTCAACGGCAGCTTCACGCATCTTGTATTTCAGAATCTTACCTGCTGCGTTCATGGGGAATCCGTCAACGATATCCACGTACTTAGGCACTTTGTGCTTTGCCATATTGGCACGTACATAGTCTTTGATTTCCTGCTCGGTTAAGGTTTCGCCGTCTTTAGGAACAACGCAAGCCATAATTTCTTCGCCCAACTGTTCATCGGGAACACCGATAACCTGAACATCTTTTACCTTATCGTGAGTATAGATGAATTCTTCGATTTCCTTCGGGTAAATGTTTTCACCACCACGGATAATCATGTCTTTCAAACGACCTGTGATACGGAAGTTTCCTTCGGGCGTCATACAAGCCAAATCACCGGTATGAAGCCAGCCGTCTTTGTCGATGGCTGCTGCGGTTGCCTGAGGCATCTTGTAGTAACCCTTCATGATGTTGTAGCCTCTTGCTACGAATTCACCGTTTTCACCAACGGGCATTTCTTCGCCGGTTTCAGGGTCAACGATTTTACATTCAACACCGGGCAAAGGACCGCCTACAGTACCTACGCGAACTTCCAAAGGATCATCTGTGGTACTCATGGTACATCCGGGAGAAGCTTCGGTCTGTCCGTAAACAATGGTAATTTCTTTCATGTTCATTTTATCAACTACGTCCTGCATAACGGAGATAGGACAAGGGCTACCTG
>JAZNRI010000060.1:0-20452 GCA_045590655.1 Lachnospiraceae bacterium | reverse complement strand
TATCTTGAAGCACTTAGGCAAGGACGAAGAAGCTGCAGCTGCTCAGGCTGAAATCGATAAGATGAAGAAAGCTGTTATGGATCATGCATTCGATGGCGACTGGTTCTTAAGAGCATACGATGCAACAGGCGCTAAGATGGGTTCTAAGGAATGTGAAGAAGGTAAGATCTTCATCGAGCCTCAGGGATTCGCAGTTATGTCAGATATCGGTAAAGAAGAAGGCGCTGATATCAAGACTTTGAACTCTATTGATAAATACCTGAATACAGATTTCGGTCTTGTACTTAATAACCCTGCATTCACCAAATACTATATCCAGTACGGTGAAATTTCTACTTATCCCGGCGGTTACAAAGAGAACGCAGGTATCTTCACTCACAACAATGCATGGATTATCTGTGCAGAAGCATACGCTGGTCGTGGTGACAAGGCATTTGAGTACTACTCAAAGATTGCTCCTGCTTTCACTGAGGAAACTTCTGATATCCACAAGACTGAGCCTTATGTATACGGCCAGATGATCGGTGGTAAGGATGCAGGTTCCGATATTGGCCAGACCGGCAAGAACTTTGGTCAGGGTAAGAATTCATGGTTGACCGGTACTGCTGCTTGGAACATGGTAGCTATTTCACAGTACATCCTCGGTATCGCTCCTGACTTCGATGGTTTGAAGATTGATCCTTCTATCCCTGCAGCTTGGGACGGACTTACCGCTACTCGTCAGTTTAGAGGCGCTGTTTACAACATCACCATTAAGAACCCTTCTCATGTATGCAAGGGCGTTAAATCATTGGTTGTTGACGGACAGGAAGTAGTCGGATGCATCATCCCTTACGAAAAGGGCAAAGAAGTTTACAACGTAGTTGTAACACTGGGCTAATCCAAACTTTATACTTTTATAAAAAAGACCTCTCTCACGGATTCGTGAGGGAGGTTTTTTAGCATTATAAAATAAAATATGATAAAACAATGGTTTTTCATAAAGAAATGTACTATAATATAGAAAGTGTGCGAATGCATGCATATTATATACATAAATGATATGTCTGTTTGCCCGGATATGGATTTTACGTATATCGTTCCGGAGAGCTTTTATAATTCTATAAAGGACCCTTTAAGAACGTCGGTACTTAATGAGCAAATATTCTATTTGCGAATTTAGTATCCGCTACGTTTCTTAACGGAGCGAGAGCGTGTCCGTAGAGAATTATAAAATGTCCCGACGGAACAATAACCAAAACTTTTCGCAAACAGACTTCACTATGAAGAAATGGAGCCACTATGTATTACACAAACGTTTTAGATTTAATCGGAAACACTCCCTTGATTTCTTTAAAAGAAACAACAGGGTTGAATATTTTTGCCAAAGCCGAGTTTTTAAACCCGGGCGGAAGCATCAAAGACCGTATTGCCAAGAATATGTTGGACGAAGCCGAGAAATCCGGCAAATTAAAACCGGGCATGACCATAATCGAACCCACTTCCGGTAATACCGGTATCGGCCTTGCGCTCTGCGGTATCCGTAAGGGCTACAAGGTAATTATCGTTATGCCTGAAAATATGAGTGAAGAACGCAAGAAAATCATTCGTGCTTTAGGTGCAGAGCTTGTTTTAACACCTCCCGAATTAAGCATCGGCGGTTCTGTAGAAGAAGCGGAACGTATTGCTGCTTCTTCCGATCAGTATTTCGTACCTCAGCAGTTCCAGAATCCTGCAAACCCTGATATTCATTATAAAACCACAGCCGTTGAACTTTGTGACCAACTCGGTCAACAAATTGATATCTACGTTTCCGGCATCGGCAGCGGCGGAACTTTACAGGGCGTATCCAAGTATTTATTAGAAAAGAACCCCAACACCAAGATTGTTGCAGTAGAACCTAAGAATGTATCTGCACTTCTCGGTGACGAACCCGGTCTTCACCAAATTCAAGGTATCGGCGACGGTTTTATTCCCGATATTTTAGATGTGTCCATTATCAACGACATTGTGGAAGTAACCGATGAAGACGCTATTGAAACCGCAAGAGAATTAGCCCGGGTTCAAGGCTTACTTTGCGGAACCTCAGCAGGTGCCAATGTATGGGCAGCTAAGAAGATGGCCGAGAAATACGGCAAGGATAAGGTAATTGCTACAATCCTTCCCGACAGAGTTGAGAGATATTTCAGCACTGCGTTGATTTAATTTATCTTAAAATAATTTAGACATTATCTTATTTTTATCCCATTGATTCATTCGATTTGATAAACAATACAAAAAACTGCATTCAGTACAATCCTCATATGATATGTACTCCGAATGCAGTTTTTATTTTTACACTCACATAAATCATCGGAATAAATGTTTTATATCATAAAATACACCCGACAAAAATTCTATCAAAGCTATACAAATGAATAAAAAAGCTTTGAAATATTTTCCGTAGGTTAAATCCCTCGCTACACTCAACTCTCTTTTAAAATCTTCCCAACTTTCAATCTGTCCGTTGGGCTCCATACCTGATATTTGACGTACTTCACCATTTGGATATACTTCAAACGTCATCTCAAAAGAATCACATTCTATACTGTCACCACCCGGTTCGTCGCAATAATATTGCTGATATTCCAACGTTACAATCCCCGTTTTGGCACCCGGATCATAACACCAATACTCATAAGAATTGAAAACGCCCCATTCATGAACATGCGACTTCTCATATAAAACAAAGCTGTCACTTGATGTACAAATCCAATAATAATCATCGCTAAACACAGGCGAAGAGTCTTTTATGCGGACATTTACAGTTCCATCCGGAACAAAAAAATAATTCTCAAGCAAATAAAGCGTCCCAAACACAATGGTTACTATGCATGAAACAATAATAATGATTATTTTAACAATTTTCTTTTTCCGCGAAGTCATCATAAGATTTTATTCCTATAATAATATATTTCAGCCACCTTTACCCGCATAAGGCCTTTCGCTTACACGAATTGCTCTGCCTTCTTTGTCAAACTCAATCACATAATATTCCATATCCAAAACACCATATTCCGTAGGATATGCCAACTCATCTTCATTATACTCCGGCTCACCGTAGACCTCTATGATTTCTTCTTTTGTTTTGCCAAGAACCCAAGGATCCGCATAAGGAAAATCCGTTGGAAATATTACACAATATGCTATAATTCCGGCAAGCAACACCGGCAATGCCGCAACTGACACTGCAATTATTTTTTTATTCTTTATATGAGCACCATAACATAATAATATTATGAACTTAACCGCCAGATATGCCATATAAATTGCAAGTGCAAAATCTCTGGCCTCATCATATAAAGCACTTAATATGCAAGCAACCAAAAATAGAATCATTTACTTATCACCCTCCGACAGGGGTCCAAGGGGCCTCAAACACATGACAGGCTTTATCATTTTCGTTAAATTCGATTACGTAGTAATCCATGTCCATAAACACCCATTTTGTTTTATAGGCAAGTCCCCTACCATCATTATACTCCGGTTCACCATAGACCTCTATAATCTGCTCTTCCGTTTTGCCAAGCACCCACAAATCCACATAGGGATAGGCCGTAGGAAATAAAACGCACCAGGTTATGGCCACTGTAAAACAAAACACCATAGCCGCAGTTGCTATTTTCATCACTGCTCTCTTCTTGTGAGAAATTGACCAACATAATAATATCAAAAATGCATCGGCAACAAGCACAGAAACAATTGCAGGCCAAAACTCAATCCAAAAATAGTAAGCAACCATAAATAATATCCAAAAATACCCACAAATCCAATTCAAAATGCCCATCTCTTCTACTTCTCCCGCTTCACGCTCTCCATGGCAAATACCACATTTTCTTTCGCCCTCACGGTTTCAAGCACAGCCTTCATATCTTCATTACCAACTACGGGCAATACCGCTTCCAAGCCTACATTCCCGGCCACAGCACTTCTCGGTGCCACCACCGTAATGCTTCTTGCTTTATATGTATCATTGATCCAATCAATATACTCATTCAGGCAATCCAAACCTTTTATTTCGATATACATGGTTACCTTGCGATTCTTCTTGCGCCCTCTGCCTTCCAATTTAAACAATATTGCAGAAGTAATCGCCACAACCAGGGTACCAAGCAACGCACCGATATAAAAGCCGTAACCGCAGGCAATACCGATTGCCGCTGTAGTCCAGAGTCCGGCCGCCGTAGTAAGACCTGTGATATGGTCGTGTTCTTTCACAAGGATAGTACCCACACCAAGGAAACCGATCCCGGAAATAACCTGTGCCGCAATACGCACAGGGTCAGAATTCGCCCCCATCTCATACACAACATACAAACCGATTAACGCAGTCATGCAAGAGCCCACGCACACCAAAATATGTGTACGGAAGCCTGCCGGCCGTTTGCTCTTCTCTCTCTCCAAACCGATGCAGCCTCCAAGCAGCATCGCAAGGAATACACGAACTATCACGGATATTATGTTAAAATCATTCAAAGTTTCCAACCAAGTCATAGGATACCTCCTTTCAACGCCACGCTACGCATTATGTTTGCATATATTATAACATATCGTCTTTTTGATTAAAACCCTTTCCTTTCTTGTATATGTACATACCTTTCTGCTATAATTATTATAAAATAAGGTGTGCATCCCGGCACAATTATTAAGTAAAAAAGGAGTTTTTATGGAAATCGAAAGAAAATTTACAATAAACAAATTACCGGACAACTTAGAGCAATACCCCTGTCTCACTCTGGAACAGGCCTACTTAAATACTGACCCTGTCGTACGCGTACGCCGCGAAAACGATGACTTTTATCTTACGTACAAAGGAAAAGGCTTCCTTGCCAGAGAAGAATACAATCTTCCCTTAAACGAAGAAGCCTACTATCACTTACGCGAAAAAGCGGACGGATTGATTATTTCTAAAAAACGCTACCGCATTCCCTATAACGAGAAGCTCACCATTGAACTTGACGTTTTTGAAGCGCCTTTAGCACCTTTGGTTCTGGCAGAAGTAGAGTTTGAAAGCATTGAAGAGGCCAATGCTTTTACCCCGCCTGCCTGGTTTGAGAAAGATGTGACCGAAGACAGGTCTTTCTCAAATTCAGAACTCAGCAAAATGTTCTAGACAAGATTTTACTCCAATAAACATATAAAATATATGTAAAGTATGCAATCATATCTATCTATACAACAAATGCCGCACACCCATCTTATCAACCGGTGTACGGCATTCTTTATTATAATATATCATAAAACAGGACAGAGGTGTATGTATGTTCTTCGCACGCCTTTTGCAAGACGTCGGTACTTAGGTTGTGTCCTTTACAACCTTATGTACCGCTACGTTTTGCAAAGAGTGAGAACGTGCGTAAGAAGAATATACATACACCTCTGTCCGTCCTTTTATTTATAATCTGCCGTATACCTTCGTCATTTCATACAAAAGTTTAGCATCTTCATCCTTCATCTGATCCGGAAGCAGTCTCCACTTCCAGTTCAATCCCATCGTAGAAGGAATATTCATTCTTGCCTCAGAACCAAGGCCTAAAATATCCTGCATCGGAATAATCGCAGTTTCCGCAACACTGGATAATGCCAAGCGAATCATATCCCAGTGAAGATTTTTACTGTTGGGTACGCCCAAATACAACTTGATCTGCTTTTTATCATTTTTATTTGCAGATGAATACCAGCCCTGTACGGTATCATTATCATGAGTACCGGTGTAAACCACACAATTTCTTGAGAAGTTATGTGGAAGGTAATCATTCTCTTCATTAGAATCAAAAGCAAACTCAAGAATCTTCATTCCGGGGTAACCTGTACGCTTCACAAGACGAATGACCGACTTGGTCAAAAGCCCCAAATCCTCAGCAATAATGGGTTTATCTCCCAAAGCATCCCTCATCGCGCGAAACAACTCAAAGCCGGGACCATACTCCCACTCACCAAACTCTGCAGTCTCATCACCATAAGGAATATTGTAGTACTCATCAAAGCCTCTGAAGTGGTCAATGCGCACCATATCATACAATTTGAAGCACTGTGCCATTCTGTCAATCCACCACTCGAACTCTGTATCCTCATGGTAGTCCCAGTCATACAAAGGATTGCCCCACAACTGACCGGTCTTGGAGAAATAGTCGGGCGGACATCCTGCTACACCGGTAGGATAGCCCTCTTCATCTAAAAGGAACAACTCCGGTCTTGCCCAGGTATCGGCACTGTCATATGCCACATAAATAGGAATATCACCGATAATTTCAATACCCTTATCGTTGGCATAATCCTTAATAGAAAGCCACTGCAACGTAAACATATACTGCAAAAAGGCATAAAACTCAATCTCTGTTTCCAAGCGGCGTTTTGCTACTGCAATTTCTTTTTTATCTCTTTTACGAAGTTTCTCCGGCCACTCGATGAAACTTTTACCGCCGTTTTCATCCTTGATTGCCATATACAGACAATAATCCGGCAACCATTCCTTCTCTTCCTCGCAAAAAGCGATAAAGTCTTCGTTCTCCCCTATATTGGATCTCTCGTAAGCCTTACGAAGCAACTTAAAGCGTCCCTTGTAAATCTTCTCATAATCGATATACTGCTCCATATCGCCGAAATCCACAGCATCACATTCCTTAGCCGTCAACCACTTGCGCTCGATTAAATCTTCCAAATCGATAAAATACGGATTGCCCGCAAAGGTTGAGAATGACTGATACGGCGAATCGCCATAACCTGTAGGCCCCATAGGAAGCACCTGCCAATAATGTTGGCCTGCTGCCTCAAGATAGTCTACGAAATCATAAGCCTCCTTAGAAAAGCAACCAATACCGTACTTTGACGGCAAACTTGTGATTGCCAGTAACACTCCGCTCTTTCTAACCATTTTACTTTCCCTTTCTACCCCTTTTAATACACTTCCCTTACCCTCTTCCGAGAGTATACTGTATATCCGTATAACACAACAGGGCTTCGGAAACTCCAAAGCCCTGCATTGCTATTTCCTGCGTATAAGCATTATATAACAATTTTTTAATTACTTCAACTTCCAGATGTCGCGATTGTATTCTGCGATGGTACGGTCTGATGAGAAGAAGCCTGCTTTAGCAATGTTAACAAGCATCATTCTTCTCCACTTGCCTCTGTCTTCGAAGTCTGCAAACATCTTATCTTTTACTTCGATGTACTCTTCCAAGTCAAGCAAGGTCATAAACCAGTCTTTATTCAACAATTCATTGTAAAGACGTTCTAACTGCTCTTTATGACCAATCTTTAAGGTTTCTTCACTTACGATGAAATCAACTGCTTCCTTGATTACAGGGCTGTTCTTGTAGTAATCCTTAGATACATAATCGGCCTTTGCATAATGCTCGATAACCACTTCACTGGACTTACCGAACTTGTAGATGTTTTCATCGCCTACAAGCTGATGAATTTCTACGTTTGCACCGTCTGCAGTACCCAATGTTACCGCACCGTTTAACATAAACTTCATGTTACCGGTACCGGATGCTTCCTTACTTGCCAAAGAAATCTGTTCTGAAATATCGCAGGCAGGAATCAAACGCTGTGCATATGCTACATTGTAATTTTCAACCATAACAAGCTTCATATAAGGACTTACTTCAGGATCGTTGTTGATGATTTCCTGCATTACAAGGATTAAGTGAATGATATCCTGTGCAATAACGTAAGCAGGCGCTGCCTTCGCCCCGAAGATAAAAGTCAAGGGGCGTACAGGCTTTTTGCCGGCCTTGATTTCAAGGTACTTGTGAATGATGTATAAAACATTCATCTGCTGACGCTTGTACTCGTGCATTCTCTTAATCTGAATGTCAAAGATGGACTCTGTATCCAGTGTAACGCCTTCGTTTTCAGCAATGTATGCTGCAAGTTCAGCCTTTTTACCCTTCTTGATTTCTTCCAACTTTGCAAGTACTTCTTCATCATCCTTATAAGCAAGAAGCTTCTCAAGTTCATCAGCATCTTTCTTATATCCGTTACCGATTAAAGAAGTAATATATTCTGCCAACTCGCGGTTGCAAGATAACAACCAACGACGGAAGGTAATACCGTTTGTCTTGTTGTTAAACTTCTCAGGATAAATTTTATAAAATGCATTCAACTCAGTATCTTTTAAGATATCGGTATGAAGTGCTGCAACACCGTTGATTGCGAAACCGTAGTGAATGTCGATGTGTGCCATATGTACACGCTCATCTTTATCGATAATCTGTACCTTAGGATCGTCATATTTTGCAGCTACGCGCTTATCCAATTCCTTGATGATGGGTACCAAAGCGGGAACAACCTTCTCTAAGTACTTCAAAGGCCATTTCTCAAGTGCTTCTGCCAAAATGGTATGGTTTGTATATGCACAAGTCTTGCTTACGATTTCAATCGCCTCATCCATGCTGATTGCCTTATCTTCTGTAAGAATACGAATCAATTCAGGAATAATCATGGTAGGATGGGTATCGTTAATCTGGATTACCGCATGGTTGTACATCTTTCTCAAGTCGTACTTGCGTTCCTTCATTTCGTGAAGAATCAACTGTGCTGCGTTGCTTACCATGAAGTACTGCTGATAAATACGAAGTAAGTTACCTGCTTCGTCGGAATCATCGGGATATAAGAACAATGTTAAGTTCTTCTCGATGTCTTCCTTATCAAAATCGATTCCCTCTTTTACAAGGCTTTCGTCGATGCTTTCCAAGTCAAACAAATGAAGCTTGTTTACACCGTTTTCATAACCAACCACATCAATATCAAATAATCTTGATTTTACGGTAAAATCTTTATATTTTACATCAAAGCTTACATCGGTGCGGTTTAACCAGGACTGGTCTTCAATCCAGTCATTCTTCTCTGCGCACTGCTTGTAATCCTTGAATACCTGCTTAAAAAGACCGAAGTGGTAATTTAAACCGATACCGTCGCCGGGCAATCCCAAAGTTGCGATGGAATCTAAGAAACAAGCTGCAAGACGCCCGAGACCGCCGTTACCGAGTGAAGGTTCGGGTTCGAACTCTTCTACCTTCGCAAGGTCCTTGCCGTTTGCTTTCAAAATATCGTTTACGCGATCATAAATACCTAAGTTAATTAAGTTATTGGAAAGAAGCTTACCAATGAGAAATTCTGCTGAGATATAATAAACCTTCTTCTCGCCTTCGATAGCGTCAGTCACCTTGGACATATCCTTGGTAAAACTCAACAATACATAATAGAGCTCTGATTCGCTGCAATCCTTAAGGCTCTTGCCATAAAGTCTCTCTGCAGTCTTTGTAAGCTCAGTTTCCATATTTGCTTCTAAAAGTTGTTTTTGAATCATTTCAGACTGTACTGACATTTCAAACTTCCTTTCTTACATTAAACATCTACTCATACGTTCAATAGTTTACACGAAAAAGTAAAGTTTTGCAAGCGTGTGAACATTGTAAAAGTGCCGAAAAATGTAGATTTTCCGACACTTTTATTATGAATTATTAACTTCTTTTACACCCCATATCCAAAGGGATTAATCATCAAATATACGAAATACACCACATATGCACCAAGTAATATCGCGCCACCCCAGCGTTTTAACTTGCAATCCTTGTTCATTACAAAAAGGAACAGAAGCAATGCCGCAACCGCAGCTACAATATTATCCACAACAAATGCCTTCTGATAAGATACCGGTGTAATCAGTGCAGTTGTACCCAGTACGAAAAGCACGTTAAAAATATTGCTTCCCACTACGTTACCGATGGCAATGTCTGCTTTCTTCTTACAAGCCGCAATCACGGAAGTTACAAGTTCAGGAAGTGATGTTCCAAGCGCCACAATGGTAAGACCGATTAAACGCTCACTCCATCCCATAGATGTTGCAATAGCGGTTGCACCGTCTACCGCAAAATCACTACCGAACACAATCGCCACACCACCGATAATAATCTTAGCAATCAACCAGATAACAGGGGCTTTCTTTTTCTCCGGTTCCGGCTCTTCCACAGGGGTATTGTTCTTTCCGCTCAAAGCTGTTTTTAACAGATATACCATAAAAGCAATCATACATGCCCAGAGAATCAAACCGTCTACCCAGGCAAGCTTGCCGTCAAACATACCAAGAAACATCATAAGCAAAGTTGTTACTATAACAAAAGGCATCTCAATCTTTCTGGTATTCTTCTGTACCGCGAGAGGCGTAATCACCGCAGCAAGACCAAGGATTACAAAGATATTCATAATGTTACTGCCCACAACATTACTTACCGCCAAATCCGCGCTGCCTTTTAAACCGGCGGAAATACTTACCGCTGCTTCCGGTGCACTGGTACCGAAAGCTACGATGGTAAGACCGATTACAATCTGGGGAATTTTCATACGGTCTGCCACTTTACTTGCGCCGTCTACAAAGAAATCCGCGCCCCAAATCAAAAGGGCAAAACCTACAACCAGTAATAAAATTGCCAACCAAATACTCATTGTTTTATCTCCATTCTTTTACTGTATATTTATTTTTCTTTGCTGTTTCTTAACCAACTTTTCACATTATAGCATTCTTTTCAAAGAAAACAAATATAAAATAAAAAGTTTTCACATTTTTTCCATAGAAATTGAAAAGACGACTGCCCCTGTTTACAGGGCAACCGCCTTTCGTTTATGAGAAAAAACAATATAGAATTATGCATATTAAGATTGCCATAAGCATCTGCGAATATAATCAGTTTTTATACGCCGTATCCGAAAGGATTAATCATCAAATATACAAAGTAAATCACATACGACGCTAACAGAATTCCGCCGCCAACACGTTTTAACTTGCAATCCTTGTTTAATACCAACACCAGCAGCAACGCAGCAATCACAAAGGCCACGATATTATCGATGATAAAAGCTTCCGTATATGCCACAGGCGTAATCAATGCCGTAGTACCCAAAACAAACAAAATGTTAAAAATGTTGCTACCTACAATATTGCCGATGGCAATGTCTGCGTTTTTCTTTATAGCTGCAATCACGGAAGTAACCAACTCAGGCAACGAAGTTCCCAATGATACAATGGTAAGACCGATTAAACGTTCACTCCAGCCAACGGAAGTTGCAATGGCAGTTGCTCCGTCTACTGCGAAATCACTACCGAACACAATCGCTACACCACCGATTATAATCTTTACAATCAACCAAATAAGCGGTGCTTTCTTTTTCTTCTCATCCTGCTCCTCATCCTGCGCCTCGGCTTTTCCTTTCTTTGCTACATTTAAAAGATAAACCAGGAACAGAATCATGCCTGCCCAAAGAATCAAACCGTCTACCCAGCCAAGTTTACCGTCAAACATACCAAGCAACATAAGAATAATTGTAATAATCATAACGTAGGGCATTTCAAATTTCCTGGTGCCCTTCTGCACCGCAAGGGGCGTAATCAATGCAGAAATACCAAGGATAATACCGATATTTAAAATATTACTTCCCACAACGTTACTAACTGCCAAATCCGCGCTGCCTTTTAAGCCTGCCGAGATACTTACCGCCGCTTCCGGTGCACTGGTACCGAAGGCTACAATGGTAAGACCGATAACAATCTGCGGAATTTTCAACCTTGCCGCAACGCGACTTGCGCCATCCACAAAAAAGTCAGCTCCCCAGATTAAAAGGGCAAAACCAATTACCAACAAAAGAATTGCTAACCATAAATTCATAATTTTATACTCCGTTTCTCATGCTTCTAATTCTATTTATGCACGATATTCTTTTTTTCAACACATTATAGCATTCTTTTATTGTAAAAAAGGGGGTTTTAGGGGTTCTTAACCAAATCTTAGCCGTCGAAAAAGACTATTCGTGCAAGAACGTCGCACACTTTCTGCGTTGCTATAACAAATAAGACCACACGATTTTCATCGTATGGTCTTTATTTTTTCCTGCGGATGAAGGGACTCGAACCCCCACGGTCTCCCACCAGAACCTAAATCTGGCGCGTCTGCCAATTCCGCCACATCCGCTTATGTTGTCGGACATCATAATCAGATATCCGCAACTTTTATATTGTACGTATTCTATTTTATGTTAGAACACCTCATTTTGTCAATTCAACTTGGGGTATAAAATTCAGAAGTCTTTTCGCCGACTTTCTCCTATTAACCGAACTACACATTATCCGGAATATGGCGAATCGTCTTTTTCTTTACGAGCATCATAAAAATGGTACACATAATCATAGATGCCAATTCTGCAATGGGGAATGCCCACCACACAAGGCTTAACTGCCCTGACAACGAGAACAGGTACGCTACCGGAATCAGCACCGCAAGCTGTCTTGCAATGGATACCCACATACTGTAGAATCCGTGTCCCAAAGCCTGGAAGGAACTGCTTAAGATAATACAGTAAGCCGCAATCGGGAAGTGCACGCCGATGATACGAAGTGCAGTCTGACCCATTTCCATCAAATCACCTTCCGCATTAAACAGAAGCAATAGTTTGTCCGGGATAAAAAGGAAGCAAAGCATACCTATGATAAAAATAATCTCCGCATACACAATACCAAGCTTCATTGCTTTTAACATACGGCTTCTTTTGCCCGCACCAAAGTTGTACGCAATAATCGGTACCAACCCATTGTTCAAACCGAATACCGGCATAAAGAAGAAACTCTGAAGTTTGTAATATACGCCGAATACGGTTGCCGCGGTATCCGCGAAAGATAAAAGGATCTGATTCATCAAATAGTTCATAATGGAACCGATGGCCTGCATGATAATGGACGGAAAACCAACGGAATAAATTTTCGCTATCATTTTACCGTCCGGTCTGAAACCGCGGAACGAAATGTAAATTTCTTTATTATACTTATAATTTAAAAATACGGCCAGACAACCTGCACACACCTGACCGATTACCGTAGCAAGTGCCGCACCGGCAACACCAAGCTTCGGAAAACCCAACAAGCCGAAAATCATAATCGGGTCAAGGATTAAGTTAATAATTGCACCGGTGGCCTGGGTAATCATGGATAACACGGTTTTACCCGTAGACTGCAAGAGACGTTCAAAGGTTACCTGAGTAAAAATACCAAACGAACAGCAACATACAATCGTTAAATACTGAATACCGTATTCCGTAATGGCCGGGCTTTCGGTCCCCTGCATATAATAGAAAGGTTTTACCAAAAAAAGACCTACCAACAAAAATAATACGGAACTTAACATCATAAGGAAGATGCCGTTTGTCGCCGACTTATTAACCGCCTCTTTATTCTTCTCGCCCAAGGCTTTGGATAATACCGCATTGATACCTACACCGGTACCGCCTCCCACGGCCATACACAATACCTGTACGGGGAATGCAAGGGAAACCGCTGTCAACGCATCTTCACTTAACTTCGCTACGAAAATACTGTCTACAATATTATATAAGGACTGCACCAACATAGACGCCATCATGGGAATGGACATCGTAAGCAACAGCTTATTTACGGGCATGACACCCATTTTATTTTCTTCCTGCACAGATTCCTCTTTCGCATATAAATTTTCCGGGATACCCTCCGCTTCAGGTTCATCATATACAATTGTATCCTCAGGCATATTGTCTTCATCATAAAAAACACTCATAAATACTCACTTTCCTACAGGGCATCCGGCCTGCCACTCATAACTCATTTACGCACAAGGCATATTTTATCTCTAAAAAAATTAGTTGTAAAGAGTATGGTTTTATTTTTTATAAAATATATCAGCAAATGTGTATGTGCATTTTTGCATTCACGGAAAAAAGTGCATAAATATATAAAAAACAGCATATATATACCATATTTTTGCAAAAAAGCATTGTATTTTTGACAAAAAAGGAATATTATATTAATAAGTTTTAGGATTTCTTAAAACGATGAATATTGCCAAAATCAATCGTCTTTCCGATTGTTTTTCCCTTTAACAGAAAAGCACAAGGTAACCCCTATACCTTGTGTTTTTCACCGTTTATAAGCAAAAAAGCGGACCCATTTCGGGCCCGCTTTATTCTTTTATTCACGCAGACATCGTAATCTGCATATCGTTTAACACCAAAATATCATCTACTTTTACGCCCAAAACAGCCGCCAACACAATCAAGTTGTCGATGGTGGGCAACGCCGTTCCGTGCTGCCACTTGTAGATTGCCTGCGGCGTACTGAAACCGAAGATATCCTGTAACTCTTTGACAGAAATTCCGGCCTCTAACCGCAACCTGCAGATATTCTGGCCCGTTCCAATCATATCAATTGTAGGAATAGCCATAATATTCTCCTTCCCGGCGTACCGAGCCGAGACGGCTTTTCGTAGTGCCTTAATCTCGATTTCGCTTCACTTCATCTCGATTATAGTACTTCGTACTATAAGCCACCGGTAGAAAATGTCTTCCCATATGCAAGCACAGTCAGACATTTTCTGCCACTGCCTTGCACTACTCAGTTTGCCTTAAAATTATAAATCGGTTTGATAACCTCAATCACGTCTACGGTCTCCTCAATGACATCAATAATGTCATTTAAGGACTTATATGCCATAGGCGCCTCATCTAATGTTTCCTCATTAACGGAGGTTGAATAAATTCCCTCCATTGCTTTTTTATACTCGTCAAGCGAAAGCACTTGCTTTGCTTTGTTACGCGACATCACTCTGCCGGCACCGTGGGGCGCAGAATAGTTCCACTCCGCATTACCCTTCCCAACGGCCAACACACTTCCATCCCTCATATTAATCGGAATCAGCACTTTCTCATCTTTGTGGGCCGCAATTGCCCCTTTTCTCAAAATCATTTCACCTGTATCGATATAATTATGAATGGTATGAAAAGCGTCTGTTGCCGTAAGGTTACATCTGTCAAGAATAATCTCTGCAATCAACTCACGGTTTCTTTTTGCAAACTGCTGACAGATTTCCACATCCGCAAGATAGTCATCGAAATACTGACCATACAGGAAACACAAGTCCTCAGGTATGGTCGTAGGGCCGTTCGCCTTTTTCCAAGCAATCTCTTTTAACGCCGCCTGAATTTCACTGCGTCTCCCCTGCTCTTTATATGTACGAATGATTTCATCACGCATTTTAAAATAGTCTTCCATGCCGCGATTCAACTCCACAGCAAGGTTCTGATAAATTTCAGCCACCTGTTTGCCAAGGTTACGGCTACCGGTATGTATTACAAGATATTTTGTACCATCCGATGCCACATCTACCTCGATGAAGTGATTTCCGCCTCCAAGGGTACCTAAGCTTCTCTCTAATCTTTTACTGTCCTTTAAAGCCCTGTAACAACGTAATTTCTCTAAATCGAAGCGCTCCTGTCTGCCCTGCCACACATTCATTCCGGAAGGAACATAATGACAGGCCTCATCCAATTTCTCGAAATCAATTTCAACCTTTCCGAGATTCACGGTGTACATACCGCACCCTAAGTCAACCCCAACAATGTTAGGCACCGCCTTGTCAATAACAGTCATTGTTGTGCCGATGGTACAACCTTTTCCCGAATGAACGTCCGGCATAATTCGAATTTTGGAACCTTCCGTAAACTCGTAATCGCACATTCTGCGAATTTGCTCAATTGCGTCGTCCTCTATTACGGATGCGTAACAAATCGCGGCATTTACTTTTCCTTTGATTTCTAACATTTCTGCACCTCCTTTCCACTAAAAAACCGCCTACCCATCAAAGGTAAGCGGTTCATTAAAACATGTTTATTCTTTCGTCTACAGTCTGCAACTGTATCCGGTATCTAAAACACAATTTCCTCGTCCATACTTATCCAATGATGAGTGCACATAATGAGAGCCACTCTCGAGAGATTCGAGATTAGCCTGTACATAATCAGCACTATATTCATTGTAAAAACGATTCATTGCGTTCATGTCTTCTTCCTTTCCGGGAACTCTTCCGTTCCGCTTTTCCTTCATAGGTTATCGTCATCGTATCACAAAAAGTTTAGTTTGTAAATTATACTTATGGTATAAAATTCCATTCCTTAATACTTGGCATAAAAAAAGAAATCTTGAAGCTTCAAGATTTCTTTTTCGTGAGCCATCGGGGACTCGAACCCCGGACAACTTGATTAAAAGTTATTATATTTACTCTTCTTCTGTTTCTTCGGGGCTTGCATACCCTAAAATCTCTTTAATTGTTCCATCTTCGTTTAATTCTACTATTGCTATTTCCTGTATTGTTTCATCAGTTTCTTTGTCAATGTGTTTACTTTTTATTGCTCTGTACTTCCCTTTTTTTACTTCCCCGCTTGACGTAATGATTTCCCCATTGCTCTCGTCTAAAATGTGTTCCATTATATCACCAGGTTGACATTCTAAAAACGTACATATTTTGTCTAACATATCTGTCTTTACAACTTCGCCTTTCGATAACTTTGCAAGTGTTGGTGCTGATATTCCCGCATTTAACAAATCCATTTTCTTCATACCACGTCTATTAAGCAAATCGAATAATTTATAATATTTAAACATTTTAACGCCCCTTTCTATATTTCATTATAGACATAAAAAAAATAAAGTCAACGAAAAAATTTTAGCAATCGTTAAAAAAGTGTTGACAATAAATTAAGCGTATGCTAAACTAATCAAGAAATCTCTTAATTGATTGAAAGGATTGCTGAAAATGTTAAGCTATCAAGATGCAAAAAAAATGTTTCTTGCCTATACGGGTACGTATTGCGCTAAACCTACTATTGATTACTATGAAATCAATTTCGGCATATTTGAAAAGTTTCTTATTGAACACTTTGGAAAGATTGATATTGATATGCTGATGTTCAAAAAGGTTGATTATCAAGCGTATATCGGGTATTTGCGAAAACGTGGAACGAAAAATACATCTGTCCGCACGTATGCAAGGGCTATGAAAGTATTCTTGCGCCATTTATTTATTGAAGGATATATTCCCGAAAATGTGACCGCGCACGTTAAGTTTCCCAAGTCAGATAAAAAGCAAATTATACCGCTTACAAAAACACGTGTTGAGAATCTTAAAAAGGCAATGGAAAAAAGCTGGCAATATAAACGTAATATTGTTATCTTCTCGCTTATGTTGGATTGTGGTTTGCGATGCGGTGAAGTGGTTGCTTTGAATATAGTCGATATTGATTTTGATAATGATTATATCGCGATAATAGACACAAAGAATAATAAGTCTAGGCTTGTGCCACTTCCGGCACACGTAAGGCGGTATATTATCGAATATATAACCACTCGGAAAGATAGCAACCCCGCACTGATTCTAAATTGCGAAAACAACAAACGTATAACAGAACGTGCTATACAGTTGTTTTTCTCGAAATTAAAGAAATATGATAAAGAAATACACGCACATTTATTGCGACATACTTTTGCCACTTCTTACATAATGGGTGGTGGCTCTTTGGAATTCTTACGTGTCCTATTAGGTCATGAAGATTATGCGGTAACAAAAGAATATTTGCACCTTGCTAATCAAATGGGAATTCTTAATTTTGATATATATGAACTTGACGGAAGTATGTTCCATAAATTGCAATCCTATACTCCTTCAACTTAATAATAAATAGGCGGGAAAGCGTAGCAACGCGTAGTGTCCCGCCCCCGCAACACGATGTTGCGGGAGTTATCAAAACTCGCTTTCCGTCAAGTTTATTATATGTATCCGCAGGGAAAACACGATGTTTTCCCGTCCTTCGCGGATACTGTGTTTTGTACCCGCTATTCGTGGCTTATCAACCCTTTGTACCCTAAATTATGCCTATACCCACCCGCATAATTGAAACCTTAAAAATGTTTGGGGTTTGGGGTATTCATAGCAAAAAGCTACGAAAATAAGCGGGGCAAGGGCTACGTCCTGCCCCGCTTATATGTTTGGGGTTTGGGGTGTTTTGATATGGCAAGCGGTAGCGCGCAGATTGTGCGTAAAAAGTAAATGAAAGGAATAAAATATGATTGTTGTTAAAGATGATAGGATTGTTTGCTCGGGTGACGGTGTAGAACTTATTGACGATGTTTTGAAAATTATTAGTGATTTAATAAATCCCGATGCTTTTATCAATCGTCTTATGGATACTTATAGTTTTAGGAATTCAATAATTGAATCTGATATTCCCCTTGATAAACTTTGGGAAATGTTTTTTGATTTATCAATAGCAAGGAGTTAAACAAATGTTTGAAAGCAGAACTTTTGATATTGTAGTATATCCCGATAGTTATGATTGTGAACACTTGGCGGATATATGCAGAAAATACGAATATATAAAAGATTGGGCTTATTGCATGCACGATAAGGACAACCAAAAAACACATTATCATATTATGATTCAAACTTATGAAACGCAATCAAGTGCGCGTATTTCTAAAGATTTCGGTGTAGGTGAAAATTATATAGAGAAAGCTCAAACTAAGAAAAAAACGCACAAATACGATGATATGTGTTTATATCTCATTCATAGAAATGCGCCCGAAAAATATCAATATAATGTAGATGATGTGACCGCGTCTTTTGATTATAAGGCGTTTATCGAAAAGCACGAAAATAAAGAAAAAAAGACTAATCGTAGAAATGAAATTATAGATTTAATTCACGCGGGTACGATTAAAGAATATAACATAACAGAATTTGTAACCGCCCGGGAATATGTGCAATATTCTTCTGCTATTAAGTCCGCTTTTGCATATCGCGAAAAATTACAAACAAGTGTAAAACGTAATATGCAAGTTATATATATATCTGGCAAAGCTGGGTGTGGCAAAACAACCTATGCTAAAGAACGTGCTGAAGCTTTAGGATATGATTGTTTTATCAGTTCAGCGTCAAACGATTTATTCTATGGATATGGCGGGCAACCTTGCATTATATTAGACGATTTAAGGGGCTCTATGATGTCCTATGCGGATATTCTTAAACTACTCGATAATAATACGAATACAACCGCTAAGGCGCGCTATAATAATAAAAATCTCGCCGATGTTAAGTTATTGATAATTACATCTTCGCAAACGATTGAAGAATTTTACCGCGATATATTCGATAATAATGGTGAAAGTATTCTGCAATTAAAAAGGCGTATTGGTACATACGTAAATATGGATAAAGACTATATCTATGTTTCTGTTTGGGATAATAGAATAAAGTCTTATTCTAAAGAAAAGAAATTTAAAAATAATGTACTTCTTCGTTTTCCCGACAATGATATTAATATTGAATCTGCACTTGCAATTCTTGGCATATCAGCGGAAGAAGAAATAACGGAAAAAAGTGATTTTGTGACACTTACTCCGGAAGAAGAAAAACAAGTAAAATTATTATTTGGATAAGAAAGGAAATAAAAATTATGTATAGTAATATGAAAATTGAAGTTAGTGGAAGAAATATTGAATATGTTGCAGATATTGTAAAATATGCTAATTTAATTCATGAACGTGCGTTGCAAGGAAAAGATAACGGATTAACAGATATGCGCTTTTATCCCGATTTTCATTTATATCATTTTATTAATTCCCCTTTTGATGCTGGTGCAAAGCGTTACTATCGGGTAATATCTGTTGACGAAATGCTTACAAGTTTGTTTAAAGGTTATGCAAATGAAATGAAACTTTATTATGAATTAATGGAAGAAATGGATAAACGTGGTGAAAAGCATTTGCGTGAATCTTAATATATCCGTCTGAAAAGATTTCGTGGGGATCCCCGTGGGACTCCCACGAAACTTTCAGCGGGATATAGAGAACTTGATTTTTACACGATTGTAGTTTAATAGAATATAAGAAAAGCGTAAAACCTTGGAAACCCTTGATTTTACGCTTTTTTTCGTGAGCCATCGGGGACTCGAACCCCGGACAACTTGATTAAAAGTCAAGTGCTCTACCACCTGAGCTAATGGCCCGTATTTATATGATATCCATAAGAACGTATCTTATGCGATATTTCGCAAAGTAAGCTGGGCTAGCTGGATTCGAACCAGCGCATGCAAGAATCAAAATCTTGTGTCTTACCGCTTGACGATAGCCCAGTAAAGGGTGGGTAAAGGGACTCGAACCCTCGGCCTCCAGAGCCACAATCTGGCGCGCTAGCCAACTGCGCCATACCCACCATGTTAATTATGCTAGGGCTTCTTCGCCTTTATCCTGTGTGACTTCTCACACAAAATGTGCTCGAAGGGATTCGAACCCCCGACCCACGGCTTAGAAGGCCGTTGCTCTATCCAGCTGAGCTATGGACACATATGTGTAAAACACATCAACGAAAGCTATTATATCTTGGCTTTCCTAATTTGTCAACATTTTTCAGAAAAATATTAACAAAAAGCGGGTGATGGGAATCGAACCCACGTATCCAGCTTGGAAGGCTGGTGTTCTACCATTGAACTACACCCGCAGATATCGGGGTGACAGGATTCGAACCTGCGACCCCCTGGTCCCAAACCAGGTACTCTAGCCAAACTGAGCCACACCCCG
>JAZNRI010000059.1:0-14504 GCA_045590655.1 Lachnospiraceae bacterium | reverse complement strand
TTTTATACTTATGATAACGACAGAATTATTAAGGCTGAATCAATATTCAGTTTAGATATTGATCGTGAATTGAAATTATACGATGATGAGCTATATGTAAAGATTGGTTTAATTCTAGATCCATCAATAGAAAGAATGAATCCTGAAAGTGTTGAAACATTTGATTTTGATTATAATGACAAAATGGAATTAGACTCTTATACAAGAACTGCATTCTCGTATGGAAGGGTTATAAGTCACAAATGGAAAATCAAGAAAAGTATTATAAAAAGTTACATAGAATGTGGTATTGGGTGGCTTGGTAAATAAAATATAAGATATTAGTCATACATATAGCCATTATGGAGATGGTGTTCTCTGTAATGGCTATTTTTTTGTTTCTTACTTGACACATTCAGATATTTATCGAGGAGATTTTGAAACGTTGAAAGTACAAACATGAGTTGATAATACGGGGAAATCAAGATATAATTAATAATAGAAACGTAGTAAAAATGTTTTATAGGAGGAACCTATTATGGCATTTATTGAAAGAGCAGACGGAACCGTATACGATCCGGAGTATAAGAGGGAACAGGAAAAGCAATTAGAGCAGAAAATAAAAGATGCAGAATATGAAAAACATATGGCGAAGGTGCGGGAGAGTGCGGCCCAAAGTATATCGCCTTGGTCACCGACGCAATATTTCTAAATATTCTATATAGTTTATTAAAGTTGTCATTTGTAATTAAATCTATAAGTTTAAAGCCATTAGAAAGCATGTTCTATCTAATGGTTTTTTTAAATTAACAAAAAGTTTAAAAAAGTATGTTAGAGTTGATTTGTTTTTTGCGTCTTATATCGTGAATAACAAAAAAAGCATGAAAATGTGTAAAAGCGGAGGAATTTATGAAAAAAACAAAATTAATTTTAACAATGGTCTCTATAGCGAGTATATTAGCGCTTACGGGATGTAATGCAGAGATGTCACTTCAGGACTCAACAGATGAAGAAGCGTCCACAATTGTTATTGAAACAAATATGGAAGAAACTACTGAGACAAATACAGTTGACACAAATGCAACAAATAACGAAGGAAACGGTAATGATAATTTGACGGGAGAAATCCAGACGGATTCTGCGCAGGATGTTGTAGCGGATGTTTTTACAGAAGTGAATGAAGACTGGAACTATGTACTGACATCGGATGGGGAGTTTGCATACTTATTTGAAGTTAAGTATGAAGAAGCTACATCTAAGGAATATGCAACAATTGTTTGCCAAGGAGAAAAGGGCGAATATTGGACCTATGAAACCGACAAGTATGAAATAGGACAAAGTACTTCCCTTGAGATTTTAGAAAGTCCTGTAAGTGCTATTTATTTGAATGAAGGTGGAACAATTAAGGCTTTGAATATATCTGATGGTAACATTCTTTGGCAGAACAGTGAATATTGCGGAAGCGGTACGGTCTGCACAATGGATGAAGATGACAATTTATATGTTGCGGGCTTTGATTCACCTTCATTGATGATACTTGATCCAAACGGTCAAACCTTGTTGAGAGTTCCACAGTTTGCAGATTATTTCTGGCCCTATGATATGTATATTGAAGACAATATGCTTACGATTCATTTTGATTGTGGAGAGAATGCCAAAGTTGTTATGGATATTCGCGATTATTCTTATAATATTTACTAAAACTATCCTAAATAAATGAAACCGGTAACCATCGCAGAGTTTTATTTTCTGCGGTGGTTTTTATTTTTATAATAAAACATTAATGAATTCTTAATAAAATCGAAACAAATCTCTTTTCTTGTTCGACAAATATTGCTATAATAGTACACAATGGTGTTTTATGCATTGGTTGAATGGAGATAGAGATGAGCAGTACACTTGTGGATTTACAGGAATATGTCAAAAGCATAGCGGAACGATATGCAGACAGGGATGCCTATCGTTATTTGGTTGACGGCAAGGTGGTATCCAAAACCTATCCGGAGTTTCGTGATAATATTTTTTCACTTGCTACCTGGCTGAATAAATCAGGATATCAAAGAAAGCATATTGCGATTTTGGGCGGTACAAGTTACGAGTGGATTGTAAGCTTTCTTGCGATTGCCTGCAGTAATAATGTGGTAATTCCTCTGGATAAAATGTTACCCAAAACCGATATTTATAACCTTCTTGATATGGGTGATGTGGATTTTGTCTTCTATTCGGATGAGTTTGCGTCCTATTTCCACGATTATGCGGAAGACAGAGAACTTCTTTGCTTTACGGATGAGCGTTTTACGGATGCGATGAAGACAGAGGCAGAAGAACTTCCTGTAATTAATCCGAAGGAAATGGCGGAGTTGCTTTTTACATCGGGAACAACCGGTATGAGCAAGGGCGTAATGCTTTCCCAGGAAAACATTATGGCCAATATCAATGAAATTTATCGCCTGGATTATGCAAGCAATGTAAAAGGACAGCCTGTGGTTATGTCGGTGTTGCCCATTCACCATACCTTTGAGCTTACCGTAGACAATCTCGGTACGCTTAATTGTGGTGCCACCATTTGTATCAACGATAAAATGGAGAACATCGTAAGCAATATGCAGCTTTTTAAACCCGCGGTTATCCTTGTGGTGCCTGCCATTGCGGAAGTCTTTTATAAGAAGTTAAAAGAGGCAACTTCCAAGGGCAAAGAAAAACGTCTGCTTAAGTTTGCAAAGATAGTATCGAAACTTCTTCGTGCGTTCCTGATTGATGCCAGAAGAAAGCTGTATAAAAAGATAATTGACCGTCTGGGCGGAAATATTACCAATATTATTGTAGGCGGAGCAGCGCTTCGTCCGGAGGTTGTGGAGTATTTTAATCAATTCGGAATTAATATGTATCAGGGTTATGGCCTTACGGAATGTGCACCGCTGGTGGCAGCGGAGAATCCGACTTCAAGTCGCACCGGTTCTGTAGGTAAGGTTGTAAGTTATATGGAGTCCAAAATTGTTGACGGTGAAATTCTTGTAAAGGGTCCCGGCGTTATGCTTGGATATTACAAGGATGAGGAGGCGACGAAAGAAGCAATTGATGCGGACGGTTGGTTCCATACCGGAGACCTGGGCCACTTTGATGAAGACGGCTTTTTACAGATTACAGGCCGTTCGAAGAATTTAATTATTTTGGACAATGGTAAAAATGTATATCCGGAAGAATTGGAAGCTAAGATTAAGCCGATTTCCGGTGTGAAAGATGTAATGGTTTATGCGGATGGAAACCGCATTGCGGCTGTGGTTGTGCCGACCATTTACAGTGACAGAGAACTTCGTAAGTCTATTAAGGCTGAAATTGCTTTGATTAACGAGAATCTTCCGACTTATCAGAAGATTACGGCAACGCATTTTGTTTCTTGGGAATTACCCAAGACTACAACATTAAAAACCAAGCGCAAAGAAACTATGGAGCGTTTGGAGGAACAGTTGAATAAAAAGAAAGTTGAATATGTTGCCCCCACAACAGAAGAGCAGAAGCGCATTACCGATGCTTTTGCTCAAGTACTCGGCAAAGAAAAAGTGGGAATCTATGATGATTTCTTTGAATTGGGCGGAGACAGTCTGGCGGCGTTTGAAACAGCAGCAATTCTTGGCATTCAGGCGCAGGATATCTACGAATATTCCACACCGGAGAAACTGGAACATACATTGCTTTTAAACGACCATGAAAATGATGAAGAAGCCACTGTAGATGTAAACAGTCTTATTGTGCATAATTCAAACCTGGAATATGAAACCCACCCGAAATACATTCTTTTAACTGGTGCGACAGGCTTCCTAGGTGCCCATGTTTTATGGCAGCTTTTGAAGAAAAAAATGAATGTTGTCTGCCTGGTGCGTAACGAGGAAAGATTGCATTCTACTATGAAAGAATATTTTCCGAAAGAGTTTGAATTTATGTCTTATAAAGTCGTTGTGGGAGATATCGAGAAAGAGCATTTTGGGCTGAAACGTGAAAAGTACGAGAAACTTGTGGGACGTGTAGATATGGTAATTCATACCGCGGCGAACGTCCAGCATGCCGGACATTATTCGGATTTTGAGCGTACCAATGTAATCGGTACCCAGAATGTAATTGATTTCTGTAGAGATGCCAATGCAGTGCTTCACCATACGTCTACGGCAAGTGTTTGCGGTGCAGGTACCGTTAGCCAGACCAATCCGGATGCTATCTTTGATGAGAACTGCCTCGATATCGGTCAGAACTATGTTCAGAACGTGTATATCCGTTCTAAGTACAAGGCGGAAGAACGTGTCCTGATGGCAAGAAAAGAAGGGTTGAAAGCCAATATTTATCGTATCGGTAATCTTACCTGGCGAATGTACGACGGTAAGTTCCAGAAGAATGCCCAGGACAACGGTTTTATCGGCAGATGTAAGGGCCTTTTAAAGGTAAGGGTATACAGCGATGAGTTGAATGCCTACCCTATTGATTTTACGGCAGTGGATGAGTGTGCGATTGCTTTTGTAACGCTGGCGCTTCATAATCGTGTCAACAACATTTATCATTTGTACAATCCTAATATGTACAGCGTGGAAAATCTTACCAAGCGACTTTTGATTCATTGTAAAAGAGTTCCGCAGAAGGTATTTGATAAGCAGGTAAAAGACAAAATTCAGGATAAAGAAGTTGCAATTTTGTCCTTTTACAGTTCCATTGCTACGATTTCGAAGAATATTACCATGCGAAGCGATTTTACCATTAATATGTTAAAAGACTTAGGCTTTACGTGGTCTAAGGTTGATTTAAAATATTTGAAATACTTAAGAAAGATGGTTTAAGTTGTAGTATATATTCACGATACAAGAACTATATTTTTAAGTTTTAACAGAACGGAGTTTTATCATGAGAATAGGTATTGATATCGGTTCAACCACGATTAAGTGCGTTGTACTGGATGATCAGGATAAAATTATTCATACAAGCTACGAACGCCATTACACCATGATTACGGAAAAGGCGGAAGAAGTGATTAAAGATTTGATGGACAGGTTCCAAATAACGGAACCTGTTGTTTGCGCGATTTCCGGTTCCGCAGGTATGGGTATTGCGGAACGTGCGGGAATTCGTTTCGTGCAGGAAGTATATGCGACCAAGGTTGCTATCAGTAAGCGTCTTCCGGATACGGACGTGGTAATTGAACTTGGCGGTGAGGATGCTAAGATTCTTTTTATGCAGGGTAATTTGGAAGTTCGTATGAACGGAACCTGTGCCGGCGGTACGGGAGCCTTTGCAGACCAGATGGCCAGCCTTATGCAGATTACTGCAGATGAGATGAATGAATTGGCAGAGAAGCATGAGAAAATCTATTCCATTGCTTCCCGTTGCGGTGTATTCGCCAAAACAGATATCCAGCCCCTTTTAAATCAGGGCGCAAGAAAAGAAGATATTTCCGCAAGTATCTTTTATGCAATTGTAAATCAGACCATTACAGGTCTTGCCCAGGGACGTCCCATTGAAGGAAATATTGTGTACCTTGGCGGACCACTTACTTTTATGTCACAGCTTCGTGAAGCTTTTGATAAAACCTTAAATTGTGTAGGCACTTGTCCGGACGATTCTTTATTCTTCGTGGCTTTGGGTGCGGCTTTGTGCGCAGAAGAAGCAGTGGATCTAAAAGAAACTCTTGAAATTATTTCGAAAGAGCAGGATTCTTTGCGCCAGGCAACATTGGATCCTTTGTTTGCAAGCGAAGATGAATATGAAGCTTTCGCAACACGACATGCATCTCACCAAGTGGCAAAACGCATGGAAGATAACTATTCCGGCGATGGCTATTTGGGAATCGATTCCGGTTCCACAACCTTGAAAGTTGTGCTTACAGACCCGGAAGGTGCAGTAGTTTATTCAAGCTATCAGTCCAATCAGGGACGTCCTATCGAAGTGGTAAAAGATGCCTTGATTGAAATGTATAAGAAACACCCCAATGTTAAAATTGTATCTTCCGCAGTAACAGGTTACGGTGAAGATATGATTCGTAATGCTTTGGGTGTGGATTTAGGTGTTGTTGAGACTGTGGCACATTTTACGGCGGCAAAATATTTTATGCCGGATGTGGAATTTATTATTGATATCGGTGGCCAGGATATGAAGTGCTTTAAGATTCGTAACGGTGCCATTGATAACATTTATTTGAATGAGGCATGTTCATCGGGTTGCGGTTCATTTTTACAGACCTTTGCCAATTCCATGAGTTATGAAATTGATGAATTCGCAAAGCGCGGACTCTTTGCGACCAAGCCTGTGGATTTGGGTTCCAGATGTACCGTATTTATGAATTCATCGGTAAAACAGGCGCAGAAGGAAGGCGTGACCGTAGAGGATATTTCGGCAGGTCTTTCCATCAGTGTTGTTAAGAATGCATTGTACAAGGTTATCCGTGTGCATAGTGCGGATGAACTGGGTAAAAGAATTGTGGTACAGGGCGGTACCTTCCAGAATGACGCGGTACTTCGTGCCTTTGAAAAGGAAATGGGCGTAGAAGTTATCAGACCTGATATTGCAGGTATGATGGGTGCTTACGGCGCGGCATTGTATGCCTGTGATATTGCGAAAAAGAAGAAATCGGACAAGGTTTCGGAGATTTTAGATAAAGAGGCATTGGAGAATTTTACTTATACAACAAGGAACATTACCTGTAAGGGCTGTAACAACCATTGTAGCCTTACGGTAAATGATTTCGGCAACGGCCGTAAATTCATCGGCGGTAACCGCTGTGAGAAGCCTGTGACCAAGAAGGAGCAGGACGATTCGTTAAATCTCTATGAGTATAAGTTAAAGCTTCTTTCAGAGTATCAGCCGGATGAAAGCAAGACCAAAGGTGTAATCGGTTTGCCCATGGGCCTTAATATGTATGAGATGTTGCCCTTCTGGCATGCATTTTTCACATCTTTGGGTTATCAGGTAAAAACATCAGGCTTTTCCAATCGTGAACTTTACTTAAAGGGGCAGGGAACCATTCCTTCCGATACGGTTTGCTTCCCGGCGAAACTGGTACACGGTCATATTATGAAGCTAATTGAGATGAACGTGGATACCATCTTTTATCCCTGTATGACCTATAACTTCGACGAAAAGAAGGGCAAAAACCATTATAACTGTGCCGTAATTGCCGGCTATCCTGAGGTAATTGAGGCCAATACGGTGCATTTTGGCGATATCAAATATATTTATGAATACGTGGGACCGCACCAGCGGAACAAGTTCCCCGGTAAAATGCATGAGATTCTGAATCGTACCCTTGGTACATTTACCAAGGCGGAAGTGAAGAAGGCAAGCGACCTTGCCTATAAAGAGTATGCAGCATTTACCAAGAAGGTTGAGAAGCAGGCGCAGGTGATTATGGAAGAAGCAAGAAAGCAGGATAAAAAGATTGTTCTTCTTGCGGGCAGACCTTATCATGTGGACCCTGAAATCAATCACGGCATTCATAAATTAATTGCAGCCCTTGGCTTTGCGGTAATCACAGAAGATTCCGTAGCATCTTTGGTGCCAAAGTTCAATGTAAATATCAGAAATCAGTGGACCTACCACGCAAGACTGTTTGCGGCAGCCAAATATGTAACCATGCAAAAAGATGTTTATATGGTGCATTTGGTTTCCTTCGGTTGCGGTTTGGATGCAATTACGTCCGATGAAACCAGAGAAATTCTTGAGACGGCAGGTATGCTTTATACCCAATTAAAAATCGACGAAGTTACGAATTTAGGAGCGGTTAAAATCCGCTTGAGAAGTTTGCTTGCGGCAATCGAGCAAAAAAAGGAGGATTAGTTTTTTGGAACAGAATAAAACCCATTACAGACCCAGGGTGAAATTTACCAAAAAAATGAAAAAAGAATATACCATTCTGTGCCCTATGATGGCACCGATTCATGCTTCTATCATTCTTCCTGTTTTTGCCAAAGAAGGATTGAATGTTAAAATCATCGAAAGCGGTGGAGCGGAAGCGATTGAGAAGGGCTTAAAATACGTGCACAATGATTTGTGTTATCCCGGGGTATTGGTTACCGGTCAGATGATTAACGCCGTAGAAAGCGGTAAATATGACCCCGATAAAATCGCTATGGTTATTACCCAGTCCGGCGGCGGTTGCAGGGATTCAAACTATATCAATCTGATGCGTAAATCAATGGAACGCGCGGGTTACCCCCAGATTCCTTTTATCTCTGCAAATATTTGGGGTCTGGAATTGAATTCCGGTATCGATATCTCCATTCGCGGTTATCGTATGCTTTTATCTGCATTGATGTATGGCGATATGATGATGATTGCGGCGAACCAGGTGCGTCCTTATGAAGTAAATAAGGGTGATGCGGACCGTATGATGCAGAAGTGGACCGCTTATTTTGGCGAGCGTTACACCAAGGGCAAAGGTTACAGCCATAAGGAAATTAAGAAGAATATCCGCACAATGCTTCAGGAGTTTGCGGACATTGAGGTGAAGAAGGTTCCCAAGGTAAAAGTTGCCGTAGTAGGGGAATTGTACCTTAAGTATTCTGCGCCGGCGAACAATGATTTAGAGCAGTTTCTTCGTGACCAGGATTGTGAAACTTATTTCCCCAGTGTTTTAGGCTTTGGTATTTATAAAACCAATGGTGCGCTGGAGGACTTGCGTCTTTACGGCGGTAAGCCTATGAAACGCCTGATTCTTGAAATTGCAATGAAATATATGTTCCATATGGAAAATATGATGATTAGCATTATGGAAGAGTTTGACTGTTTCGTGGCACCGGAGCGCGTGGAAGTGTTAAAGAAACGTGCGGAAGGCATTATTAACACCGGAAACAGTATGGGCGAGGGCTGGTATATCGCAGCAGAGATGATGGAGTTTGTGGCACACGGATACGAAAACGTAATCTGCGTGCAACCTTTTGGTTGTCTTCCCTGTCACGTGTCCGTGAAAGGTATGCTGAATAAAATACGACGCATTGAGCCTAAGTTAAATGCCGTGGACATCGAGTATGACCCGGGCGCGACCAAGGTAAATCAGGAAAATCGTATTAAGTTAATGCTTTCCGTAGCGAAAGAGAATATGAAAAAAGAAGTAAAACAGTAATTTAGACAGTTGTTCGGAATTCCCGGACAACTGTTTTTGGTTACAGTAATGTAGTGAGAGCAGATTGTGAGCGCGGTACGTTTTTAATACTTTTATGTATTTGACACAATGGATTTTATATTGACAATCATTCATAGATTTTCTTATGATAAAAGCAGATAAAAGTGAAGTAGGTAAACGCTATGTTAGATATTATAATCGTAGAAGACAATAAAGAAATCGGCACCTTACTCTGTGATTTCTTAAGAAAAGAAAATTATGCGGTAAGTATTGCCGATACAGGGGAAAAAGCCTTGGCGTTGTATGAAAAGTACGGTGCCAAGTTAATTGTGCTGGATATTATGCTACCCGGTATGGATGGATTTGCGGTTTGTTCCAAAATCAGAGAGACGTCCAATACCCACATTTTAATTGCCAGCGCCAAGGTGGAGAAGAATGACAAATTAAAAGGCCTGAATCTCGGAGCGGACGATTATATTGAGAAGCCTTACGATATTGATATTTTAATTGCCAAAATCAAAGGCATTTTTAAAAGAAAATATGGTCAGGAAGAAATCGTGGAAGGTAATCTTCGTCTAAATACCGTACAACAGAGTCTATTTGTGGACGGACAGAAGAAGGATATTACGGAGAAGGAATTCGAACTGTTAAAACTTTTGATTGAGAATAAAAACGTCACCATGAAGAAGGAATTCTTGTTCAATACGGTTTGGGGAAGTGACAGCGACTCGGAGTTACAGACTTTGACGGTACATATTAAGTGGCTTCGCGAAAAGATTGAAGAGGAACCGAAGAAACCGAAACATATTATTACGGAGTGGGGAGTAGGATACAGATTTGAGTAGATTTAAAGGCTTTGTTTGTTTGATTTTAATCATAGAGGTTGTTTTGGTTTTGCTTTGTAACGGAATCTATATTCATCAAAGCGAAAGCGATACAGGGCGTCTTTACCGCGTGGAAACAGCCCGCGTAGCAAGAGAAATTGAGGAGCAGAAATTAACGGTGGAACAGGTTGAGGCAATGGATTTATCCGCTTATGAAACTATTGTAAAAGTCACTGTTTTTCGTCAGGAAGAGACCTGCAACAATGATTATGTGGTAGAAGAAATCAACGACAATTTATATCGAATTGAATATAGGGCTAACCGGGAAAACAACATTATTATTTGGATGAACCTTGCGTTGGTTGGGATGATACTTATTACCGTCGCGGTGCTTTTATACGTGTATAGGAAAGTATTGAAACCCTTCCATGCCATGAGCAATTTATCATACGAACTTGCCAAGGGTAATTTGTCCACCCCTGTAAAAGAGGAAAAGAGCAAGTTGTTTGGGCGTTTCCTTTGGGGTATGGATATGCTTCGTGAAAAGTTGGAAGATAATAAAGAGAAGGAACTGGAATTCCAAAAGGACCGCAAGACCCTGATTCTTTCGTTGTCTCACGATATCAAGACCCCTTTGTCATCTATCGAGTTGTACTCCAAGGCTTTGGCGGAAGATTTATATGATACGAAAGAGAAACGTGATGAAGCCCTGCAGGGAATTGCACGAAATGTCAAGGAAATCAAAGGCTATGTAGATGAAATTGTAACTGCGTCCAGAGAAGATTTCCTGAATTTGGAAGTAAAGAATGGCGAAGTGTATTTGTCTGCAGTTATTGATTCGATTGGTGCGTATTACCGGGAGAAATTATCGGTTGTCCATACGGATTTTACAGTGGAGAGCTTTGATGAATGTTTGTTAAAAGGCGATCAGAACCGCTTAATTGAAGTTCTTCAGAACATTATGGAGAACGCCATCAAATACGGTGATGGGCGAAGCGTCCGCATTACATTTGAAGATGAAGAAGACTGTAAGTTAATTCATATTAAGAATTCGGGCAATGAGTTAAAAGATGAGGAACTACTGAATCTTTTTGATTCTTTTTACAGGGGAAGCAATAGTCACGGTGTAAAAGGAAACGGCCTTGGGTTATATATTTGTAAGACATTGATGCGTAAAATGGACGGGGAAGTCTATGCCAAGAGCGGTGAAGAGAGTTTTGCGGTGACGGTGGTTGTACGGAAGGCGTAAAAGGGCTATATGATATAGTCCTTTTTCCATTTAATGATTATTTAATAATTTCTCTTGTATGATGAGTTCAGAACAAGAGAAAGGAGTAAAGATATGTATTTAAACATACTAAAAAAAGACTTAAAACGAAAAAAGGCAATGAATATCATTCTGTTATTATTTATTATTCTTGCCACCATGTTTGTGTCGTCAAGTGTAAATAATATTATAAATGTCACTGCGGCACTGGACAGTTATTTTGAAACGGCGAATGTGTCGGACTATGTGATAATGACTATGAATAAAAGTCTTGCCGTTGATATTGATGAAACAATGAGTGGGGCAAGCGCAGTAGATCATTATTCGGTGGAGAATGTGTTATATTTACCGGAAGAAAATTTTATTTTTGAGGATGAGGATATCGTCGTTTCGGGTAATCAGGTGATTCATAGTGACATTAGATTAAATTATTTTCTTTCTGATGGTAGCATCCTTGAAACGGTACGACCCGGGGAGTTCTATATGACAGAAGGGAAGGCCGATGCATTAGGACTTGATGTGGGAGATAAACTTACCATAGATTTAGACGGTACTACACATGAATTTGTTTTTGCAGGTAAAATAAAAGATGCACTTTTGGGTTCAAATACATCAAACTTTACACGCTATATTATAAGTGAAGAGGATTTTGAACGTCTTCTTTCCATAGAAGGTAGTGAATTCTATGAATGTTCATTTGTCTATATTTATTCCTCAGATATGGAAGCGGTTTTATCACAGATAAAGCCACTTGTGGATAACAGCGCTTCAACGTTAGACAGAGCCATGATGGAATTTATGTATATTTTTGATATGGTGCTGGTAGGGATTTTACTTGTGGTAAGCGTAATTCTCATTCTAATAGCCTTTGTAGTTCTTCGTTTTACCATTACCTTTACACTTTCCGAAGAATTCCGTGAAATCGGAGTTATGAAGGCAATAGGTATCAGTAATTTCAAAATCCGCGGACTCTATATTGTAAAATATGCGGGACTTTCCGTAATTGGTGCGATTATCGGTCTTATCCTTAGTTTTCCTTTCGGAGAAATGCTTATGAGCGTTTCCTCACAATCAATCATTATGGGCAATCAAAGTCCGAGTTTGGTAAATATTCTCTGTGCGTTACTTGTCATTGCAGTTATTTTACTGTTTTGCTACGGCTGTACAGGCAAGGTCAAGAAAATGTCGCCCATTGATGCAATCCGAAATGGTCAGACCGGTGAACGCTTTCGCAAAAAGAGTGTAATGAGCCTTGGTAAATCGAAGCTTCCGGCAACATCATTCCTTGCATTGAATGATATTGCAAGCAGCCCCAAGCGTTACAGCATTATTACACTCACATTCTTCCTATGTCTTTCTCTTATGTTGACTCTTTCAGCATTGGTTTCTACTATGAACAGTGGAAGTCTTGCCACTGCATTTGGTTGGGCAGATTGTGACATATATCTGGACAGTAAAATATATGAGGAATGCATGCGGGAAGACGGACATGAGAAACTTGAAAACCATCTTGAAGAAATGGAACAGTCGCTTGCAGAAAATGGTATTCCTGCCATATGTTATAAGGAAGGGATGTTTAGCTTGCCTGTAGTTTTTGGAGAAAACGAAAGCAACATTAGTATATATCATGGCACCGGCACCACAATGGATATGTATGAATATACAGAAGGAACAGCGCCGCAAAACACCGATGAAATAGCAATTACCCGAATATCTGCGGATGAGCTGGGTGCAGCGATTGGTGATGTTATCACAATCAGAACTGTTGACGGTGATAAAGAATATATGATTACGGCCTATTTTCAGTCAATGAACTCATATGGAACCGGTATCAGACTTCATTCAGAGGAAGATATAAATTATATTCAGTTAATAGGTTGTGCTAATACGCAGATTACTTTTACGGATTATCCTGACAGTAAGGAAATTGAACAGAGAATGGAAGAAATCCGGAGGATTTTCCCGGAATACGGAGAGATAGAAACTTGTGCTGAAGTAACTGCGGATATGCTGGGCGTTACGGAAACTATGGCGGCAATAAAATCCCTTATTGTTATCCTTACAATTGTGTTGGCGGCACTCATTACCGTGCTTATGGAGCGTTCCTTTATTGCAAAGGAAGAGGGCGAGATTGCACTTATGAAAGCGGTGGGTATGCGTAATGGTAAAATCTATGCATATCATACCTTAAGATTTTTATTCGTTGGAATGATTGCAGTGATTATCGGTGAAATTCTCGCAATGCCTCTGACACACCTTTGCATTGACCCTATTTTTAAAATGATGGGTATGGAGATTGCGGTTGACTATGTGATTAATCCGGTTGAAATGTATCTGATGTTCCCGCTTGTAATTCTTGTTACAACAACCGTAAGTGCATTTTTGACATCACTTTATACAAGAAAAATCAAGTCCTCTGACACTGCAAATATAGAATAAAAGTATTTATTAAGGTCAGGTTGAAACACTTGTTGCCAAGACCGTAAGAACATAATTATGAATAAGAAAGGAAATTATTATGAATGTTTTAGAAGTAAAAGATCTCTGTAAAACATATGTTGTAAATAAAAGACAGAACAACGTTCTGAAAAATGTTAATTTAACTATCTCGGATGGCGAGATGGTAGCTGTTATGGGACCGTCAGGTTCGGGTAAATCAACACTGCTTTATACCGTTTCGGGTATGGATTCCATTACCGCGGGTGAAGTACAATTTTGCGGAAAGAATATTGCTAAAATGAATGAGAAGGAGCTTGCAGACTTACGTCTTGATGAGATGGGTTTTATCTTCCAGCAGATGTATATGTTAAAAAATCTGACTGTTCTCGACAATATTATCCTTCCGGCTGCACAATCTAAGAAAAATACCGAGACACGTAAGGAAACGGTTGGACGAGGATTGGACTTAATGCGTAAGCTTGATATTATCGAAGTGGCAGACAACGACATCAATGAAGTGTCAGGCGGACAGTTACAGAGAGCCTGCATTTGCAGAAGTATGATTAATAAGCCCAAGGTTTTATTCGCAGATGAGCCTACAGGTGCCTTAAACAGAACCGCATCCAACGAAGTAATGAAGGAATTGGTGAAGTTAAATGAAGAAGGAACCACCATTATGATGGTAACCCACGATGCCAAGGTGGCAGCAAAGTGTTCTAGAGTTTTATACATTGTAGATGGTAATATCAAGGGCGAGTATAACAGTCCGAAAGAAAAAGACGTTCAGGAGAAAGACCGTGAGAGAATGTTAAATAACTGGCTGATGGAACTTGGCTGGTAAGATAAGAAACACGATAAGTTGGGTTAACCGACTTATCGTGTTTTTATATGTGATATA
>JAZNRI010000058.1:0-20108 GCA_045590655.1 Lachnospiraceae bacterium | reverse complement strand
CCCCATCCGAAGCAAGACCAAACAGAGGACCATAGATTTGCCCGATCTGTTCTCAGGTAGGTCGCTTGAGATTAGCGGTAACGTTAATACCAGATAGATGATCATTCACGACAGAACCCGGCTTACAGTCCCACTCGTTTTTATAAAAAAGGTATTGCAAAAGAAAAGGAGAATTCATTAGTATGGGGCGTGTATCCGTTAAAGAGAATAAAAATTTATATCAGATTAAGCGTGAAGAATTGGGACTGTCCCGTGAAAAGGCCAGTGAACTCTTAGAATCCATTCCGCCTGAGCGAATCGAAAAGATTGAGAATCAGAAGTCCCTTCCGCATCCGGAAGAAGTGCTAATCATGGCAGAGGCTTACAAGACTCCTAACCTTTGCAATTATTATTGTGCAAATGATTGTCCAATCGGTAAGCACTATGTGCCTGAAATCGAGATGAAGGATTTATCACAGATTGTTCTGGAGATGCTTGCTTCCTTGAATGCAATGAAGGGAAAGCAGGAACGTTTGATAGAAATCACTGTAGACGGCAAGGTGGATGGCGAAGAAATCAAAGACTTTGTTCATATTCAGGAAGAATTAGAGAAAATATCCATCACCGTAGAGGCGTTACAGCTTTGGTCAGAGCAGATGATTGCCGAAGGAAAGATTGACGAAGAAGCGTATCATTCATATCGAAACAATCTTAAGAAGTAACAAAACAAATAAAGTTGAACTTACAGTAATTATAAAGCATTTCGTTCGGAAGTAAATTGCATAATATGCAGTTTCTTAAGGCGAAATGCTTTTATTTTGCTAAAAACTATAAAATAACAGTAGCTATTTTGTAGTTTATATTATATTATCAACTACAAGAGTGTGTTATAGTTATAGCATAAAATGAAGTTGCTACATAAATATCAAAGTAGCAATTTAAAACTAATAATTAATGTGTTATGTGTGAGAGGAGAAAATTATGTATTCACAAAAATGCGCAAAAGACTTCAGGTATGAAGCAAGAACTGCATTGTCAGGAAACTGGTGGCTTGCAATCGGAACCACAATCGTAGCAAGTATTTTGGGCTTATGTACCATTACATCTACAGTAGGTTCCATCAGTAGTAATTCCGACAGTTCGGCGGCGGTAAATGATCCTGCTGTACTGGCAGTAATGATGCTTATTTCAAGTATTTCATTTATTTATACGATTATTACGTTCGTTCTGTCAGGGCCTATAACCTTAGGATATATTAAGTTTACAATGAAAGCCCATAATAATGAGAAGCCTAAGTTTAGCGATTTATTTTCGCAGTTTAACCGTTTCGGAGAAGGTTTCTGTGTATATGCGTTAAGATTGCTTTACACATTTCTTTGGACGCTGGCGGCTGTTGTGCCTGTGGTGATTGTAGGGATTCCCTTAGTCTATGTTATGGGTAATTTCGGATTGATTCTTATGTACTTGCTTGCAATTGCTGCGGGAGTGTTTGTTGCAATGAAGATGTATGGTTATGCATTGGCACCTTATATTGTATATGATCATCCCGGTATTGGAGCAGCGGCAGCACTTCGTAAGTCTGTAGATATGATGGACGGAAATAAATGGAGATTATTCTGTCTTGCCTTTAGTTTTATCGGTTGGAACCTGTTGGCAGCAGCGCCTGCGTTTATTGCAGCGGCTCTTGAATCACCGGCATTGGTTTTCATTGCTACTCCGATTACATTGGCAGCTACTGTAGTTATTCAGACATATATGGAATTTGCTTACACTGCATTCTATAGAGACATTGCGAAAAGCAGAGATGAATTATATTCACCGGACGAAGACAAAACTTCCTCCAACAGCGAATTTATGGCTAAATTACAGGGTGCAGACAGTGTTGTAGAACAGTCTAATTGGAAATATTAAGGAAAGGCGGCTCGTAAGAGCCGCTTTTTACTTCATAGTAATTTCCTATGAAGTAAAAATAAAATGCGCAGCTCGCGGAGGGGAATGTTGTTGCTTTGCAACACCGCTCGCGCGAGAAGAATGTGCAGAGCACATTCTTTGTTAATATCTTGTATTAAAAAAGCGCTTTTGGTATAATGCAGCTATGAAAGAAAAAAAATTATACTTGGACATATTAAGAATATTGGCCATTTTGATGGTTTTTAATTTACACTTTACGGTTGCGTTAGGGCAGCAGTATGGTGTGTTTTTTGGTTTTGCAAACGGGAACTGGGGAAATGTTGGTACCAGCTTGTTTTTTTTGATTTCAGGTAATTGTCTGGCACGTAATTATGGTGAAAAGTTAGAACTCGGTAAATTTTATAAAAAGCGCTGGCTGGCTATTTTTCCGATGTTTTATGTGAGCTATTTGTTGGTATTGTTTGGTTATATGGTTATTCTGCAGAATAATGTTTTTGCAGGTGTGGAACCGTGGAAAATTATTTTTACACTGATTGGTATCGATAAGTATCTGGTGTTTGTAGAGGTGAAAACCGCAGCACTGGTCGGCGAATGGTATACGGCAATTATTGTAGGTATATATCTGCTTTTTCCGTTGTTACAGCTTTTATATAAAAAGTGTAAAATACCCACTACCGTTGTATTACTGGCACTCTATATTTTAAGCATTATATTTGATTTGGGACAGATTCCTGCAGATGCACGGTTGATTACCGGCATTTTTGTGTTCTGGATTGGTATGTTTATCTATCGGTTTGAAGAAAAACTTGAGAAGATGCCTTGGTTTGTGTGTGGCATTTTGGTGGCTCTTTCTTGTGTTCTTTTATTCGTTCCTTTGCCGGGACACGATTTGATTTATAAGAATTTGTTGGCTGTTTTAATCTTTCTTGTACTGATGCGTGTGGGAAGTTATTTAAAAAAGGATAATGTAGTCTTGCGATTTTTGTGTAAAATCGAATACGCTGTTTATTTGTGCCACCATACGGTTATCTTGGTGTTGTTGTCCTTTTATATTAAAGTGGTCGGTCAGGTGGAAAAGATATCGTATTATATATTGAGTATGATTGCGACAATCGCGTTTGCTTTAATTGTGACTTATCTAACCGATTGGATAGTGAAAAGCATATCTAAAATGCTCATCAAAAAGGCAAATATACAAGATAAATAAAAAGAACGGAATTCACAGATTATAAGGGTACTTTTAGCAAGTGCCCTTTTATTTTGCTGTTTTAGTGAAAATAAGGGCTTTTATTTTGCAATAGCTGTTATGTATTCGTTTGTGCAGAAAAGGTACAATAAAAGCGTAAAAGGAAGTGTTATATGCGGGCCGAAGCAAATCTGAGGGTGGCGACCCAACGAAGCGACAAGGCTATCCTAAATGAAAGGAGGAGTATATAACATGAAAGTCAAAGGGACTTTCGAAACAAAGCGGGGACTGCCCTCCGGGGCAGTCAGTCGCAACGTAAAATGCAAGTGGATAATATTAGAGAATAGATTTTGTGACATTTAAAAATACCGTACAGTAATGTGCGGTATTTTTATAATTTAAAAGTTTTATAAAAATAAATAAGTTTTGCGCAAAGCATATATCCCTTTGGAACAAAAAATGATATAATATAAGTGTAACAAGCGGGCATTTTCTTGAGGTAACGCTTATGGATAAAAATAACCGGCTAATTAATATTTATATCAAAATCCATAACAAACGTACCATCACTATGGAAGATTTGCAGTATCTGGCAAAGTATGATCCGGAGTGCTTTCGGAAGACTTGTGCAAATGTGGTTTACAATATGCCTGAAACAAAGGCGGTTATGAATGTTTCGTCGGCAGAGCAAAGTGCGACATCGGAGGAAAACGGTGGAGAAGTAACTGAAGAATTTGACGTTATGGCTGTATTGAACCGTCTGAATGAATTAGAGGCAAACAGCGATATTTATGGTGATATTAGTGCAAAACGAGTGAAGAATCTCTTGGGCAATCTCTTTATGGAATTATTGTTTCCGCACAACGATGAAGAAACTTTTATCGGTGCTGTGGAAGAAGAGAAGACGCCGTCTTTTGATGTGAAAGCGTAGACAATCGGTCGAAAGTAATCAAATATAAAACAGATAGAAAATATGAAATTGAACGTATGGTTTAAAAGAAGAGAGATTTTAGAAATCTCTCTTTTTTATTTGGGTATGATTTGCTATAATGTAGATTGTGTCAGATTGGAGAACAGAGATGAATATTTTAGATAAATTAAATGAACAACAAAAGATTGGTGTTACAACAACTGAGGGACCTGTTTTATTATTGGCGGGGGCCGGTTCGGGCAAAACGAGAGTCCTTACAAATCGTATTGCATATTTGCTTGAACAGGGTGTGAATCCTTGGAATATTCTTGCCATTGCTTTTACCAATAAGGCTGCAGGCGAGATGCGGGAACGTGTGGATGACATGATTGGCTTTGGTTCCGAAAGCATTTGGATTGCAACCTTTCATTCTACTTGCGTAAGGATTCTTCGCAGACATATTGATAAATTAGGATATGATACTAATTTTACCATTTATGATACGGATGACCAGAAGAGCACGATTAAGGCGATTTGTAAGCGTGACAATATTGATACGAAGCAGATTAAAGAGCGTACCATTCTCGGTGTGATTTCTTCTTGTAAAAACGAAATGATATCGGCAGAAGAGTACGAGAAGACTGCTATGGGCAATTGGATGAATCAGCGTATTGCCCACGTGTATAAAGAGTACCAGAAGACTTTAAAAAAGAACAATGCATTGGATTTCGATGACTTGTTATTAAAAACAGTGGATTTGTTCCGCTATTGTCCCGATGTATTGGAAAGCTACCAGAACCGCTTTCTGTACATTATGGTGGACGAGTATCAGGATACCAATACGGTACAGTTTGAGATGATTCGTCTGCTAGCGCAGAAGAACCGCAATCTTTGCGTGGTAGGTGATGATGACCAGTCTATTTATAAGTTCCGCGGTGCCAATATCCGCAATATTCTGGATTTTGAGTTCCATTACCCCGAGGCGACCGTAATTAAGTTAGAGCAGAATTACCGTTCAACCAAGAACATTCTGGATGCGGCAAACTGTGTCATCAGCAATAATAAAGGGCGTAAGTCTAAGGCCCTATGGTCGGAACGCGGTGAAGGTAAGAAGATTCACTTCAGGCAGTTTGACAACGCCATTGAAGAGGCGCAATTCGTGTGTGACGATATTCGCCATAAGGTCCGTATGAAAGAGGCGAATTTCAAGGATTGTGCGGTGCTTTACCGTACCAATGCCCAGTCACGTGTGATTGAAGAACAGTTCGTGCGTGATAATATTGCCTATCGTCTGGTGGGCGGTACTAACTTCTATGCCAGAAAAGAAATCAAGGACGTTTTGGCATATCTGAAAACCGTGGAAAGCGGCAGGGACGACCTGTCTGTAAAAAGAATTATTAATGTGCCCAAAAGAGGAATCGGTGCAACCAGTCTGGAGAAGGCAGAGCGTTTTGCGGCAGAGAACGAAATTAGTTTGTTTGATGCATTAATAAGAGCAGATGAGATTCCGGGCCTTGGAAAAACGGCTGAGAAAATGCGTTCTTTTGCCAGTATGATCCGTACCTTCCGCACCAAGTCGGTAGAAGGATATTATGATGATTTGCCTGAGTTAATTGATGATGTGATGAAAGGTACGGGATATCTGGAAGATTGGGAGAATTCCGATGACGAAGATGCGGAAGACCGCATTCAGAATATGGATGAATTGATTACCAAGGCAGCAGCTTATGAAGAGAAGTATGCGGCAGAGAATCCGGAGGCGGAGCACGGACCAACGTTACAGGATTTCTTGACGGAAGTGTCTTTGGTGGCAGATATCGACAGTGTGGACAGCAACAATGACAGAGTCTTGCTTATGACCATACACAGTGCCAAAGGTTTAGAGTTCTCGCAGGTGTACTTAACGGGTATGGAGGACGGCCTTTTCCCGGGTTATATGGCTATCAGTGCAGAAGATGATGAAGAAATCGAAGAAGAGCGAAGACTTGCTTATGTAGGCATTACAAGAGCCAAGGATGAGCTTACCATTACCTGTGCGAAAATGCGTATGCTTCGAGGAGAGACCCAGTACAATCCGGTGAGCACTTTTGTGAAAGAGATTCCGGCAGAATTACTTGACGGAAGTTTGCCGAAGAAACGTATTTCCTTTGCGGAAGAACCGGTGAGTCAGGCGTCCGTTAATATTATGAAAACTGCGCCTTTTACGGGATTTGCGCCCAATGGCATGGCAAAGCCTAAGGCAAGAATGGCACAGCCTTCGGTGAAGCCTTATGCAGGGGCATCAAGGCTTGCAGGACTTACTAAGGGAAGTCAGCTTAGCAGTGCAAGCGTGGATTATACGACCGGTGACCGTGTGCGACACATTAAATTTGGTGATGGTTTTGTGGAGAATATTGAGGCCGGAGAAGGAACTACATTGGTAACTGTTATTTTTGATAAGGCAGGGAAACGCGTGTTGAATGCGGCATTTGCAAGATTGCAGAAGTTGTAAATAAGCAGTAAAAAGGATATAAATTTGCAATAAAACAGAAATAATGGCGTATTGTGAACTATCTAGCCGGAAGGCAAATAGTTAAAAAACTAAATTTGCATATTTTTTATAAATTTAGGGATAGTAAAATTATGGATTTCGTGGTATGCTATTTATAGGATTTTTGAGCAATCAATCGTAAAAAGGGAGGTTTTGGCAATGAAGAAAATCGAAGAACTTTTAGAAACCGTTAAATTAAACGAACTTCTTAACAGAAAAGAAAAAGAACAGGATGAGAAAGTTAAGAGAACTATCATCTGGGTTTTGGCAATCATCGGTGCTGTTGCAGCAATCGCAGGTATTGCTTACCTCGTATATCGTTATCTTACACCTGATTACTTAGAAGATTTCGATGATGATTTCGATGATGATTTCGATGATGACTTCTTTGACGATGAAGAAGCAATCGAAGTGAAAGCTGACGAGAAATAATAATAAGGAATTCATAAAACGGGCTGTGTCAAAGCAGCCCGCTTTTGTGTTATGGGCAAAAAATGAAAAAAGGTGATATTTTACAAGGATATGTAGAGAGATGTGACTTCCCCAACAAGGGACGCGTTGTGATTAAAGCAGAGGACGGAACGCAAGACTTGGTAACCGTAAAGAATGCGTTGCCCGGACAGACGGTTTCCTGCGTCGTTAATAAGAAGAAACACGGTAAGGCGGAAGGCAGACTGTTAGAGGTGATTACACCAGCAGATTGTGAGGTTGAAGCACCTTGCCCGCATGCGGGAATTTGCGGCGGATGCCTTTATCAGACATATCCTTATGAGGAACAGTTGAACATTAAGTGTAGCCAGGTTGAGGACTTAATAAGACCGGTATTTGAAACTTTTAACACGGGGGATAAGACTTTTGATGAGGTGTTTGAAGGCATTAAGGCAAGCCCTGTCAGTGAAGGGTACCGCAATAAGATGGAGTTCTCTTTTGGTGATGAATATAAAGACGGCCCTTTGGCCCTTGGTATGCACAGAAGAGGAAGTTTCTATGATATTGTGTCCGTAACAGGGTGTCGTATTGTAGATGAAGATTACAGACAGATTCTGAAGGCTGCCACAGAGTATTTTACCAAGGAAGGATTGTCATTCTTCCATCGATTGACACATCAGGGTTATCTGCGTCATTTACTGGTGCGTAAGGCGGTTAAAACCGGTGAAATTCTGATCGGTCTTATTACTACAAGCCAGCAGGAAGTGGATTTACAGCCTTTTGTGGATGTAATACTTGCATTGCCCTTACAGGGCACGATTGCGGGCATTGTACATACCGTGAACGATTCCGTAGCGGATGTGGTGAAGAACGAAGGAACCACGCTTTTATACGGCAAGGATTACTTCTATGAGGAGTTATTGGGACTTCGCTTTAAAATCACCCAGTTTTCATTCTTCCAGACCAACAGTCTCGGTGCGGAAGTATTATATGATACTACGAGAAGCTATTTAGGAACCTTGGAGAAGAAGAATCCGGTGGTATTCGACTTATACAGCGGAACCGGTACTATTGCGCAACTTCTCGCGCCTGTGGCAGGGAAAGTAGTGGGCGTGGAAATTGTAGAAGAGGCAGTAGAGGCTGCCAAAGAGAATGCGGCATTAAACGGCCTTATCAACTGTGAATTTATCGCCGGAGACGTGTTAAAAGTCCTGGATGACATTACAGAGAAACCGGACTATATTATCTTGGACCCGCCACGCGATGGTATTCATCCCAAGGCATTACAGAAGATTATTGCTTACGGTGTAGACAGGATTGTGTATGTGTCTTGTAAGCCTACCAGTCTTGCAAGAGATTTGGAAGCGCTTCTTCAGGGCGGATATAAGATTGAGAGAATATGTTGTGTGGATATGTTCCCAAGCACCGCAAATGTTGAGACGGTGGTGTTGTTAAGAAGATAATAAATTTTGCAACCTTTTACATAGCTAACCGGTGTTAATGGTAAGGAGGTCAATTTTGATCGCAAATGAGAGTATGTCAGCAGAGGCGCTGATTGAGAAATATTCGGATACGGTTTACAGGGTTGCGTTTTCCAGAACGCAGAACGTAAGCGATGCCCAGGATATTACGCAGGAAGTATTTTTAAAATATATCAAATATACGAAGGCCGGGAATACCTTTCGGGATGAAGAACATCAGAAGGCGTGGCTTCTTAAAGTGGCGGTAAATACCGGAAATACCTTTGTGACTACAGCTTGGTTTCGTCATCGTGCAAGCCTTGAGGAAGTAGGCGAAGTGGCTGCGGAGACTAAGGAAGACCGGAGCGAAGTTTTTGACGCAGTGATGGATATTCCTGAGAAGTATCGTGTGGTAGTGCATTTGTTTTATTATGAAGAACTATCAATCAAACAAATCTGCAACATCCTAAATATGAGTGAAACGGCGGTCAAATCAAGACTTCACAGAGCCAGAGAATTGCTAAGGGAAAAGCTTAAGGGGGCAGAGTATGAATTTTAAAGACGAATATCAGAAGTCATTTTCTGAAATCAAGGCAGATGAGAATTTTAAAAAGAATCTTGTCGCCCAAATGAATATGGAGAAAAAACGCAAGAAAAAGCCTGCGTACATGGGAGTTTTGGTGGCTGCGGCAGTGATGGTACTTGTGGTTGGCGCCGGCTTTATGACAGGAATTCTTCGCGGGAAATCAAATCCGGGCACGATACCGGACGGAAATCAGATGGTACAGGATATATCGGATTCGCAGGATAACATTTCTTTGGATTTGAACAATGAAATGGTGGCCGGTCAGGATATGTCGGAGTCATATGTAGAGTTGAATTTCTCAGGGCTTAGCTGGTACGGGGATGCAGAGAGTAACGAAGAACTTTTAACCATATTTGTTTCGTATATGACCGGGGATACCTTGGATAAGATTTACTGTACAGATGCTGAGGACTTTAATGAGCAGGATTTGATGAGCGAGGCGGATGCGGCGGAACTTGTGGAACGATTGCAGAATGCAAAATGTACGGAAGATGAATACACAGGCGAAGATATGTACTACAAGGCTGTATTTGAAGACGGATTGACTATTAAGTTTTGGTTGTCGGATAAAGGATATTTGAAATTGCAAGATACGAAAACGGTGTATAAAGTGCATTAGTGTAAGTCGCCAATTTAAAATTATCGGCAAAAAAATTTTGCAACCTTTTAACAGAATGTCTGGTGTTATTGATATAAGGCTTTCATCTTATGTGAGATGAAAGCCTGATGACATTAAGGAGGAAGTAAAATGAAAAAATTTTGGAATGGTGTGCTTGCATTTGGGCCGCTGGGATTATTATTTTTTTGTTGTTGCAGCATTCTAATGGTACTCGTTATTATTTTTGGGGTTAGTATGTTTTACTCGATGACAGGGACTGATTTGTCGGACGCACAAAGTAATTTTATGGGTTTTTTGACAATAGTTACGTTTCTTTGTGCTGAAGGTTGTGCATTTTTTGCAATACCGTTTTGTATAGCCGATATTATTGTTTTTAGTATTTATGCATTTAAAAATCCTAAATTGGAGCCAGGATTGAAAACAGTGTGGTGTTGTGCTTTTATCAGTTTGCAATTTGTAGCATTTCCCGTTTATTGGTGGATTTATATACGAAAAGAATAAAAAATTGCAACCAATGAACAACTTGATTAGTGTTAAGTGTAAAAGGACAAAATAAAAAGGAGAATTCACATTTTATGAAAAGAAAAAATCTAGTGAGAGTATCAGCGACAATGCTTGCAATGGTTCTGGCCGTTGCACCTATGGCGGGATGTAGAGGAAACAATGCTTCTTCTGCGCCGGTAACGGCACCACAGGCATCTTCCGATGGAACCACAACTCTTGAAGCAGATATGGATTTGATGGACTATCTTTCAACAAATTATGCATCTTCCCAGTTGCCGGAAGATTATAATCAGCCTATGTTAAATCTGCCTGCAGATTATGTTTTTGAGTTTGACTGCTGCGAAGAAGCGGGTATGAGGGCACATGAAGTGTTTAAAGTGTATAATAGTCCGGATTATGCCAATGTAGGCGGAATGGATTTTAACTGGAATACTTATGATAACGGTAAAATCAGTGTAGCACCATATGGCGCATTGTATTTGAGCAAAGAAGGTTCTAATAATGTTCATGACGGAACCTGGGGTTCTATGAGCGAGTTATATTTGGTGCAGTACATTGACTTGGAAACCGGTGAAGAATTAGAGCGTCCCATTGTAACACCTTTTACAATAGAACACGATTTGCAGGCGCCCGTAGTTACTCAAAGCGTGGATGAGAATAATTGCTATATGTTGTCTTGGCAGGAAGTACCCGGTGCCGTAGAATACAGAGTGTATGAGCATTTTATGGACTATGGTTATACGGTAGAATGTGTTACTACCGAAACTTCCGTATCTGCCGATGAATTTGAAAGTCAGAAGGAAATGGATGAATATTCTGAATTGATTATGCAGGATTTCCAAGATGCAGGTTATTCCGGGGATGCGGTTACATTGGATGGCGTAGAATTTATGAATTACGCCTTAAAATATGACGATGAAATGGAAAATGGCTATTTCCTTGTAGTTGCAGTTGGTGAAGACGGAGAACAGTCCGGAACAAGTAACCTTGTAGACGTGCGTGACATCGCAATGAAACTTCCTTATCAGATTGTGGATACCACGGTAGAAGTGGATATTACATCGGTAGAGGATATTCCTACGTATGTAGATGTGGAAATGGCAGACGGTTCCATTCAGCAGATGGTAATCGATTATCATGGTGCGCAGACTTATATTTATCCTGACGATGAGTATAAAATGAGTATTAAGGCCCATGTTGCAAATACCTTATTTGATAAATTTTTCATCACTTTAAATGGTATGAAGCATAAAGATGTAATGGCAGAAAGTAATGTTATTACAGAGAGACAGGATGAAATTTTAGGTAAAATCAGCAGTTCGCCGGAACCTCAAGTAAATATAAGTTATAATGAAGATGAAGAATTGGCAGAAACAATTGATGCCTTCCGCGAAGAAATATCAGAAGATGGTGTTTTGACAGGCGATGAGACAGCATCAGAAGAATCTTCCGAAGAAGAGTCGGAAGAACCTTCTGAAGAAGAGTCGGAAGAACCTTCCGAAGAAGAGTCGGAAGAACCTTCTGAAGAAGAATCGGAAGCGCCTTCCGAAGAAGAATCGGAAGAACCTACAGAAGTTGCATCGGAAGATGAGTCAGAACCTGCACCTGAAGTATCAACCGAGGATATGAGCAAGCCGGTTCAGTTAATGAATGAATTAGCCGGTCCTGTAAAAGCAAACATTGAAGCATTGGGAAGCGACAGGGTTGGAGAGATGATCTTTGCATGCAATGATATGCAGGCATGGATGGCAATGTGTTTGATTGCACAGAGTGAAGTAATCCCTGTTCCCATGGAAGTATTCCCGGATGCGGCAAATCTCGAATATACAGCAGCATTGTTTATTGAAGCATACCGCCAGAATCCTATTTGCGGTGTTTTAACAGAGGTAAATTATTCACCTGAGTATCAGGCGATTCTTGTAAAATATGCAGAAACACCCGATGTCCGCTTTGCAAAAGCAAAAGAAGAAATAGAAGCAGCATATGCAATCAGAGATGAAATTATTACAGACGGAATGTCTGATTATGACAAAGTCCTTGCAATCAACGATTATTTTAGAATAAATGCATCTTATGATTATGATTCTACGGCTACCGGAGATGTAGATGATTCTTTGTTGACGGAACAGTTTATTGACTCTCATTCACCCCACGGTATTCTTTGTAACAACTATGGTGTGTGCGAGAGTTATTCAGAAGCTTTTATCATGGTGGCGCGTATTTCAGGCCTGGATGCTGTTTGTGAAATCGGTGCACTTTACGGTGGACCTCACGAATGGAATCGTGTTAAAATTGATGACAGCTGGTGCGTTCTCGACGTCACAAATAACGATATTGACATTTTTACCAATGCGTTGTGTAATGTAAGCGATGAGCAGATTAAGGGAATTTTGGTTCCGGACAATACTGCACTTCTGAATTCTTCCTACTATGCAGCAAATGACGACACCAAAGAATACTATTATATGAACGGATGGGCAGTGGATGATTTATCCGATGCCGATGAAATCATTGCAGAGCAGCTTGAAACTTCCGATTGCGCAGTTATTCGTATTCCTGCGGATGTAAGCAAGAGTGAGTTGGAAGATGTATTAAAGGATTTGGTATACGATCACGAAGTAAATTACGCGAATGCAGGTGCCAAGATGAATCTGCTTTGTGTAATGAAGTAAGAAACGCTTAGATAAGGGCAGTAAGAATGCCGCAATAATCGGAACGGTTATTGCGGTGTTTTTGTTTTGCTATTAGTACCACAGAGAGAAAATAAGCAAAGAGAAAATAAAATAAAAAGGAAAGTGTGTATGAGGATATTTGTCGTAAATGAAGTCTGCGACAACGCTGATATTCAAGCACGTCTTTTACAGTCGGATTTGGCTGTGGCGGGGGAGTACGAGCATTTTGACGAGGCGTTGGCAGATGCGCAGGCACTTACTGAAGATAAAATATCCGTAATTATCGTAAATACCGTAAAAGAAGAACAGAGCGAAGAACATCTGTTAAAAGTACAGACCTTCGGGAATTTTGAAGTTTTTTACAGGGGAGTACCAATATCCTTTGGCCGTTCCAAAGCAAAAGAATTGCTGGCGTATTTGATTGACAGGCGCGGGGCAGCAGTTACTACGGCAGAGGCCTGTGCGGTGTTGTGGGAAGACAAAGAATATAATTTTTCCTTACAACGACAGTTTCAAACCATTGTATCAGACCTTGTGAAAAGTCTTAAAAGGCATAAATGCGACCGTTTTATCCGCAGAAGGCGGAACTGTCTGTCGATAGACGTTGCGGGGCTGGATTGCGACTTTTACAAGCTTATGGCAGGGGACAAGCTGATTGCCAAACAATATAATGGCGAATATATGAGCAATTACAGCTGGGCGGAAACAACAGCAGGTTTTTTATGTCGATTTTTATAAAATCTTGTTGTTTGGTGTAGAAATGGTGTAGTCGGTGTTGTATAGTTAAAAATACATTAGCGATAATGTAAGTGCCAAAGAGCACAGGAGAGTACGAAAGAGCCGGCGAAAGATACCGTCAGAGAAAACGTAAGGTACGAAAGATGAAAGAATACCTGACATACTTGAGATGAATGGTTACAAGAAATACCATGATTCCCCCCGAAATATACATAAGATAAACGAAAGACAGGTATTAATGTAATACCTGTCTTTTTGCTGTAAATATGAAGTTTTCTGTCCGGACAATGAGTTGTTCTTTCTGAAATTAAATATCTTCAACCTGTTGCATCATTTCCTGCGGAAACTTGGGATAAATCTGATTCTTGATTTCCTGCATTTTAGAGTCCATATCTGCAATTGTGGTGGCACATTCCAGAAGTTGTGCACTGATGGAAGCACTGTCAATCTGCGATAAGTCTTTTTTGTATTTTAATTCGTGTTCAAGACTTGCCCAGAAGTCCATAGCGATGGTACGAAGCTGGACTTCTACCTTAAGGAACTCTTTGCCTTCAGAGAAGAATACAGGAGTTTCTACAATCATATGATAACTGCGATACCCATTGGGCTTGGGTTCGCGGATATAGTCTTTGTAACTGATTAATTTGATATCATCTTGCTTTAATAGCATATCGGCAATTTCATAGATATCGTCTACGAAGTCGCAGATAACACGGACGCCGGCCACGTCATTTAATTCGTTCTGCATATTTTCCAAGGTAAAAGCAAGACCCTTGCGCTGAAGCTTATCAATAATACTTTTGGGATTTTTGATACGTGACTTAATGGCGTGAATCGGATTTCTTTTACTCTTAATGGAAAGTTCTTCGTTTAAAACTTCGAATTTGGTACGTACTTCCTTAATGGCGCAACCATATTTGGTTACCAGCTGCTGGAATTGTTCCATGGAATTCGCCATGGCTTCCTGCACAGCGTATTGTTGAAATTGTTCATACAAAAAGATTTTATCGTCCTGTTGCATAATATTGTCCCCCTAAAAATGTTTTACCCACACAAAATATTCCGAAAAAATAATATAAATTTATAATCACTTATTTGTTTTCAAGATTTTGGTAAATTTTGTATAATTCATAAGCAAAATCCACATACTGTTCACTACAGGGATACCGTAAAAAGCGCGGATCCAAATCCATTACCCTGACGCGGTCCAAGGCGTCTGCATCTTTCAGCATTCTTGCAATGGACAGTGCGCGTTGTTTGTCGTATATTCCGAAATTGCGGATAGTATCTTCCATAAGCACGTCATTGATGGAATGGGCATAGATTGCAGCCTGTACAAATGCCAAGTCTTCGGCATCTATGGAAATGACTTCCGGCAACTTCTCGCTGGAGCGTCTGCCGTGATCATCGTCCAGAGAATCGTCGATTCGTCCGATGTCATGGTAAGAGCACGCAAGGAGCAGTAAACGGGTGTCTTCTTCGGAGCAATGGTTCTGCATTGCAATCAGCCCGCCGAAAAGAAGCACACGTTCGATGTGCCCGATGCCGTGTATATGACTTTGATATAAACTTTCTTTTCTTAGCGCTTTTACATAATATTCAAAAACCGGAAATAAATTCCAGTTTTTTAACTCTTGGAGTTCTTTTTCAATCGGTGAAGAGTCCTGATTCAGTAAAGTAAGCAATACAGATTCCATACATTACCTTCTTTCTTCTTATAACCTGTTAAACAGTCATTTTATATGAATTTATTATAGCACATAATGCCGGTAAAAGAAACCAACGAATCGTGAAATAATTGTTAATACATTGCGAACAAAAGGTGTGTCCGGACTGTGTATGGAGGTTGACTTTTCAGTACAGATTGTTATACTAAAAGGTGGTGTTTTAGGACAAGGAGAGGAGTGTTAAGATGCTTGAATTAAGAAATGTATCCTACAGTGTGGAAGAGAACAATACACAGAAGGAAATTATCAAAAATATAAATGTAACCATTAACGATGGATTCGTGGCAATTACGGGCCCCAACGGCGGCGGTAAATCCACGATGGCCAAATTGATTGCCGGTATTATTAAGCCTACTTCAGGACAGATTCTTCTGGACGGAGTGGATATTACGGATGTATCCATTACCGACAGAGCCAAGATGGGCATCAGCTTTGCATTCCAGCAGCCGGTGCGTTTTAAGGGAATTACCGTAAAAGATTTGATTACCTTGGCAGCAGGAAAGAAGATTACCGTTACAGAGGCTTGTAAGTACTTATCGGAAGTAGGGCTTTGTGCCAAGGAATATATTAACCGCGAAGTAAATGCCAGTCTTTCCGGCGGTGAATTAAAAAGAATTGAAATCGCTATGATTATGGCCCGTGGAACGAAGGTTTCCGTATTCGATGAGCCCGAGGCCGGTATCGATCTTTGGAGCTTTAAGAATTTGATTCAGGTGTTTGAAAATATGCATGCCAAAATGGGCGGTTCCATCATCATTATTTCGCATCAGGAACGTATTTTAAATATTGCCGACGAGATTATTGTATTGGCAAACGGTGAAGTGTCTGCCCAGGGTAAAAAGGATGATGTTTTACCGGGACTTTTATACGGAGACGTAGGGTGTAAAACACTTCTTGATAAAATGGAGCAGTAAAAGAAATTTGACAGCATAAAATATGCGGAAAGCAGGATAAAATGGACGCAATTCAGAAGAATTTATTAGAGCAGGTGGCTGACCTTCACGAGATCCCCACCGGTGCGTACAACATTCGTACCAACGGCGGTCTGGCAGGGCGCAACACAACTGCAAATATAGATATTATTACAAAAGAAGACAAGCCCGGAATTGATATTATCATCAAGCCCGGAACCAAGAAAGAAAGCCTTCATATTCCCGTTCTTTTGACACAGAGCGGTATCAAGGAATCTGTATATAATGATTTTATTATCGGAGAAGACTGTGACGTTACCATCATTGCAGGTTGCGGTATTCACAACGGCGGGAAAGAAGGTTCTGAGCACAGCGGTATCCACAGCTTTGTTGTGGGTAAAAATTCCAAGGTGAAGTATGTGGAGAAACATTACGGAAGCGGTGAAGGCACCGGTGAGCGTGTGATGAACCCCACAACCATTATTGAGTTAAAAGAAGGCGCGTACCTTGAAATGGATACCGTTCAGATTAAGGGTGTGGATTCAACTAAGAGAACCACGAAAGCGACTTTGGGCGACAATGCTACGCTTGTAATCAAAGAGAAAATCATGACTCACGGTAAGCAGACCGCAGAGACTGATTTTGAGGTAAATTTGGACGGCGAGAATTCAGGTGCAAACGTGATTTCACGTTCGGTTGCCAAGGATGATTCTTATCAGTTGTTTTTATCCAAAATCAACGGTAATAACAAGTGCCACGGTCATACAGAGTGTGATGCAATTATTATGGATAAAGCATGCGTGCGTGCGGTTCCTGAAATTACGGCAAACCACATTGATGCAAGCTTAATTCACGAGGCTGCCATCGGTAAAATCGCCGGCGAGCAGTTGATTAAGTTAATGACCTTGGGTCTTACGGAAGCAGAGGCGGAAGCCCAGATTGTCAGCGGTTTCTTGAAGTAGGAGAGCTTATGAAAAAGGGAATGCAAGGTTTACTGCTTGTTTTGCTGGTGGCTGTTGTTTTTACCGGGTGTAAAAATAACGAAGTGCCGAAAGAAAGTATCTCTGAGAGTATGGAACCTTCGGAAGAAACAACGTCGGAGGATACGATGTTGACGGTTTTTGGTGAGATTGATCAAGATGAATTGGTGGAAAAACTAAAACCTTCCATTGTGCGGGTTGAAGCGGATGCCACGGATGAATCGGGAACTGCGATTACCTTAGGCGGAAGCGGTGTGGTCATCGATATTACGGATTCGTATGTTGATATTGTAACCGCAAGTCATGTGGTGGAGCAGACGGCCAAGCCGTCGGTGTGCTTTTATGGAGGCAGTACTGCATACGGCAGTGTGCTGGCGTACGGAAAGTACAATGATGTGGCTTTTATCCGCGTGGCAGTTGCCGATGTGCCGGAAGGCGTTATGGAAACGATAAAAGAAGCTTATATTGCCGACAATGATGCTTATTCGTTGCTTGTAACAGGCGAAAGTGTATATATGCTTGGTTCTTCCGTCCGGGTTGCGGAAGATGTGGTACAGGGCACCATCAAAGAGAAGGACGTGTTTGTTGCCTTGTTCCAGAATGATATGCTGGTATGCGACGGAGCGGTTACGGACGGTATGTCCGGCGGCGGTACTTTCGATGCTAAGGGCAAGCTTATCGGCGTTCTTGTAGGAACCAATGATATTGACGCCGTAAATGTGGCAATTACGGATGCCATGGCGGAGTATCGCAGTATTTCCTACTAAAGTTGGTTCATCAGAATAAAAAAGTATTTTACGCATATTGCGCACAAATAAATCAAAGTCAAAGAAAGGAAGAAGATAAAATGACTAAGATTGATATTGTTTCCGGTTTCTTAGGCGCCGGAAAAACCACTTTTATACAGAAGATGTTAAAAGATGTTTTACATAAGGAGAAAGTTGTTTTAATTGAAAACGAATTCGGCGAAATCGGTATTGACGGCGGATTCTTAAAAGAGGCCGGCGTAGAAATCCGCGAAATGAATTCGGGCTGTATTTGTTGTTCATTGGTAGGTGATTTCGGCACTGCCTTAAAAGAAGTAATTGCAACATATACTCCGGAGCGTGTTTTGATTGAGCCTTCAGGTGTTGGTAAATTATCAGATGTTATCAAAGCTGTGGCTGACTTGAATCAGGATGCGGAAATGGCAGATGTGAAGTTGAATTCAGCCGTTGCGGTAGTAGACGTTTCTAAGTGTAAAATGTACATCAAGAACTTTGGCGAGTTTTTTATCAACCAGATTGAAAACGCAGGCACCATTGTGTTAAGCCGTACACAGAATGTCAGCGAAGATAAGGTGCAGACTGCAGTAGAACTTTTAAGACAGCATAATGAAAAGGCGACGATTATCACAACGCCTTGGGACAGCATTGACGGTGCAAAGATTCTTGAGACAATGGAAGCAGGTAAGTCTTTGGAAGAAGAATTGATGGAAGAGATGAAGAAGCATCATCATGAACATCACCACCATGACCATGGCGAGGATTGCGATTGCGGATGCCACGACCATCATCATGAGCACCACCATCACGACCACGATGAGGATTGCGATTGCGGATGCCACGACCATGACCATCATCATGAGCACCATCATCATGACCATGATGAAGATTGTGACTGCGGATGCCACGATCACGAGCATCATGACCACGACCATCATGAATATCACGAACATGACCATCATGAGGGCCATGAACATCACCACCATGACCACGATCATCACGAGCATCATCACCACGACCATGGCGAAGAATGCACTTGCGGATGTCATGACCATGACGGACATCATCATCACCATCATGCGGATGAAGTGTTTGCAAGCTGGGGATTTGAAACACCCAAGAGTTATACCAAGGATGAAATTGCAGACATCTTAGATGCATTGGAAGATGCCGGAAAGTACGGATTTGTATTGCGTGCCAAGGGTATGGTTCCCGATAAAGACGGCGGATTCATTTATTTTGACTATGTGCCCGATGAGAAGAATATTCGTAACGGTTCACCGGAAGTTACCGGTAAAATCTGCGTAATCGGTAGCAAGATTTCAGAAGACAATCTGAAAGCATTATTTGGAGTGTAGGTAAGAGGTATTTGTAATTCACTTCAGAACGGAGAATAGAAATGAAAGCAGTATATATTATTAACGGTTTTTTGGAGAGCGGTAAAACAGAATTCATTCAGTTTACCATGCAACAGCCTTATTTTAAAAGCAAAGAAAAGACCTTGCTTTTACTTTGTGAAGAAGGCGAGTTGGAATATGATGAGGCCCTTTTAAAAGAAACCAATACCGTAATGGAAATCATTGAATGTAAGGAAGATTTTAATTCGTCCAAATTGATGGAGCTTGAGAAGAAGCACAGACCGGGACGTATTATCATTGAATACAACGGTATGTGGCCTTACAAGGATTTGAAGTTTCCCTGGCACTGGAAAATCGGTCAGCAGATTACCATCATCAACGCCCAAACCTTCCCGATGTATTACACCAATATGCGCGGAATGATCGGTGATATGGTGCGTAAGTCGGAGTTGATTATTTTTAACCGTTGCGACGGCTTGACCAAGGAATTGCCTACATATAAAAGAAATATGATGGCATTAAATCGCGAGGCAGAAATTGTATTTGAAGACAAAGACGGCGAAGTAACGGCAACGATGGAAGAAGAGCTTCCTTATGACGTAAAAGCGGACCATATTGATTTGACGGAAGAAACCTATGGAATCTGGTTCTTTGATATGCTGGATATGCCGGAACGTTATGAAGGCAAGAGCGTAAGCTTCCTTGCAACTACGGTTCGTCCGAACGGTTTTCCGAAGGGGCATTTTGTGCCCGGCAGACAGGCTATGACCTGTTGTGCGGATGACATTGCCTTCCTTGGCTTTGTGGCGAAATGGAAGGGCGCTGAAAACTTTGAAAACGGTAC
>JAZNRI010000057.1:0-49285 GCA_045590655.1 Lachnospiraceae bacterium | reverse complement strand
CTTCAGGAACGTATTACTTCAACCAAGAACGGTTCCATTACATCCGTTCAGGCTGTATACGTACCTGCGGACGACTTAACTGACCCTGCTCCCGCAACAACATTTGCGCACTTGGATGCAACAACCGTATTATCACGTTCTATCGTAGAATTAGGTATTTATCCTGCGGTTGATCCCTTGGAATCTACATCCAGAATTTTGGATCCCAGAATCCTTGGTGAAGAGCATTATAAAGTTGCCCGTGGCGTTCAGGAGATTTTACAGAAGTATAAAGAATTACAGGATATCATTGCAATCCTCGGTATGGATGAATTGTCTGAAGAAGATAAGCTTCTTGTTAACCGTGCAAGAAAGGTACAGAGATTCTTGTCACAGCCTTTCTTCGTAGCAGGACAGTTTACCGGCTTGGAAGGTAAGTATGTACCCGTATCCGAAACCATTCGTGGTTTCAAGGAAATTCTTGAAGGAAAGCATGATGATATTCCTGAAAGTTACTTCTTGAATGCAGGTAGCATTGATGATGTAGTTGCCCGTATGGCAGAAAGAAAACAGAAAGCGTAATCGCTAAGAACGGAGAGAAGCATGGACGATAGCAAGCTTTTTGAACTTAGAATCATTACACCGGAGCGAGTTTTTTATGAAGGTCAGGTGACAATGGTTGAGTTTAATACAACAGAAGGTGAGATGGGTATTTACAAAGGCCACATCCCTACCACAGTTATCATTGATCCCGGCGTTTTAACCATTACAGAGCCGGAACAACTGAAAAATGCGGCACTTCTTTCCGGATTTGCACAGATTCTTCCCGATGAAGTAACCATTCTTGCAGAGATTGTAGAATGGCCTTCCGAAATTGATGAAGATCGTGCAGAGCGTGCGAAAGAACGTGCAGAAGAGCGTCTTGCCCAAAAGGGAGACAATCTGGATGTTACCAGAGCAACCATTGCTTTGAAGAAAGCGATTTGCCGACTGGAAGCATTGAAATAAAAATGAGGGGTGTAGTTTCGCGCTACACCCTTTTTATAAGGAATGTGTGAGGGGTGTCTGCGGTGAATATATACCGATTTCAGACACGCTTTCGTACGGTTTTGAAATAGGGATTTTTATGGAAAATAATACACAGTGGGAACAATTAAGAGAGAAACTGAATCAATACATTAACGTTAATTTAAAAGAAATCATCATAAGCAACGCGCGCAAAAAAGAAAATATTACTAAAATAAAAGTGCGCCCGGTTATGCTAAAAAATGAACTGGTATATCAGGTGAGTTCTTTTAAGGGGAAACAGGTATTTCACGAGAATATGAAGGTGGAAGCACTGTGTGATGATTGCATAAAGTGGCTTCAGAATGATTTCGGACAGATGGAAGCACATCATGTGCAGGGCACGTTAATTTGCCTTACGAATAAAAAGGGTACGCTGACAGTGAAAGAAAAGAAAAATTCGGCCGTGACGAATAGGACGGCAGAGAGTTGCGGTGTGCCAGGAAAAGATTCAAAAGCAACGGAAAACAAAGATGTGAGAATTGTATCGGAAGAACGATTGCAGGCGCTTTCTCACAACCGCAAGAAAAAATATATTTTAGAAGAAAATATCCCCGTGGGATTTTTGATTGATTTGGGCGTACAGACGCCCCAAGGTAAAATCATACATTCGGCATACGATAAGTTCCGCCAGATTAATCGTTTTCTGGAATTTGTGGAAGATGTTTTGCCGGCATTGGAAGAACGGGAGGTCATCCGCATCTTGGATTTTGGTTGCGGAAAGTCTTATTTGACCTTCGCAATTTATCATTATTTGCACGAATTAAAAAAGAAAGATGTGCAAATTATAGGCTTGGATTTGAAAGAAGAAGTTATTGCGCATTGCAATAAGTTAAAAGATAAATACGGTTATACGAATTTGCAGTTTTTGACAGGTGATATCAAGGATTATACCGGTCAGGATGAAGTGGATATGGTTGTGACGCTTCATGCCTGCGATGTGGCTACGGACTATGCGTTGTATAAGGCGTTGAAGTGGAATGCCAGGGTGATTTTATCCGTGCCTTGTTGTCACCATGAAGTTAATAGGCAGATTAGCGGTGAAGAGTTGGCGCCTATGTTAAAATATGGTATTGTAAAAGACAGAATGGCGGCCTTGGCAACGGACTCTTTGAGAGCACTTCTTTTGGAGAAGGAAGGGTATGACACCCAGCTTCTGGAGTTTATTGACATGACACATACGCCTAAAAATATTTTAATCCGGGCGGTGAAACGTAACAAAATGATTTCTGTTGCAAAGCAGAAAGAACTTGTAAAGCAGGAAGAAGATTTTACCAAATTCTTGGGAATTCACACCACTTTACAGAAGTTGTTAGAAGAATAAAACAGAAAGGAGAAAAGTAAAATGAATGCGAAAATGAAAAAAACAATCAAAGTAACTGTCGTAACACTTACTTTTTTCCTGATGTTATTTTTATTCAGTGTTATTCTGAACCGTGAAAATACCGGTATGACTATGGAAATGGCAGAAGCTACTTATCCTACGGTGGCAATTCAGAATGATGCCCGCATCATCAATAAAATGCAGGGCTACGTTAATCCCATGGATACGTCTTATATGCGTGAAAGTATCACGCCTTTGGAAGAAGGTCGTTCCGTATCCATTTACGTGGACAAGTATGGCAGGGAGATTACGGGACTTGCTTACGAGATCAGAAGTATTGACGGCGAGCGTTTGATTGAAAGTACGGAACTTACCGATTATGTTGAGAAAAAAGATTACATTACCACCAGCTTTTCCCTAAAGGATTTGATTGAGACAAATCAAGAATATACTATGGTGATTTTGGTGTCGCTGGACACGGGGGAAGTGCTTCGCTACTACACCCGCATTATACAGGCGTACGATTACAAGGCGGAAGAAAAGCTTGCTTTTGCCTATGATTTTTCCAATAAAACCTTTGCGGAAGCGCCGGAAAGTGAAGAGCTGATTACTTATCTTGAGAGCGATTCCACAGGGGACAATACTAATTATCGCCACGTAAACATTCACAGTTCCTTTGACCAGATTACTTGGGGTGATTTGGAAGTGGTAAAAGAGACAGAACCCGTGGCTGTGTTGGAAGAACTGGCGCCTTCTACGGCAGTAGTCCGTCTGGAATATATGGTAAGTTTAAAAGAGGGCAGAGATACCCATTACTATAACGTGACAGAGCGTTTTCGTATGCGTTCCGGAACGGAGCGAATGTATCTTTTGGAATATGACCGCTATATGGATCAGATGTTTTTTGAGAAGGACCATGCCTTTTATGGGAATAAAATTGTTCTTGGCATCACCGATGAGAATATTTCCCTGACCGAAAGCGAAGACGGTAATGTATTTGCTTTTGTCAAAGAGGGCAATTTGTACGTGTGCAATATTGCGGACAATAAGTTTGCCAGGGCCTTCAGTTTTTATGATGAAGACAATTTTGACTGGCGTACGAGAAACCAGGAGCACGATATCAAGATTCTCAGCGTGGACGAAACAGGAAATGCCGTTTTTATTGTTTATGGTTATATGAACCGCGGTAATCACGAAGGTGAAGTGGGTGTTCAGGTATATGCTTACGACGGCCTTATGAACACCGTGGAAGAACTGCTTTTTATCCCTTATGATAAAAGCTACGAGATGCTTAAAGTCAATGTAGAGAAGTTGGCGTACCTGAACCAAAAGGGCGACTTTTACGTGTATCTGGAAGGCACAATTTTCTGCGTGGATTTGGAGACCGGAGAGTATCAGGAACTGGTATCCGGCGTAAGTGAGCATACTTTTAAGGTGTCTGATAATAATACCATGCTTGTATGGCAGGCCGGCAACAATACCTACAATTCCAGAGAAATGTTGTTGATGAGCCTTGAAGGCGGTAAGCGTTCGCTGATTCGTGTGGAAGACAATGAACGCGTATTGCCTTTAGGTTTTATGGGCAATGATTTGATTTACGGTATTGCCAATGTGGAAGATATCTATACGGACAGCACGGGTAATACAACCTTCCCCATGCATACGGTTTACATCCGTAACCAAAAGGGTGATATCTTAAAAACCTACGGCGAAGAAGGGCGTTATGTGACCGGCTGTGAAATTCAGGATAATATGATTACCTTGCAACAGGTCAAAAGAGACCGCGACGGCGTTGGTTTTACAGATACTGCAGCGGGCACGATTCTAAATAACGAAGTTGAAGAAGTCGGTAAAAACAGCATTGAAGTTGTTGCTACCGAAAGCTATAAAAAAATCGTTCAGATTGTTATGCGTTCCGAAATGGAAGCCAGTTCCATTAAGTTTATGGCGCCGGAGGAAGTTTTATACGAAGGCGAGCGAAACATTGTTCTGGACATTGCGCCCCAGGAAAACACCTATTATGTGTATAGCGGTGGCGGAATTTCGGGCGTATATACCAATCCGGGCGCAGCAATTCGCGAGGCCTATCCCGTGGCGGGAAGCGTCATCAATGCCGATGGCGATTACGTATGGATCAAAGGAAATCTCGTAAGCCGTAACCAAATTATGAAAATTACCGGAACCAAAGTGGATGATGAGACGTCATCTTTAGCGGTATGCTTGGAGACGATTCTTTCTTATGAAGGTTATTCCAGAGACGCGCAGGCTTTGTTGGATCAGGACTATAGTGCAGTGGAGATTCTGGAAGAGGCAATGCCCGGCGCAGAGATTCTGGAACTGCAGGGCTGCAGCCTGGATTCCGTACTCTACTACGTAAATCAGGATATCCCGGTATTGTTTATCGGCGATGACGGAGAGGCTGTGCTGATTGTAGGATTCAATGACTTGAATACCGTGTGGATGAATCCGGAGAACGGAAGAGTTTATAAGGTTGGTATGAATGATTCGAAAGAATTCTTTGAGGAGAACGGAAACAACTTTATTGCGTATTTAAGGAATGAAGAATAGGGATGATTCGCGCATGTGATTACACCAGCGAAAGAATAAAATATAAAAATAAAAAACCTGAGAAGTTTATCTTCTCAGGTTTTCTTTTATCAATCCTTACTCATCTCGTCCAATAACGAAATCTTAATATCATACAGCTTGCTTGAAAGGTCCACATACACTTCGTGAGGGTTCGCGAAACGTCTGGTTTCGTCCCACATTGTATCCTGATCTTTTAAGCAGTAATCTCTGATTTCCATAACGGAAGGAGAAGTGTAGACACACTCGCCATTGAGGAAAACGGGCACCGGCAATTCTTTAATCGTAAAAGTGCCGGGCTTCATTTTGGTCTTCTTCCAAGGTTCATTGGGGTCAAATAAAAGGATAAAATCTTCCTCAGTATATTTTTCATCTGCAAGACAAATTAAGTCTGCCTTAATCTTGCCGGTTTCCTTTTCGTAAATACGATAAACCGTTTTGTTTCCGGGGTTTGTTACCTTGGCAGAGTTCTCGGATAACTTAATCTTGGGAATGTACTTGCCGTTGTCATCACGGATGGCAGCAAGTTTGTAAACACCGCCGAAAGCAGGGTTGTCCGCAGAGGTAATCAGGTTAGTACCTACGCCCCAGGAGGTGATTTTTGCACCCTGTAATTTCAAACTTTCAATTAAGTATTCGTCTAAGTCGCTGGATGCGGAAATGACCGCATCGGGAAAACCTGCTTCGTCCAACATTTTACGGGCCTTCTTGGACATATAGGCAAGGTCACCGCTGTCCAAACGGATGCCGTAGTAGCTAAGTTTAATACCTGCGTCACGCATTTCGTTAAAGACGCGGATGGCGTTGGGAACGCCGGATTTTAAGGTATCATAAGTATCAACCAAAAGAATACAAGCGTTGGGATAAAGGTTTGCATAGGTTTTAAAAGCGGTGTATTCGTCATCGAAACTCATAATCCAGCTGTGGGCGTGGGTTCCTTTTACGGGAACATCAAACAACTGTCCGCAGAGAACGTTGGAAGTGCCGACACAACCGCCAATCATGGCAGCCCTTGCACCGTAGGTACCCGCATCGGGGCCCTGCGCACGTCTCAACCCAAATTCCATAATGCCATCGCCCTGTGCGGCAAAGGCTACGCGGGAAGCCTTGGTGGCAATCAAACTCTGGTGATTGATAATATTCAAAATGGCAGTTTCTACAAGCTGGGCTTCCATAATGGGTGCAATCACCTTAAGAAGCGGTTCTCTCGGGAATACAACGGTTCCTTCGGGAATGGCATAAATGTCACCGCTGAAACGGAAGGTGCTTAAGTAATCCAAGAAGTCCTGCTCAAAAATCCCAAGGCTTGCAAGATAATCGATATCTTCTTTCTCAAATTTTAATTCTTTGATGTATTGAATGACCTGCTCTAAGCCGGCTGCTATGGCGTAACCGCCACCGGAAGGGTTGGTGCGGTAAAACATATCAAAAACCACGGTTTTATCATTTTTACTCTTAAAATAACCCTGCATCATAGTGAGCTCATAAAGGTCGGTCATAAGTGTCAGATTCTGTCTGTCCATAAATTCCTCCCCAATAGGAAATATAGTGTGAGTATAGACATATTTACAATAAAATACTCATTATGGATATGATACTATTTTTAGGGGGTAAAAGCAATAGTTGTGTATTTTTCCGATATTGACATAAACATTTTTCGGTGCTAATATGTGCCTACAAAGAAGCAAAGCAATTCTTTAGAAATCTATTTTAATTCTATTTTTCTAATTTCTATTTTGAAACATTTCTGTATGAATTCTTGCTTATTTCAATGATTCAATTAAATAGGCAGGAGGAGAAATGATGATGGCGGTTTTATCTTCCTGCACGTGGAAAGGAAGATGCTATGGAGAGATATGCCCAAGGGAAACGCCGGGCCAACCGTCAGTACAAAAACAATCTTTTTGTTTACCTTTTTACACGAAAGAAGAAATATGCCTTAAGTTTATACAATGCGATGAATTGCACGGACTATACCAACGAGGAAGATTTGGAGTTTAAGGTGTTGGAGGATGTGCTGTTTGTGCGGATGAAGAATGATGTATCCTTCGTCTTTGACAGTGCAATGAATCTGTATGAGCACCAGAGTACTTTCAGTAACAACATGCCACTGAGAGGCTTGTATTACTTCGCGGATTTGTACCGGAAACTGATTCCGACCACGGTTTTGTATCAGAAGAAACTGGTTAAAATTCCTGTGCCAAAGTATGTTGTGTTTTACAACGGTCCCATAGAGGATATGCCGGAAGGGAGACAGGAACTGCGTTTGTCGGATGCGTTTCTGGTGCCGGATGAGACCGGCGGATTTGAGTGGACGGCCACGGTTGTGAACATTAATCCGGGCTATAACGAAGAGTTGTTTGCAAGGTGTGAAATCTTAAGAGAGTATGTTGTTTTTGTGGAGAAGGTAAGAAAGAAATCGGTTGTAATGTGCCCGGATGAAGCGATGTATGAGGCGATTGCGGAGTGTATTGAAGAAGGAATATTGTTGGAATTTTTTAAAGAATACGGAGAGGAGATAATCGGAATGGAATGGTATGAGGTGACGCAGGAAATGATATGGGAAATACAGCGTGAGGAAGCGATAGAGGATGCCAGAGCGGAAGGAATGAGGCAAGGAATTGAGGAGGGATTAGAGAAAGGAATGGCAGAAGGAATAGAGAAAGGGATAGAGAAAGGGATAGAAGAAGGACGATTATTGGGGCGCAAGGAGTGTGCTGCTGAATTGGAGAAGACCATTCAGGCATTGCGAGAGGAGATTGCATTGTTAAAGAAACAAATAATGCCCCAAACACAAGCGTGACATTTTATCACGTATTAATGTAAAAGGAGATTGCACCAAGTGCAGTCTCTTTTATAATGCTTAAAAGAGGAAATTGCATAAATAATACGAGTGAGTATCTCGAACATAACCTTGAATTTACCTACATAAAAGGATATAATTATATGATGTGATAAAATGTGTAAAGTGTGGCTTTGTGCAGGCACAAAAGCTATGATTGATGGAATATTTTATAATAATGGATATGCGCGTGGGCGCAGAACGGAGGATGCTATGAAAATCACGGTTGTTGCTGGCGGAAATAGTACGGAAAGAGACGTATCATTGGTTTCCGGTACAGGAGTTTATCGTGCACTCAAGTCAAAGGGACACCAGGTTGTACTTTTGGATGTATATCTGGGTGTGGAGTACGATAATCCGGATGTGATTTTTGATGATACAAGAGACTGGGCAGAGGGTATGAAGGCAGTCAGCGAAAAGAACCCTACCATGGATGAACTGAAAGCGTTAAAGAAGGGCGATACGGATTTCTTCGGCAAGAATGTTTGCGAAATCTGTAAACGTTCGGATATCGTTTTTATGGCCCTTCACGGAGCCAACGGTGAAGACGGAAGAATTCAGGCGGCATTTGATCTGATGGGCATCAAATATACCGGTACCGATTATTTGAGCAGCGCAATCTGTATGGATAAGGCGATTACGAAGGAATATTTCCTGATGTACAACGTGCCTACCCCTAAGTCTGTGACCGTTTACAAGGGCGAAGATGTGCGTTCTATGGCAGAGACTATCGGTTATCCCCTTGTATTAAAAGTATCCCGTGGCGGTTCCAGCGTCGGCGTTTATATGGTGCAGAACAAAGATGAACTTTTGCAGACTGCTAATGATGCATTCCAGTACGAAGACAAGGTGCTTTTAGAACAGTTTATTAAGGGTCGGGAATTCACCTGCGGACTTCTTGAAGGAAGAGCTTTGCCTGTAGTAGAAATTGCACCTGTGGAAGGTTTTTATGATTATAAAAATAAATACCAGGCGGGCAGCACCATCGAAACCTGCCCTGCAAATATTTCGGATTCCTTAAGGGATAAAATCCAGCAGGCGGCAGAGCTTGCTTATAAGGTTCTTCATCTGCAGACCTACGCCCGCATTGATTTTATGGCGGATGCCGATGAGAATGTTTATTGCCTTGAGGCAAATACTTTGCCCGGGATGACGCCTACTTCGCTTTTGCCCCAGGAGGCAGCGGCGGAAGGTATGGATTATGCGTCCCTTTGTGAACATATTATTGAGATTTCGTTGAAGAAATATCGTTAGGAAGAAGTAAAATAAGTCCGTACGGAATAAAATGATACGGAATTGATTTCCTGAAATAAAAGTTATTTATCGGAAAGGAAAACGCCATGAAAAATATGACCTTTGAAAACATTGCCAAGGCGTGTGGCGGTGAGTTGGTTTTAAACGGTGCCGATGCCGGAACTGAGATTGCGGGTGCGGTACTTGATTCAAGACTTGTAAAAGAGAATTATCTGTTTTTTGCCACCAAAGGCGAGCGTGTGGACGGTCATAATTACATAGCCAAAGCCTTTGAACTCGGCGCCGTAATAGCCGTGTGCGAGCATATTCCCGAGGGTGTGGAAGGGACTTTTATTGTTGTAAAAGATACTTTTATTGCCTTGAAACAGATTGCTAAATTTTATCGGGAAAGCCTTGATATCAAGGTGGTCGGCATTACGGGAAGCGTTGGTAAAACCAGCACCAAGGAGTTCATCGCATCTGTTCTTGCGCAGAAATATAAGGTATTAAAAACCGAGGGGAATTTCAACAACGAAGTGGGACTTCCGCTGACGGTTCTGAAGCTTCGTGATGCGCATGAGGTGGCAGTACTGGAGATGGGCATTAGCGATTTTGGCGAGATGACAAGATTATCCGAAATTGCACAACCGGATGTATGTGTCATTACGAATATCGGTCAGTGTCACTTAGAGCAGTTAGGCGATAGGGACGGCGTGTTAAAAGCGAAGACGGAAGTATTTGCGAATTTGAAGGAAGGCGGAACGGCCTGTCTGTTCGCAGATGATGATAAACTGGCGGGTATTGCGGAAGTAAACGGAAAGAAACCTGTCTTTTACGGTATGGATGAGAGTGCAGAGGTTTATGCAAGCGGTGTAGTAAATAAAGGATTGTTTGGCAGTGAATGTGTGATTCACGCAGGCGACATGAAAATAGAGGCAGAGATTCCACTGCCCGGCAAGCATATGGTTTACAATGCTTTGGCGGCAACTGCCGTAGGTAAAACCATGGGGCTTAATGCGGAGGAAATCGAGAAGGGAATCCGCTTAGTGGAAGCGGTCAGCGGACGAAGCCATTTGATTCAAACGTCTGAATATACAATCATCGACGACTGCTACAATGCCAATCCGGTATCTATGAAGGCAGCCATTGATTTGCTGGGCGAGGCAAATACGCGAAAAGTGGCGATTCTCGGAGATATGTTTGAGCTTGGCGAGAATGAGAAGGCTTTGCACCGTAGTGTTGGTGAATATGCGGCAAAGCAAAAGGTGGATGCGCTGGTTTGTGTCGGTGCCTTGAGCGAAGAAATGTATCAGGGCGCGGCCGAGTGTGATAGTAAAAAAGACGCCATGGAGCTTTACCATTTTGCAACCTTGGAAGATTGTAAAAATGAAGTCGCAGGGCTTTTAAAACAGGGGGATGCGGTGCTGATTAAGGCATCCCACGGAATGCATTTTACGGAACTGGTGGAACTTTTAACGCAGGAAACAGGCGAGGTACAAGAGACAATGGAAGAAATCAAGAAAGACAATGAAGCGGTAGAAGAAGCTTACAGCAAGGCAGTGGAAGAGGTTAAGAATAACAATAAAACCGTATTGCCCATCGAAGATGAGGTAGCTGCGAAAGATGATAATTTAAAGTGGTATCAGAAGCATAAAAAAGCCGTAATCATCAGCATTATTGTGGTAGCTGTTTTGATTATAGGTTGTATCATCGGCTTGATTGCTTACCATAATCATTATCAGTCATTGACCCGCGGTATTCTCTTTTATCAGGATAACGGTTGCGTGATGACAGAGAAGGCAATTTTTAAGGATACGGTTTATTCCGATCAGTGGAACAGCTGGAATTTCAATGAAAAAGGCGAAAACAACGACGCAAACCCTGCGGCCATTACAACGGATGGCAAGTATGTTTATTTTGCAATGAATGTGAATGGTAGTACGTTTGACTTATATTATGCGAAGAAAGGCAATAAGAAAGCTACGCTGATTTGTCAGGGTGTAACCGATTATGAGGTTGCGGATAAGGGAGAAGTGTATTATGCGTCAAACGGCGGTTTTTATCAGTATCTTGTAAAAGATGCAGCAGTTACAAATCTTTGCAATGATGCTGTGACTTTCCGTTTGAGTGATAAAAAAGACAAGGCGCTTATTCTTGGCGGAAGCGACAATAAGCTTTCTTCCATTGAACTTGATAATCTCGGCAGTCTTACCACTTTAGAGACCGGTGTGACAGCGATTATCGAGACGGACGGTGCTTTTAAAACCGTTGTATATGAGAAAGAAAACGGCCTTTATATTTTGACTGCAAAGACCGGCGAAAAGGCATTGATTACCAAAGAATATACAGAGTGTAAAGTTTATAATATCGATAAAAAATGTGAAGTTTACTACCTGACAGAGGCAAGAGGCTTGTACTATTACAAGGAAGGTGCCAAGGAAAGCAAATTAGTGACAACAGACGCTTGGAGAATGCAGGGCGCGGATTCCGAAAATGCAATGTTCTTTGTTGCCGTGGGACCGATTTCCGAACAGTGTGTATATCGTCTGGTAGTAGACGGCGAAGTCATCGAAATGAAGGATGTTTATCCTATGGATGTAAAGGATGAAATCTATTTTGATACAACTGCCAAGAAGGCATATTTTGTAGGTTACGCAGATGACAATGATACTGTGGGAACCTTGTATACTATGGGTTATCAGATGCTTGATAAGGGCAAGGTTGAAGTGATTGACAATAATGTGGTTTCTATTGAATATATGGAACACAACGAAATGTACATTGGCAAGGATGCCGGCAACGGAACTGTTGACCTTTACTACAACAGCACTTTGGTGGCAAGAAATATTATTGCAAACAGCTCTTCATTAACCGCAGACGGACGCGGTGTGGTATTTGCATACCAGGTGGCAGACGAGAACGGCGACAGAATGCTTGCCTTCTATGACGGCGAAGTGCTGACCGATATCGGCAGTTGTGCAGGAGATAACTACTGCGCGGTTTCCGGCAAGGAAATATATTTTATGCAGTACGGCGATGCGGGATTTGATGTATTGAAATTCAACGGTCGTAAGGTAAAAGAACAGTTGAAGGATGTTGATAATTACAACTTCTTATTCTACTAAAAAGAATTGGCCTGTTGTGCATAAGGCACGATAAAATGTGCAAGCGAACTGTGGAAACAGCTTGTATTTTACACATAAAAAAAGCAAAAAAACATAAAATGGAAGTAAAGAAGTTAAGGGTAAAACGATGTTAAAAAAAGTATACCTGTTCCTTGCATTAACTGTTTTGTGTATGTGTATGTTTGCTTGCGGTGAGAAAGAAGAGCCTGCGGCGAAAGTCCGGGATTTGGATTTCACGGTAGTGGCTACGGAGAACATTCCTGAGGAATTGCTTTCGGTGCTGGACGAGAAGAAGGAAGAAAGCTTTTATCAGGCGTATTCCGATGGCGATTTTATGTATTTGTGCGTGGGATACGGGAAACAGGAGACCGGAGGCTACAGCATAACGGTGGACGCCCTGTATCTGACGGAAGAAAGTGTGTGTATGGGCACAACGCTGGTGGGACCGGAGGCGTCAGAAAAGAATGCAGAAACTCCGTCCTATCCTTATGTGGTGGTTTGTACGGAATATATTGATAAACCCATACTTTTTGAGTGATGTAAAATATTATTAAAGAAAGACGTTTATGCTTAAACGGTCAATTTTTAAACCCGGAGGTACCAATGATTGTAATTAAAAACGGTTATGTCATCAATCCCAAAAGCGGATTTGAGGGCAAGGCAGACGTTTTAATCAAAGATGATAAAATCGTGTCAATCGGCGAGACGGAAGTGTGTGAGGATGCTGAAGTGATTGATGCAACGGGGCTTGTTGTGGCCCCCGGCCTGGTGGACGTGCATACCCACTTCAGAGACCCGGGCTTTGAGTACAAGGAAGATATTGATACCGGAGCCAAGGCGGCGGCAGCAGGCGGTTACACCACTGTCATTATGATGTGTAATACCAGGCCCACCATCGATAACGTGGATACTTTGTCCTATGTCCTTAACAAGGGCAAGGAAACCGGCATTCACGTAGAGAGTTGCGGTGCGGTAAGTTTCGGTTTAAAAGGCGAGAAATTAACCGATATGGATGCCCTTGCAAAGGCAGGCGCCATCGGTTTTACGGATGACGGCATTCCCTTGATGGATGAAGCAATTCTTAGGGAAGCTATGGCGAAAACTGCGGCAATGAATATGCCCATCAGTCTTCACGAAGAAGATGCATCACTGATTACCAATAACGGTGTCAACCGTGGCGCGGCATCGGAGCATTTCGGCATCGGCGGTTCGCCCAGGGATGCGGAAATCAGCCTGATTGAGAGAGATTTGCAGATTGCCCTGGAGACAAATGCAATTGTGAATGTGCAGCATATCAGCTCCAAGGAAGGCGTGGAACTGGTGCGCAAGGCTAAGACAGTACCCGGTAACCGTGTGCATGCGGAAGCAACACCACATCACATCGCTTTAACGGAAGATGCGGTGATTGCCAAGGGAACCCTTGCCAAAGTAAATCCCCCCATTCGTACCGAGGAAGACCGCCTTGCCATTATTGAAGGTTTAAAAGACGGCACCATCGATATTATTGCCACGGACCATGCGCCTCACGCCAAAGAAGAGAAGGACAAGCCTTTAACCGAGGCACCAAGCGGTATGTTGGGACTGGAAGCGGCATTGCCCCTGTGCATTGAGAAATTGGTAAAAGAAGCCGGAATGTCTATGATGGAAGTCTTGGACAAGCTGACTGCCAAGCCTGCGGCAATGTATAACATTGACAGAGGTGATTTGCGGGTAGACGGACCTGCGGATATCGTGATTTTTAACCCGGATGAGAAGTGGACTGTAACAGGTTTTCAATCCAAGTCCCAGAATTCGCCCTTCTTAGGGGAAGAGTTGACGGGTAAGGTGAAGTATACGATTTGTAAGGGTAAGGTAGTGTACAAGGATTAGGAGGAATATATATGTACAATTCAAATGTAGTTGCACCTCCGGTTATGAATCATGAATTTAAGGTACAAGGCGGTTGGATAAGAGGCTACCTGCTTGCGTTTATTCTGGTTCACATTTTTGTAATAACACCAATTGAAATGTTGCTTATGTTACTGTTGCGAATACCGGAAGAAAACACTTTATTGGGTGTTATCGGGATAGGACTTATTATGGGATCTTTGTGGTTTTTGCTCTTTCTGTATTTCTTTTTAACATCCAAAGCCGTGATTGTTTACAGGCAACAACTGGTGTTAAGAAAAATACTAAAAAAAACAGCTTATACGTGTTCGGATATTGTTGCTATTGAGTGTAAGATTCATAGCGGATTAAAGGTTAGCTATTATTACATTGAATTGGTTTTTCGAGATCAAACGAAATTTCAGGTAGAAAAACATCTGGGAAATTTTAAAGTGTTTGCGATTTATCTTTTGCAAATGCTGGATGCAGGGGTTATATCGGCGTATGCTGTTCACCCTATGCATAGGGATAGATTGCAATTATATGCACAAGGAAAGGTATGGAGGTAAGGTATGTTTTATCGTAAAAAAGAAACCGCTAAGGTTTACAGTCAAACCGAAATTGCGGAAGGTATTTATGACTGTCTGATTGAAACTGAGGCAGCAGTTCATGCAAATGCGGGACAGTTTATCGGAATTTATCCGAAGGATAAGTCACATCTTCTGGTGCGCCCCATCAGTATTTGTGATGTGGACAGAGAGAATAAAAGAATGCGTCTTGTGTACCGTGTGGCAGGTGAGGGAACCAAGGAATTTGCCACATACAAGGCAGAAGATACCATGGAGATTCTTGCCAACTTAGGTAACGGTTTCCCTGTAGAAGAGGCAGAAGGAAAGACAGTTGTTCTTATGGGCGGCGGCATTGGTATTCCTCCTATGTTAGGGCTTGCGAAAGCATTGAATGCGGACAAGCATATTTTCTTGGGATACCGTGACAGATATAACTTCCTTGCGGATGATTTTATGCCCTATGGCAATGTGTATATTGCAACGGAAGACGGTAGCGTAGGTTGCAAGGGCAATGTTTTGACGGCTTTGGGTACAACTACAATTAAGCCGGACATCATTATGGCTTGCGGTCCGATGCCCATGCTTCGCGCAATTAAAAAATATGCGGAAGAGAACAACATTATTGCATATATTTCGCTGGAAGAAAGAATGGCTTGCGGTGTTGGTGCCTGCCTTGGATGCGTGTGCAAAACTACCAAGAAAGATCATCATTCTCACGTAAACAATACCAGAATTTGTACGGAAGGCCCCGTATTTGATGCTAGGGAGGTGGATATTTAATGAATACTCAGGTTACTATTGCAGGTGTTACTTTTAAAAATCCCGTTATGACGGCATCCGGTACGTTTGGTTCCGGTATGGAATACAGCCAGTTTGTAGATTTGAATAAATTAGGTGCCATTGTGACCAAGGGCGTTGCCAACGTGCCCTGGCCCGGCAACCCTACCCCCCGTGTGGCAGAGACTTACGGCGGTATGTTGAATGCCATCGGTTTGCAGAATCCCGGTGTGGATGTTTTTATCGAAAGAGATTTGGAGTTCTTAAAGAAATTTGATACTCCCGTTATCGTAAATGTTTGCGGTAAAACCGTAGAGGACTATTTAGAGACCGTGGAACGCTTAAACGATACCAGTGTGGCAATGATGGAAATCAACGTTTCCTGCCCCAACGTAAAAGAGGGTGCCATTGCGTTCGGCCAGAAAGCAGACGCTTTGTTTGATATTACATCTAAGATTAAAAATGTGGCAAAGAAGCCTGTAATCATGAAGTTAAGCCCCAATGTTACAGACATTACCGAAATGGCTAAGGCGGCAGAGGCAGCAGGTGCGGATGCAATTTCCTTAATCAATACCATTACCGGTATGAAAATTGATGTTAACAGACGCCAGTTCGTGCTTGCAAACAAAACAGGCGGATTGTCAGGCCCTGCTATCAAGCCTGTAGCGGTTCGTATGGTTTATCAGTGTGCCAACGCAGTAAAAATCCCCATTATCGGTATGGGCGGTATCGCAACTGCGGAAGATGCACTTGAGTTCATTATGGCAGGTGCTACGGCAGTATCTGTAGGTGCCATGAATTTTATGAATCCTTATACCACAATTGAGGTTGTGGAAGGGATTGAAGGATATATGCTTAAGAATAAGGTTTCGGATATCAATGAACTTATCGGTTGTGTGAAATAAGATGTGTGCCGCGGAGGGATTGTCCCTCGCGGCACTTGTGATATGTTATGTATAAGAGGAGATATGCGTTATGAATATTGCAGTTTTTGCGTCCCATGGCGGAAGTGATATGCAGGCAATTGTTGATGGTTGCAAGAGTAATAAAATCAATGCAAAAGTTGCCGTTGTGATTAGCAACAACGGAGAGTCAATGGCGCTGCAGAGGGCGGCGAATGAAGGTATTCCTGCTTATCATTTAAGTGCCAAAAAATTTGGAAGTGAAGATGTATTAGCACAAGAAATTATGGGGGTATTGAGCCGATATGATATCGATATGATTTTCTTGGCAGGTTATATGCGTAAGTTACATATATCAATATTAGAGAAGTATCATAATCGTATTTTTAATATTCACCCTGCGTTGTTGCCGAAATTTGGCGGTAAAGGTATGTATGGAATAAATGTGCACACAGCGGTAATTGAAGCGCAGGAAAAGGAGACGGGAGTAACCATTCACAGAGTGAATGCGGAGTATGACAGTGGTGAAATTGTTGCGCAGACAACGGTACCCGTTTTAGAAGGGGATACGCCGGAAATTCTTGCAGCGAGAGTCTTGGAACGAGAGCATGAGTTTTTAGTGGAAGTGATTGCAGATATAGCAAACGGTAAGATTGTTTTAGGATAAAAAGGAGCAACAATGAACAACTTTACAATCAGACAAGCAAATATAAATGATGTATCAACCATCCTTTCCTTCATCAAAGCTTTGGCAGAATACGAAGATATGTCAGACCAGGTTGTGGCGACGGAGGAACTTTTGAAAGAGTGGCTTTTTGAAAAGAAGAAAGCGGAAGTGCTTCTTGCAATGGAAGGTGATACGGCGGTAGGGATTGCACTGTACTTTTATAATTTCTCGACATTCCTTGGTCGCGCCGGAATTTATCTGGAAGACTTATTTGTTAAAAAAGAGTATCGCGGTAAGGGCTATGGCAAGGCACTCTTAAAAGAACTTGCCCGCATTGCGGTATCTCAGGGGTGTGGTCGTCTGGAGTGGTGTTGTCTGGACTGGAATCAGCCAAGCATTGATTTTTATTTATCGCTTGGTGCAAAACCTATGGACGACTGGACGCAGTATCGTCTGACAGGAGATACGTTGAAAACGTTGGCAGAATAATATTAAAAAAAACCACGTGAGTAAAGTTACTACCGCTAATGAAAACAGGGGGTTAAAATGGAAAATTTATATTCAGGACCGGAATTAAAAGATTTGTCTATTCAAGTAATTCAAGAAGACAGGGCACAAAAAGAAGTTAAAATTCTGGAACAACGTCTGGCTGAATTAAGGAAAGAACTTGAACAGGCAGAGGCCGAGAAAAATAAAGAAGTAAAAGAATCAGAGGACGCGAAGAATAATGTCTTTATGAGACTGTTGTTTTCTTCTAAGGTGGATAAAGAGGAGCTGGAGGCCTATGCTACGACAGAACGGTATGACTTGGCATTAGAGGCATATGAGGTGGTGAAATCACAACTTCATAATGCGAAAAGTATGTTAGCAAAGTTTGCCGGTTGCAAAGAAAAATATGAAAAAGAATATGCTGCAAAAAGGAATGCTTTATTGGCTGAAAAAGGCGAAGACGCAGACAAAATCTTGGAACTTGAGGAAGAAATTGATGTGCTTACCATAAGATGTAAGAATGCGAAAAGAACCTTGGATGTTTGCAACGAAGCCTTTGACACTGCAATCTTAATATTGAATCGTATGGGTGCGGCAACATATACGGCCGAAATGGATCCGGTATTTAGTAATGAAACGGGTAATGTCTTTGACCTTTCAACAACAAATAACACAATTGCTGCTATAAATTTGGCAAAGGAATTAAAGGAGTTGTTAAAGAAATTACGCAGGGAAATGCAGATTATTGCTTTGCGTGTAGAAATTAGAGATGCCTGTCTTGACTTTAAGAACTCTGATGACTGGGTTAGAGTGATTGGCGCCAGAAATAAAACCCTTGAACTGAACAGTTTGGACACATTGCGAGTGAAAATTAACGAAATGACAGATGATATTTCAAGAAGTCGAAAAGAGATTGAGGCATATATTACGGATTGTGAAATGCAACTAAAAACAAAGAAAAAAGAGTTGGAGCAAATTATATTTTAATATAAACCGAATGGACCGTGGTAGTAACAATTATTCTCAGGGACGCTTTCGCTTGATTGTACTACGTAACGGCACATAGGGTTGCAAAAAACGCAACCCAAATGCCGACGAGTACAAACACCCTTCGAATTAATTTGTTACTACCACGGTCCATAACCTTTTATAATCACTTCATTACAATCAGTTTCTGACCCTTGCGCACGCTGTCCGTAGTTAAGGCGTTCTGTTCTTTAATCCTTGCTAAAGGCACGCGGTATTCCTTGCCGATATTCCACAAACAATCCCCGTCTTTTACATAATAGACTGCGATGCCGGGGCGGTTTACGGTGCATACGGTTTCGGACTCTTCTATGTCACTTACGGCTTCTAGTATATTGTTGTCATAAGCAAAAATCTGAAATGCCACGTTAACCTTAACATCCAGATTGTCACTTCCGGCAGAGGTGACCTGACACTGTTCCAAGTTGGCGCTTAGCTGATAAATGGTCTGTGCATTGATACCGGGCAAATCGATGGAATAACTAAAAGGTATTTCGAAGTTGCCGGTCCTGTAAGGGAAGCGGTCGTCGTCGGTAATATAAAGCATAGTCACTGCGATATAACCTTCAATATCTACAGAGTTGTTTCCTATAGTTGCGCTTTCCGGGAAAAGCTTGGCGGAGCTGTATTTAATCTGTAAAAGTTCTTCGCCCTTGAAATTATAAGGTACTTTTTCCTGAAGGCGTAAAACCGCGGTAGACTGTGCTAAAAGGGTTTTAATATCATACTTTTCGTATTCTACATCTAATTCTTTGTGTACCCCATAAACGTCACATACGTAGTCGAGATTTACATCTTCGTATAATTTGATATATAAATCCATAATCACATCAAAACCGATGACACGTTCTTCACCGTCCAAGTCCGGACGGATTTCACAATCTTTTTGCGAGAGGTTATAGGCGATGTCGGGAATGAGATATTCCTTGCTTGCGTTGCATTCGATGCTGTGGCTGAAGGGAACTGTGGTTTCAAAAAACTCATAGCCGTTCCCACCGTCGCAGGGCCTGTAAATGACGAAAATATTCACGTCGCATTTGATGTTCAATTTATCTTCCACGGGCTTGAATTCCACGCCGCTTAAGGAAAGATCGCTCCAGAGAATTTCTTCCATTTCGGGAAGGTTTGCGGGAAGTTTGACTTCGTCGCGAATACGGCAGAGATCTTTTTTCATAACCGCAATACTTAAAAGCTGCCGGTTGCAAAGGCGGTATTCCACCGGTTCATCCTTAGTGACACCGGTGCTGATTTCGTCACTGCGGATGGATTCCTGCAGAACGGTAAGCAACATCAGCGCCTGCACATTGATTTTACGGGAATTAACGGTTGTAACATGTAAGTGTTCCAAATCGGCGGTAACCAAAGGATTGTCTCCTGAGGAAATACAGTCGGCGTTGATTCGCTCTTCAAAAGGGATTTTGCCGTTTAAGGAATGCAGGGCACCGAAGCTGTCGTCTGCTTCGTATAAAATATGATACATCAGCTTTCCGCGTACAAGCACTTGCTCATCATAAGAACGAATTTCTTCGATTTTAATAATGCCGTCAGATAAAAGAATGCGGGCAATGTCCGCCTTGCTGTCAGAAACATTGCAATCCTCATCCAAAGTAAACTGGGATTCGACGCGACAATCTGTACGATCCATATGTATATTGGTTTTGATTAAGTCCATAACGAAACTCCTTTCAATAAAATAAGACTCTGCACGTATTCTCTACAGAATATGCGTACAGAGTCCTAAATATTCGTTTTCGTTATAAAATCAATGCCTGCCGGTAAAATAAAACCGACCTAAAATGCATTAATTGGTTGCTGTGGTTTCTTCAGCTTTGCCTGTCAACTTGTCGAATTTCTCCATAACTGCATCATAAGTTCTCTGGGAAATGTCGGGAAGTTCTCCGCCCCAGGTCTTGGTTGCCTGATCAAAACCTTTCTGGAATGCAGCTCTCATTTCTTCCAACTTCTCGGGATCGTCGCCTGCCAATGCAACTGCGAAATCTACGATACGGTCTGAAGTAGCATTTACACCCCAATATCCGTCTTCGGCAATGTCAGCCTGCGCTTGAGCTTTGGTAGCAGGATCAACTGTGAAGTTTCCGCTTGCAAGGAACTGCCAAATGTTATTTGCCTTACCGTAAGCATCGCCCTGGCCTGCAATCAACTTATGTACGATATCTTCCAACTGTGCAACTCTTGCATCGTTGGCAGCTTTTAACTGATTGACAAGTTCAGGATTTGCAACCTTTTTACTTGAGTAAGGCTTTTTTGCAGAAGATTCATATACAGCAGCGGCTTCGTTTGCCTTGGCAGTATTCTCTGCCTTCTTGACAGAGTCAGTCTTGGTTGCATAGGTGCTGTAAGAAGCTTCCATAGATGTGGTTACTGAATTAATACTCATGTCTTTACCCTCCTTGGTGAAATTATTTTTGCGCGCAATTAGTCCATTAATTGCTTTCTATTATTATCGGCATTTTTTTTAGAATGTTTATAGCTGTAGTTGTTTTTTTATAAAAAAATTGCAGGCGCTATTTTGGCCTAAAGGAAACCTACCATATTGCTTTATTAATCTAAAATAAAGGCATATGCTTGAGTGCTTATTTAAAAAGTGATATACTTTTAAGTGTATTAAATTTAAAATGAAAGACAGGCTTAATACATAATTTTATAAAATGAAGATAGACGTATATAAACTTTCATAAAAACAAAGAAGGTCTGTAAAAAGATAATAGGATACAGACAAATGGAGGCTATATGAACCGCTTGGAATTGAACGCATATGCAAAAGTAAATTTGGGACTGGATGTTTTGAGAAGAAGGGAAGACGGCTATCACGAACTTCGTATGATTATGCAGACCGTGGATTTGTATGATACCCTGACGTTAGAAAAGACGGATGATAAGGGGATTTCTATGACCTGTAACATTGAAGGCCTTTCCTGCGATGAAAGTAATCTGGTGTGTAAGGCAGCCAAGCTTATGTTTGAAGAATACAACCTTCCCGGCGGTATTCGAATGCACCTTGAAAAAAGAATCCCTATGGCGGCAGGAATGGCAGGCGGAAGCACGGATGCGGCAGCGGTTTTTAACGGCATAAATGAATTGTATGAGTTGGGCGTGAGTAAGGAATGTCTGTGTGAATTGGGCGTTAAAGTCGGTGCGGACGTGCCCTATTGTATCGTAGGCGGAACCGCACTTTCTGAAGGCATCGGCGAAGTGCTTACAATGTTGCCCAATGTTCCGGATTGCGTGGTGCTGATTGCAAAGCCTGATTTTGATGTGTCTACCAAGTATGTATTTGAGAATCTCCATGCGAATTCCTTGACGTATCATCCTGATATCGATGCTATGGCGGATGCCATTCGTGCGGGCGATTTGGACGGCGTGGTAAAAGTAATGGACAACGTGCTTGAAACCGTTACGGAGGCACGTTATACAGAGATTACAGCCATTAAAAAAGTGATGAACGAGCATGGTGCAATGCGCGCGATGATGAGCGGAAGCGGTCCTACCGTATTCGGACTTTACGAGAATGAATCTGACGCGGAAGCGGCAGCAGATGCCATTAAGAAACAGAACCTTGCAAAGCAGGTATTTGTATCGTCTTTTTATCATCCGGTGAAATAATATGTCGCTGATAAAGATTCGAGAAGGCGGAAACATTTTTATACAAACATTTTAGAATGCAACTGAATATTCTTCCTGCAAACAGGCAATGCTTTGTTTAGAAGTTGCGCAGGCGACGCGGCACGGAACCGGTATGGTCTTGTTTGAAAGCGGGAGGAATAAGAATGAATATAAAAGATTTTATTGTAAAAACAACTCAGAAGTTACATAGAAAATACGGCGAAATCATGTATGGAATTGCATCAGTATTATTGCTTTGGCTGGTGATGTATCCGGAATTCAGTATTACGGCAGATTGTTGCCGTGTCGTGGATGAGAACGGTCAGGTTGTCGAGAGTGAGATGACGGACCGGGAGCTGGCAATTGCAGTTTTGGAAGCGGGAGAAGATGAAATCGTGATTAAAAGCAAACTTTGGGAGTTGATTACAGAGTGGAGTGAAGAGGATGACAACGGGAGAAGTGAAGATTAAAATCACCGGCGTACAAATTATGGGTGAAGAGCAGGATGTAACCGTAATGGAAGCACAAGGCGATTATATGAAAACGGAAGGCGGGTGCGTGATTGAGTACATAGAGAAACCGGCCGAAGGTATGGAAGTAAGTAATCGGATTGTAATGGACTCAGAGAGTACTGTTATTTCCAAAAGCGGGGCTGTGGAGTCGGAGATGGTTTTTATACCCGGTAAAGAAAGCACTGTGGAATATAAGACGCCTTTTGGGGTGATTGATATGACGATTCGTTGTGAGGAAGTGATTGTGGATGAAAAGGAATATGCCTGCGAAATCACAATCCTTTATGATTTGTGTTCCGGCGCGCAGTTGGTGGCGCACTGTAACACAAGAATAGAAGCAGAGATAATTTAAGAGAATGAAAGAATAATTTTATATATAAAAAATCCGTGAAACAATTCTGTTCCACGGATTTATTTTTCACTTATTTTGCAGGTTTGTTACCCGCTGCGTCCTGTAACTTATCCATTGTTCGTTTGAAGAAACCACGCTTCTTGGGGGGCGGAGTCACGTTCTTGCCATGAAGTCCTTTTACTCCGAGAATGTACATACCGCTAATCGTAGCTTTCACTTCTTTCTTAACGGGAATAGTATCAAATATCTTGTCGTCGCAGAGAAGGGAAAGGATCTGCGGTCCTACCTTGGCTTTCACCACATACACCTTCATGTTTCTTGACATCTTCGGTGCCTGGTCTAAAACTGCCTGAGGGAATCCTGCGTCTTTCAATTTTACCTTCTTTTTATCGATAATCAGCATACTGACGGTCTGCTTGTTCTGTTCCATCAATGCCTGCTGTTCTGCCTGCTTCTTTTCCATTTTTTTGCCTGCAAAGTAAAGGACAATCATAGCGATGATAATTACTACAAGTACCACAATGGTGATGATCCAACCTGTACTGAGTGTGGCTAATAAAAGATGCTGCATTCTTGTAAGCCTCCTGTCTGAACATTTTATGCAAGAAATATTGTATCATTCTTTCGATTAAAAGGCAAGGAAATCTATGGGAAGTGTTGTAATTCACTATTAAAATGTTATATAATAAGGATAACTATGGGATTAAGGAGGAACGCAAAATGTACAAGAAAATACTGAAGACTGCTACTACCGTTTTGTTACTTGTAACACTTTGCGGTCAGACGATATATGCAACCTCATCCAGTGAGTTGCAGAATCAGATTGAACAGACAGAACAGCAGATGCAGCAGAACCAGCAGGAACTGGAAGAAATAGAAGGAAATATCAGCGCGTTAGAGAGCGAACAGGCTGAAATTGAGGGTGAAATCGATGACCTCACTATGGCGATTGTAGAACTGATGGCCAGTATCGAAATTTTGGAAGAAGATATTGCTTTGCTGGAAGAACAAATCGCTCAGGCACAGATAGATTTAGAGGTTGCAATTGCAAAAGAAGAACAGCAATACTCGGATACTATGGTCCGTCTGCAGGCAATGTATGAGAAGGGGGAGGATTCCTACTTAAGCATACTTTTGGAGACACAGAGTTTGTCTGATTTACTGACACGTTTAGAGTACATACAGCAGTTATATGACTATGATAACAGAGTGCTGGAAGAATACCAGAAGACGAAACAGGAAGTTGCCGACTTAAAAGAACAGCTCGAGATAGAAGAGTCTGAATTACAAGCGGTTAAGGATGAGTGCGAATTGGAGCAGGCAGAACTGGAAGGTATGGTTGCCGAATTGCAGGCGGCTTCTGATCAGTATGCGGCACAAATTGCATCAGCGGAGAAATTGGCGGACAAGTATGCCAAAAAAATTCGCCAGCAAAATGCGGAAATCCGCCAGCTGGAGCAGGAACGCCAGGAGGCTGTTGCGCGGGAAGAGGCAGAGGCGGCAGGAAATGGTGGTGAAAGCGGCACTGCGGGTGGCGGCAATGCAGGTGGAGGGAATTCCGGCGGCGGTTCACAGTTTACCGGTTCTGCATACAGTTTGGATCCTTCCGTTATTACAGGGGCTTCCGGAAGTGATGCCGGTAAACAGGTCGCTTTATATGCCATTCAGTTTTTGGGGAACCCTTATGTGGCAGGCGGAACATCTTTGACAAATGGAACTGACTGTTCCGGTTTTACTCAGTCGGTATATAGATATTTTGGGGTTACAATTCCAAGAACATCTTATTCACAACGCAGTGCGGGAACGGAAGTTGCCTATGCCGATGCGCAACCCGGAGATATCATCTGTTATTCCGGACATGTGGCTATTTATGTAGGTGGTGGTAAAATTGTACATGCCAGTTCAGCTAAAACGGGCATTAAAATTTCCAACGCAACCTATCGTACGATTTTATCGGTAAGAAGAATTTTATAAGTATAAAAGTATTGTGGGGCCGGGTATGCAGAAGAGAGAATATCAGGACAAAAAAATATATGTGTTTAAATCGGGAGATATGATTTTTGAAACCGGTGAAACTGTGCGGTTTCTCGGTATGATTGCTGAGGGCGAAGTCATTGCACGTACCGCATGCGGAACTATTGTTATGAATGCCGGGGATATGTTGGGAATCGGCGATATTTGGTTAGGGACCTATGGCTACGACTATGTTGTTTCCGCAGACTGCAAAGTTTGTATGTATGCTTTTTCGGGAGCGGCTTTGATGAGACCGATTTTTGGCGGAGAGAAAAAATATCTCTCCGTTTCTGTTCTGTCCGCGATTCGTTTTTATAAGCAGCAAAGTGCATTACAGAACCGCTGGTATCAGCGGAGTAAAAGAGCTTACGGTAAGCTGAAAGTAAGCTATGAGAAGTATAAGAATTACAGTCAAAAATACAATGTAAAATGTAAAGAATTGGAAGACATCGAAAGTCTGGAAAGCGATTATATTTCACATACGCCCAACGTCTATTCGGAAGAAGTTGCGGCTGAGTTGTCACTTCTGAATTTGGAGCAGATTTCGGGATTTTTCGGGAATGCACCTTATACTGCTATGAGTTTTTTGAAACAGATTGAAGAAAGCGCCCGTTCGATGGCAGCAGCTGCTGAAAAGAATATGCTCTTTTATAAAAAAATCGGACAAATGTTTTTTGGTGCCAACAGGGATAATTTGTACAGCGGATATTATGAGATGGCATTGGAAATAAGAGATATCAAAGGTGAGTTACAGCCGATGGTGTTGGAACTGGAATCCATCCATGCAATGGCAGTGGCGATGGAGCGGGAGTTTGCTGAGGCGCCCGGTGTGCATTTTATATCGCCTGCGGAAAAAATCAGGGATGCTATAGAGATTTTACATACATCGGCAGAGGCAGAAGATGCCATTATGATGACCGAGTATACGGCAAACCAGATGGTGGAATACCAGAGCGCATTCTCAGGGCTTACCAAGAAATTATTGGAATTTGCCGGAATTACGGGAGCGCAGAAGGAAGAGTTTATGGCGGGGCTTACTTCGTTTCGAATTCTTGCCAAGAATCAGTTCCGCGCGCCGGATGCCATGAAGCAAATCCATGAGTTTGAAACACTTTTTTATGAGCTTTATGAAGCTGTATTCCGGAAGAAAGAAGAAGGAAATGCACCGCTTTGGGTAGATTTGTTTCTGGATTACGGAATCTTAAGTGATACGGATTTTAGCAAAGAGGATCAGGTCAGAATATATGATTTGGTAAAAAAACGCCGCTACGAAGGTGAGTACAATGTGCATACTGTCAGTCAGTGGTTGCATTTGATTTATACCGGCGAAAGAGAGCCTTCCAGAGACGAACTGGGGCGCGATTATAAAGACTTTCTGCAGGAGTTTAAGAAGAAGCGCAGTATCAGTTACGAAGAAGAAATGGAATACAATAATGATATGATGCGTAAGGTGCGTTTCGAAATTAAGAATTTCTTCCGTCCCAATAATCGTATCGTGTATAGTTCCAATGCTACATTTTGTCCTTTTTTAGTGGGCGAGGAGTTAATGGGCAATTTGGAGAACAGCATCTTGTCTTATGAGAGAATCGCAGGTGTGCTGGACGAAATCAGAAAGGTGGATTACTCACTTTTTTATAGGGAGTATTCTTATATGAGTGCCGGCGGGCAGATGCGGGCACTGCGTCTTATGACGGAAGTTCTGCCGGATATTATTTTGATTCCTCACGTGGGATACAGAGCCAGCATGTGGCAGGAAATCGAAGGGCGAAGAAGAGTCAGCCCTGCAAGATTTGCGCTGCCTTTGTATCCGCAAGGCGATTTGAAAGAAATGCTTTTAAATGTGGTGGCAAGATATCGTTGGGAGTTTTGCCGTACCGAACAGGGTGTGCGTTGGAATGATGTTACGGAGCGTTCGCTTACTTCGGAATATTATGATTACATACAATTTTATCGTAAAAGTAATGATTTGTCGGATGTGGCAAAGCAGAAGATTAAAGAGAGGCTTACGAGATACCGCAACAATATTTCGGAAATGTTTATATCGGATTATATGATGTGGATTAAATATGAGGCTGAAGGCGCCAACCGCCTGAACAAGGTGTGTCGTAACATTATGGCCGAGTATTGCCTCTTTGCCAAGGATACAAGGGAGTATTTGAAGCAGAATCCTGCCATTGGTGAAGTTCTCACCAGAGTAGAGAACAAACGAAGCAAGAAGGAAACCGAGTTCGTCAGATATTTGCAATCCCTGGAGAAGAAGGGAATACAGCCATCCGCGGAATTGCTGGAACACCTGAAATTCTTACAGGCATAACTTGATTTCTTAAAATGGCTGTGATATTATATCTAAATTAAGGTTTTTGGCAGAAAAGCGCGAAAAACAGCGAAAGTCTAAACCGTGAAGAGAGGAAGTGTGCTCTTGGCAGAAGAAAGAAAATTTTATATTGTCTGCGGTCATTACGGTTGCGGTAAAAGTAATTTTTCTTTGAACCTTGCCATTGACCGTGCAAAGCGCGGACGAAAAGTTACACTTGTGGATCTGGATTTGGTGAATCCTTACTTCTTATCGTCCGGATATAAAGAAAAGTTGGAATCTATGGGAATTACCGTGATTGCACCGATGTTTGCAAACACCAACGTAGAGACACCGGGATTTCCGGTGAACCTGAATATGGTGTTTGAAACGGAAGATGATGTGATTATGGACGTTGGTGGTGATGATGCCGGTTCCGTGGTTTTGGGAAGATTCCATAAGCAATTGGCGGAAACGGATTATGAGATGCTGTATCTTGTGAACCGCTACCGAAACTTGACGGCGACGCCGGAAGAAACTTTGGAGATTATGAAAGAAATCGAAAGTGCTTCCAGATGTAAGGTTAGTGCAATCGTGAATAATTCGCATCTTAAGTATGATACGACGTGGGAAACGATTGAGAAATCCTTATCTTATGCGGAAGAAATTTCAAAATGTTGCGAAATGCCGTTATGGGCGACCACCATACCTACATATTTATATAAGGATGACCGAGTGCGCAGTTTGGCAGAAGAGCATTCTGAGATTAACTGGTATCCGGTGGAGATCTATGTAAGGGCACCGTGGGAAAGCGGAGTTCCGGATTTCGATAAGATATAACATTCTGTACTGCGCTATTTTGTGAATGCAGTTTTGGATATGATGATAATTTTATAATAAACACTAGCAGAAAGTGAGGAAATAAACATGGCAAAAATTACCGTTAATGAAGCTTTGTGTAAGGGCTGCGGATTATGCGTTACCGCCTGTCCGAAGAAAATTCTTGTTCTTTCCAAGGATAAAATTAATGCGAAGGGATATCATCCTTCCACATTGACAGACGAGTCGGCATGTATCGGTTGTGCATCTTGTGCAATTATGTGTCCCGACGTGGCAATTACCGTTGAAAGATAAAAGGATTTGAAAGGAGATAATTAAAATGGCAGAGAAAGTTTTAATGAAAGGTAACGAAGCTTTGGCAGAAGCTGCAATCCAGTGTGGCTGTAAGCATTACTTCGGATACCCTATTACACCGCAGACTGAAATTGCGGCATATATGTCTAAGCGTTTGCCCAAGGAGGGTGGCGTATTCTTACAGGCTGAATCAGAAGTGGCAGCGATTAATATGGTACTTGGTGCAACAGCAGCAGGTGTTCGTTCCATGACTTCTTCCAGTTCACCGGGTGTGAGCTTGAAATCAGAGGGTGTATCTTACATCGCAGGTTCTGATTTGCCCGCACTTATTATTAACGTACAGCGTGGTGGCCCCGGTCTTGGCGGTATCCAGCCTTCACAGTCAGACTATTGGCAGGCAACCAAGGCACTTGGACACGGTGATTTCCAGATGTTTGTTTTGGCACCTTCCACCATTCAGGAAATGGTCGACTTCGTTCCCCTTGCTTTTGAAGTAGGTGAGAAGTACAGAGTACCTTCTATGATTTTATCAGACGGTATGTTGGGACAGATGATGGAGCCTGTTGAGTTTCCCGAGAAGAAGGATACGGCAATTGCTGAGAAACCTTGGGCAACCAACGGACATCAGAACAAGAGACCTAAAAACATTGTGAATTCATTATATATTGAGCCCGAAGTTCTCGAAAATCTTGTAAAAGAGCGTTACGAAAGATATGAGAAGATTAAGGCAGAAGAACAGCGTGCGGAAGAGTTCATGACAGAAGATGCTGAAATCGTAATCGTAGCATTTGGTGCTTCTTCACGTGTTGCAAGAAGTGCAATTAAGACTGCAAGAGAAGAGGGCATTAAGGTTGGTATGATTCGTCCTATTACCTTATGGCCTTTCCCTGAAAAAGCAATTGAAAAGACCATCCCTACAGCAAAGAAATACCTTTGCGTGGAAATGAACATGGGTCAGATGGTTGATGACGTGCGCCTTGTAGTAAACGGCAGAAAGCCTGTTGAATTCTTTGGTCGTACCGGTGGTGTAATCCCTACACCTGCTGAAGTACTTGATCAGATTCGCGCAATTGCAGGAAAGGAGATGTAATCATGGCTGTTGTATTTGAAAAAACCAAGGCATTAACAGATGTGCCTTTTCATTACTGCCCCGGATGTACACATGGTATCGTACATCGTTTGGTTGCAGAAGTTTTAGATGAATTAGGAGTAGTGGGACAGACTGTAGGTGTTGCTTCCGTAGGATGTTCCGTATTCAGCTACAATTATTTTAACTGTGATATGGTGCAGGCTGCACATGGCCGTGCTCCTGCAGTTGCTACAGGTATTAAAAGAGCGGTTCCCGAGAACGTAGTATTTACATATCAGGGTGATGGTGACTTAGCAGCGATTGGTATGGCAGAAACCATACACGCGGCAACACGTGGCGAAAACATTACCGTTATTTTTATCAACAATGCAATCTACGGTATGACAGGCGGTCAGATGGCACCTACCTCTCTTCCCGGACAGATTACACAGACTTCGCCTTACGGACGTGATACTTCTACAGCAGGTCATCCCATCCGTGTTTGTGAATTACTCTCTACCTTAAGCGGTACAGCGCTTGCACAGCGTGTAACCGTTGACAGCGTAAAGAACGTAAACATTGCGAAGAAAGCAATCAAGAAAGGTTTCCAGAACCAGATTGATAAAAAAGGTTATTCCATCATTGAAGTTGTTTCTACGTGTCCTACCAACTGGGGTCTTACTCCGGAAGAGTCAATGAAGTGGCTTCGTGAAAATATGCTTGAGTATTATCCTCTCGGCGTATACAAAGATATTGATGCAGAAGGAGGAGACAAATAATGAGCAAGACATTGAACGTATTATTGGCAGGCTTCGGCGGCCAGGGTATCCTCTTTGCAGGTAAGACAATTGCATATTCAGGACTTATGGACAATAAGGAAATTTCATGGCTTCCTTCTTACGGTCCCGAAATGCGTGGCGGTACCTGTAACTGTAGCGTTGTTATCAGTGAAGAATCCATCGGTTCTCCCTTGGTAACACAGCCGGATGTATTAATTGCAATGAATCTTCCTTCTTTGGATAAGTTCGTAGATGCTGTTGTACCCGGCGGTACAATTCTTGTAGACAGTTCTATGATTTCCAAGAAAGTAGAACGTACAGACGTAAATGTATACTACATTGACGCTACCAAGATTGCAGACGAAAAAGGTTTAAAGGGCTGCGCAATCATCATTTTGGTAGGTAAAATGTTCAAGGAAGTAGGCTTCTGCACCAAAGAAGCTTTGGATAAAGGTATCCAGAAAGTTATTCCTGCAAAGAAGGCAGCAATGCTTGGTTTGAACCAGGAAGCATTAAAGATTGGTATGGAATCATAAAAGATTTTTATCGGGATGGGAATCGTAAAAATACGATTCTCTATTCCTGTTTTTAAGGAGACTATAAATCGCTTGCGATTTTTTCCTTTTATTATAAGGAGGCTAACTATGGACGAAATCAGAGAAATCGCCCTGCGTATCAAAGAACTTCGTGAAATTTGTGATTATTCGGAAGAAGAAATTGCGAAAGAGCTTGGTATCAGCGTGGAATTATACAAGCAGTATGAAGCAAACGGAAAAGATATTCCCATTAACGTAATTTTTAAGCTTTCTAAGATTTACAAAGTGGATTTTTCGGAAATTGTTACCGGTGTGTCTGCCAAGTTAAAAACCTATCAGGTAGTGCGCGGCGGAAACGGTCAGAAGGCTGACAGATATCCGGGCTATGAATTCAGAGACCTGGCATATCATTTTAACAATACTATTATGCAACCGTTCCTTGTAACGTTGGACCCTTCCGATAAGAAAGCAGATCTCGTATCTCATCAGGGTGAAGAATTTAACTTGGTGTTAGAAGGTACTGTCGTCGTCACCTTTGGTGACCAGGATATCGTTTTAGAAAAAGGAGACAGTATTTATTTTAACCCTACCTACCCTCATGGACAGAGATGCGGCGGAGATGTGCCTGCAACCTTCCTTACCATGATTGCGGAGTAAGGTTTATGCGTACAAAGCATGGAATGGAGATAAAATGTTAGAAAAGTTTTTACCTAGGATTCAGTTTGATTCCTATGAAGATTTTAAAAAGAATTATACCGTAAATATTCCCGAAAATTTTAATTTCGGTTTTGATATTGTAGATGGCTGGGCGAAAGAAAAGCCTGACAACAGAGCTTTGGTTTGGTGCAACGACCATAACGAAGAGAAGGTTTTTACCTTTGAAGATATGAGTAAGTTATCCAACAGAGCAGCCAACTTTTTTGCATTCAAGGGAATCAAAAAAGGTTCAGTGGTTATGCTTATTTTAAGAAGACGTTGGGAGTACTGGGTATGTGCTACAGCGTTGATTAAGCTTGGTGCCATTGTGGTTCCGGGTACGTTACAGCTTACCAAGAAAGATATTGCATACCGTGCAAATGCGGCAAATATTGAGATGTTTGTCTGCATCAATGATGATTATGTAGTGCAGCAGATGGAGCTTGCGAGGGCGGAAGCCCCCTGTATTAAGCACATTGCTTTGGTTGGCGATAATGAGCGCGAAGGCTGGATTAATTTTAACAAAGAATTAATGGAGTATTCCGAAGTCTTTGAACGCCCTGTGGGTGAGGCTGCCACTAAGAATACTGACATTATGCAGATTTATTTTACATCCGGCACAACCGGTATGCCTAAGATGGTTTGCCACAATTATATGCACCCCCTGGGACACATCGTTACTGCGAAATATTGGCAGAGAGTACAGGAAAATAAGCTTCATATGAGCGTATCTGATTCCGGCTGGGCGAAGTTTGGTTGGGGTAAAATTTACGGACAGTGGATTTGCGGTGCAACTATTTTCTGTTATGATATGGACAAATTTATCCCGGCAAATCTGCTTGGCGTAATCGAGAAGTATAAATTGACAACGTTCTGTGCACCGCCTACCATGTATCGTTTTATGTTACAGGAAAAGGTGGAAGATTATGACTTATCTTCCGTTGAACAGTGGTGTACTGCAGGTGAAGCGTTGAATCCTGAAGTATTTGACCGCTGGGAAGAATTGACCGGCAGAAAGATTGCATCAGGTTTTGGTCAGACCGAAGGAACTGTTTTGATTGCATGTTTCGAATGGTTCGAAGCAAAGCCAGGTACTTTGGGTAAGCCGTCACCGATTTATGACTTACATCTTCTGAATGATAAAGGTGAAGATTGCGAAAACGGTGAAGAAGGTGAAATCGTAATTTGCGGTCTGGATAAGAATCCGCCGGTTGGTCTTTTTGTAGGATATTATAAAGATGAAGAAATGACCAGAGAGGCTTTGGGCAGCGGTTCTTATAACTTAAAAGACGTTGTCTGGAGAGACAATATGGGCTATCACTGGTTCGTTGGCCGCCATGATGACGTTATTAAGTGTTCCGGCTATCGTATCGGACCTTTCGAGGTAGAAAGTGCGTTGGTTGAGCATCCTGCAGTTGTAGAGTGTGCAATTACAGCAGCACCGGACCCCATCAGAGGTCAGGTTGTTAAGGCTACCGTAGTACTTGCTAAGGGTTATACACCTTCCGATGAATTGATTAAAGAATTACAGAATCATGTTAAGAAGGCGACAGCGCCCTATAAGTATCCCAGAATCGTAGAGTTTGTAGATGAATTACCCAAAACTTTGGGTGGTAAAATTAAGCGTGCACAGATTCGTAGCGAGGATGCAAGCAAATAGATGTTTTTATCGAATATGGTAAAAGGAGAATAGTATGAGCAGTCAGAAACGTGAATTGCAGAAGAAGAAAAGAGAAAAAGCAATCCGTAAAGCACAAATGAAGAAGAGTGTGCGTAATATAGTAATCGGCGCAGCAATTATTTTGATACTGAGCTTGATTGGATATTTAGTTTATTACAAAACAGTACTTATTACAGCGCCCATTGAAAATTATAGTGAAGGTCTTGCTGATGACGGAACTATTGAAGGTATTGTTGTGCAGGATTATGTAGAAATTGGGCAGTACAAGGATATTAAGGTAGAATACAGCGAACTGGCAATTGATCAAGATACGATTGATTCTCAGATTGAATCTGTACTAAACAGTAACAAGGATTATTCCACAGAAGCAGGGACGGTTGTTGAATTGTACGATGAAATCAATCTTGATTATGTAGGGACGATTGATGGTGTTGCTTTTGAAGGCGGTTCTACCGCAGACGGCGGCACGGTTATTACCGTTGGCGAAGCCGGATATATTGATGGTTTTGAAGAACAGCTTGTTGGCAAAACAATCGGTTCCAGCTTTGATATCAATGTTACTTTCCCTGAGGATTATCATATGGCAGAGGTGGCGGGTAAGGATGCCGTGTTCAGTATTCGTTTGAACGGTATTTATGTAAAACCCGAGTTTGATGATGTATTTGTTAAGGAGCACTTATCAGATGTTGCTTTGACTGCGGACGCTTATCGTTCTTATTTATTAGAAAATGCGGAACGTGAAGCTTTAGAACAATACATTCAGAATAATTTAGCAAACTATAGTGAAGTAAAGGAATATCCTGAGAATTACGTGGAAGATGTAATGGGACTTACCAAATATGCAGATCAGCAGGAATATGATTATATGAATCAACTTTTTGGCGGAGCTTATGGTAGCCTTGCTGAATATAAAGGTGCAGCAAATGAATTGGAATATGAGGCTGCGTTAAAAATAAGAGCTCAGGAAATTGTGGCCGGTCATATGAGTGTACAGGCAATCTATGAAGATGCCGGACTTTCTGTTACTTCAGAGCATCTGGATGCGGTAATGGAAGATTTGGGTGCAACTGCTGATTTTAAACTTCAGATGGAAGAAATGTATGGCAAGGGATATATCAATCAGCTTGCAATGAAAGAAGCAGTTATAGATTATCTTATGGAGAATGCAGAGATTGTGAAATAGTTTCCGGGCGAAACAACGAATTAGTCATAACGAATAAAGACTCCTCATAAACTGTAAAAAAGTGTTATGAGGAGTTTTCTTTTGAAAACATATATCGAAGAACGCGCTATCGAAGTAGCAAACTATATTATTGAACAAAATGCCACCGTAAGACAAACCGCGAAGAAGTTTGGCATCAGTAAAAGTACCGTACATAAAGACGTTACGGAACGTTTGGAAGAGATTGATCCGTCTCTTGCCAAAAGGGCAAGAATCGTGTTGGACGTCAACAAGTCGGAGCGACATATTCGCGGCGGAATGGCTACGAAAGAGAAGTATTTACAGCAACATACATAACCATATAATAAAAGTCCTTTTACGCTTATTTTGAGAGAAAAGCGTGTGCAGAAACACGCCCTTTCAAATAAAAGAAGTAAAAGGATTTTTATATTTTATAAAAGATGCAAAAAATCTGTCGTAAAAGGTGGTAAAAGGGCGCTTTTTCTTGACTATAAACGTTAATTGGAATAAAATAGTATTAATTATACTCATTGGGGGAGGTAATTAATTATGGGAGAGTTAAATAAGGGGTTAGTCTATACAAATGATGACTGTGTAGGCTGTAACAGATGTATTTCGGTTTGTCCTGTTTTACAGGCAAATCATGCAGTAGCAGATGGCACTTTAAATGTTGTTAAGGTTGATGGAGATTCCTGCGTACGTTGTGGTGCATGTATTGATGTCTGTCAGCATAAGGCAAGAGATTTCCAGGATGATACGGAACGTTTCTTTGCGGATTTGGCGAAGGGCGAAAGAATAAGCCTATTATTGGCGCCTGCTTTTATTGCAAATTATCCGAATGAATACAGACAGATTCTGGGCTATTTGAAGAGCCTTGGCGCAAACCATATTATCAGTATCAGTTTTGGCGCGGATATTACAACTTGGGCATATTTGAACTGGATTACAAAGAATAATTTGGTTGGCGGTATTTCACAGCCTTGTCCTGCTGTTGTGGATTATATTGAAAATTATGTTCCGGAATTAGTTTCCAAACTGGTACCTATTCACAGTCCTATGATGTGCGGTGCGATTTATGCTAAGAAGTATATGAATGTGACAGACAAGCTTGCATTCATCAGTCCCTGTATTGCGAAGAAGTCTGAAATTACCAGACCGCAGAATGCAGAATATATTGAATACAATGTTACTTTTGAGCATTTGGTTAAGAAGCTTAAAGGTATGGATTTAAGCAAATATAACGGATTTGACGAGATTGAATATGGTTTGGGTAGTGTATATCCTCAGCCCGGCGGTCTTCGCGAAAATGTGGAACACTTCCTTGGCAGAGATGTATTCATTCGTCAGATTGAAGGCGAGAAGCATGTATACCACTTCCTGGAAGTATATGCAGACCGTGTAAAGAGTGGAAAAGAGCTTCCTTTCATGGTGGATGCGCTGAACTGTGGCGGCGGCTGTATATACGGTACTGCAACCAATCCTGAGAATGAAATGAATGATGATATTTTACTTGAGATTCATAATCAGAGAGTAAAATCAAATCGTCATAATAAGAAGAGCCCTTGGAGTAAGGAAATTGATTATGCTGCACGTTTGAAATTGTTGAACGAGCAGTTTAAGAAGTTGAATTTAGATGATTTTGTATGTACATACGAAGTGAAGGATAATCGTATGGAAGAAGTTCCCGAGGAAGTTCTTGAGAACGTATTCATGAAGATGAAGAAGTTCGAGCCGGAGCAGAGAAACATTAACTGTGGTGCTTGCGGTTACAAGAATTGTAAAACTATGGCAACCGCTGTTGCATGCGGAATTAATGTAGTGGATAATTGTATTCACTATGTGAAAGATGAGCTTGGCGAGACTATGAAATTTGTGGAAGACAAGGCTTTGGAAGCTGAAGAACAGCGTCAGCAGAAAGAAGCTATTTATCAGGAAGTTGCAGCTGAGCTTGCACGTATTACCGAAGCTATGAATGAATTGTCGGAAGGTAACTCCGCAACAGCAAGCGATGCTACCAATATGGCACAGATGATGTCTTCTGTAGCTGAATTCGGTGATACTATGAAGGAATCTACCGATCAGGTTATGAATTCGGTTAAGGGTTATGACGAAATCAATGAAGAAATTATTAAGATTTCAAGCAAGACCAATATGCTTGCGTTGAATGCAGGTATTGAAGCAGCGAGAGCCGGAGAAGCAGGTAAAGGATTTGCGGTAATTGCGGAACGAGTAAGAGAACTTGCGGAATTAACCAAGTCAACAGTAGAAGACGGTCAGAAACAGAGTAAGGACGTTATTCCGGCTATGGAAGAACTTTCTGCTGAAACAGATACTTTCTTGGCAAACATTTCGCAGGTAAATGAAGCAATTGTTACCCTTGCGGCAAACAGCGAAGAAATTGCGGCGAAGACTGCAGAAATTGAAGCATTGCTTGCTAAGATTTCTGAGCAGATGCAACAGATGGTTGAGTAGTGAATACAAATAATGTCTGATTGCGTTTTATAAAAAAGATGAGAAGCGGAATACTAATATATTATCCGCGGACAAGGGAGACTGAACATGACATTAGAAGAAAAGCAGCAGCATGATAAAGAAATCAGCGATAAGTTTTTGCTTCGTGACGAAGAAATCACGGAGGAAGAATATGCAAGCTTAAGTATTCAGGATATGTGTGTCCTGATTACCAATGCGAAGTGGTTGATTCAATCGGGAGATCATATGGACAGTATGGATAAGATTGATGAAATGAAAGACCGAATCCGCAGTATGCATTTAAAACTGATTGACAAAATCAGAGCAGCTGAAGTGCTTTATACAGTGGTGGATAATACAACGGGATATCCTTTTATTACTGAAATTAATAATTCCATTTGGATTTTCTCGGAAAAGGAATATGCGGACAGTTGTGTGGAACATTATAAGGAAGAACGCAGAAGTTTTCATACAATGGAAATTTCGAAAGAAAGTCAGTTGAGTTTTCTCGGAAGAGCCTTTTATACTAATGGTGTAGGCGGTATCTTTGTAGATAACGGTCAGACAGGCTACTATATTGAAAATAGGGATTTGGTTTTGCCGCCCAGTTGGGAAGGCTTTCCGCCTAACCGCATTCCGGTAACCAATCCGGAGTTTATGCGTGCGCATTTGAAACTTTCGCAGGAGTTGGGATGGAAGGTTGAATACAGCGAGCGACGCAGAGTTGTTGAGAAGTTAGAGAATGCGTTGATTCGTGCTTCTAGAGATGCGATGTTATTGGTGCCAACCAAAGGTGCGCCGGAATCCAAAAAAGCGGCAGATATTCGCATTGGTGCAGATGCTAATGCAGAAATTCCTATGCTTGTAGCACCGGACGGAACTAAAGGTCTTCCGGTATTTACAGACTGGGATCAGTTCCGTCTTCTGTATTCCGATAAAGAGTATCACGCTTGGACAATGGAATTTGATGCAATAACAGAACTTTTGTATAATGAAGGTGGATTCGACAGTATTGTTATTAATGTAAAGAGTCGTCCTCTGAATATTAACAGAAACACATTGAAACGTATGGAAGCGTTGAAGCGCAAAGCGGAAGAACGTGCAATGTGGGAAGATGATGACGAGTAAATAAGATAAAATTGAAGAATACCGAAGTTGATGTACCCTCTTTACCGGCTTGACCGGTAAGGAGGGTATTTTTATTTGTATAATAAAATGCGATAAAAGAAAATTAGTTGCCCGAAGGATTATTTCCTCCCATATCAGAATGTCCGAAATAACGTTTGCGGTATTCCCTGGGACTCATGCCGTGGCGTTCGCGAAACACCTTTGCAAGATAACTGTAAGAAGAAAAATTCAAAAATTCGCTGATGTCGGAAAGACTGTACTCGGAATATTTCAGCATATTTTCGGTGGCTTCCATCTTTTTAGCCATAATGTAATCGGAGATGGTGACGCCGGTTTCTTTGTGAAAAAGAGTGGAGAGATAGGAACGGTTTAGCCCTGTAACTTCTGCCAGAATTTCGCCGTTTACTTCTTCGTGCAGATGATAATACACATAATCCATACATTGGATGACCGGCTTGGAAAGCACGGTTTTACGCTGATGAGATGCCACCTGTTTAACGTAGTAGGTGAGCATTTCCTTATGCAGGTCGTTTACTTCTGCCACGGTTTCGCATTTATCGGCCCTTTGGATAAAAAGGTCACTGGCTATGTAGGCGGTTTCGGCGTCCATTCCGCCTTCAATGGCATAGCGGGTTGCCAGGGTAGTGGCTGCAACAAAAAGATACTGTTTGTTGCGTAACGGATTGTCTGATAAGTGCCCCACCGTATCCGAATGGAAGATACGCACGCCTTCCGTAACAGCCTTCATATCCCCTTGTTTGATGTACTCGTAGGATAAAACTTCTTCTTTATAGCTGTGATGTTTGATGCTGTTTTCACGCTGAATAAATTGCAGGTGGGTGATTTTTTGCGCAAGTGAATCCGGCATAGTATTGTCCTTCCCTGTTCCGACGGACGCGAAACAATATAATGTAAACTTCTATATAAATAAAAATGACCATAAAATATTGTATTTTATTTCCTAAAATACACAATATCACCAATTTTAAAAATATACAACAAAATTGTTCAAAAACGAACAAAATTATTATAAATGAAAAAAACAGATTGCTATAATCCATAGCGATGATAAATGTAAATATGTGATTAAGCGTCTGCAGATAAAAGAGACGCATCTATATAAAAATACAGAATGGAGGAAGTAAAATGAAAACTGCAAAAATGAATTTACGAAAAAACGCAGGAAATATGACAGACGGCGCAATTATGAGCTGTTTGCTGGCATTTGCTTTCCCTATTCTGATTGGAAATATATTTCAGCAGTTGTATAACGTGGTAGATACGGCAGTAATCGGTAACGTGTTGGGTGACAATGCCTTAGCGTCCATTGGAGCCGTGTCACCGATTTACAATCTGGTAATTGGTTTTGCTAATGGTATAACCAATGGTTTTGCGGTAGTAATCGCAAGGGCGTTTGGCGCAGATAAAGAAGATGAAATCCGTAAGTCTGTAGCGATGAGTTTCGTATTAACGGCGATTATTTCAGTGGTTTTTACCATCGGAAGCTTGCTTCTCTTGCGTCCGCTTTTGGTTTTCCTTGAGACACCCGTTACCATTATTGATGACACTTACAGATACCTTGTGATTATTCTGGCATTTTCCGTGGCGACCATGTTTTATAATATGTACGCAGGTATGCTTCGCGCCATCGGCAACAGCCGTGCACCGTTGTATTTCTTAATTGTTGCGATGATTATCAATGTAATTCTTGATATTATCCTTGTAAAATACACGCCGCTTGGCGTGGCAGGCGCAGCGGTGGCCACTGTAATCGCACAGATTGTTTCGGTAGTTCTTTGCATCACCTACATTTACAAAAAATGCCCTATGTTCATCTTCCGTCCGAAGGACGTGGTAAAAGACTGGGCCCTTATCAAAGAATTGCTTGCTACAGGTATTTCTATGGGCCTTATGATTGTGGTGGTATCCATCGGTTCCGTAGCCCTGCAGCGTGGCGTAAACTCTCTCGGGGAGCAGACCATTGCGGCACACACTGCTGCAAGAAAAATCGACGATATTTTTATGCTTCCTTTGAGTAGTATCACGATGGCAGCGTCTACTTTTGTGGGACAGAATTTCGGTGCCGGCAAGATGGATCGCGTGAAAAAAGGCATTATATGTTCTATTTTAATTGATTTCGTGTGGAGTACTTTCGCATTACTTTGTTCTGTTTTCGGAAGCGAACTTATGGTGCAGTTATTAAGCGGTACGAAAGACCCGGAAGTTTTAAAATGGTCCACCACTTATATCCGCACGAATCTGCCCTTCTTCTATGTATTAAGTATCCTTGTGGTACTTCGAAGCAGTTTACAGAGTGTGGGTAGAAAAATCATTCCGGTTGTGGGAAGTATCGTGGAACTGATTTGCAAGTTTGTTGCCGTTATCGTAATTGTGCCTTTATGCGGTTATATCGGTATCTGCTTCTTAGAGCCTGTAATATGGATTTTAAGCGCAATTCTTGTATGTGTAGATTATATGTGTTTTACAAAAGCATGTCGCTCAAATCACTGTGAAGAGGAAGTGATACAATCACAGCCTTGCACAGTTTCAAACTCATAAACAAAACCCTTAAAAATGCCCGGCAAATAAGCCGGGCGTTTTTGCGTTTTACGGAAGTATGAAAGGATAACAAATGAAAGTAAAAGTTAGTGTAATAGGGCAATTTAACATTTGTCAAAAAATAATATAAAAAATTATTGACAAATGGAAAAAACAGGGATATATTGATGATATCAAAATGATATCAAACAAATATCATTTTGAAGAGGAGTTGTGTAAAAGAATAAATAAAACGGAGGAGAGTTTTATGGAAGAGAAAATGAAAATGAACGCAAGCGTAACGGAGAAGGAAATATATCCGATGTCAGGTATGGTTATGTTGTTGCTTATTATTTTGGCATCACTGGTAAGTATTGGTCTGTTTACTATAGGTGCCATGTTTAACCTGTTATTGATTATTGTGGGTGCAGTTCTTTTTACCGTTGCTATGATTTGTATCGGCGGTTTGAAAGTGGTGAATCCTAACGAAGCACTTGTGCTTACTTTGTTCGGTAAATATTACGGCACTATTAAAAGTGCAGGATTTTACTTTGTAAATCCTTTTGCCACAGCTTTTAACCCCGGTGTAGAGAAGGTTGTGACTAAGAATGCAGATGGTAATGTGTATGTTAAAACAGTAGGCAGCAAAAAGGTGTCTACCAAGGTTTGTACATTAAACAATGAGAAGCAGAAAGTAAATGATGTTTTGGGTAACCCCATTATTATCGGAGCGGTTGTTATCTGGAAGGTGACGAATCCTACGCAGGCTGTTTTTGCGGTAGAGAATTATCGCGACTATTTATCCATTCAGTGTGATTCTACGATTCGAAACATTGCCCGTCTATATCCTTATGATGATTTGCAGGAAGACGACGGCGTGGAAGAGAAGACCTTGCGTGGCAGCAGTCAGGAAATCGCAGAGCAGATGAAGAATGAACTTCAGGAACGCGTGTCCGGTGCGGGTCTTGAGATTATGGAAGTGCGTATTACACATCTTGCATATTCGGAAGAAATTGCAGCAGCAATGTTACAGCGTCAGCAGGCAGTGGCAGTGATTGCAGCGCGCCAGAAGATTGTAGAAGGTGCAGTAAGCATGGTTAAAATGGCAATCGACCAGTTAGACGAGAATGGTGTGGTTGTTCTAGACGATGAGCGTAAGGCAGCAATGGTAAGTAATCTTTTGGTTGTACTTTGCGGAAATAAAGAGGCACAGCCTATTGTAAACAGCGGTTCCATTTATTAATAATAGAGTGCTATGATGTAAGGTGTTTGACAATATTGCATTTTTGCAATAAGGTAAAAGTAAGTAGTGAAGTAAGGGAGCATGAAGATGGAAATTGAAAAGAGAGAACAGGCCTTGCAGGAACGTCTTGAGAAGCTTCATGCTATGGAACAGGAAATTCTCGAGAAAGAAAAGAATCTAAAAGAGAAGGAGAAGGCAAAGAAGCAGGTGCTTCTGCGTCTTTCCCCTTCCTTGTGGAATGAACTTGCCAAATGGGCAGATGATGATTTCAGAAGTATTAACGGACAGATAGAATTTCTGTTGGCAGAGGCTGTAAGGAATCGGAGGAAATAATAGATCACAGCGTGCGATAAGCACGCTGTTTTTATATTATAAAATAAGGCGTTTGTAGTCTGATAATCCTCGGTTGAGAGACCGACACAAGGCCCGAAATTTATTGCCTGAACACTGCTTTTATGGTAAAATAGAGACGTTGAAAAATTAAGAAAAAGAGGAGATTTATCATAAAATGGCATGGTATGACAACGCAGTTTTTTATCACATTTATCCGCTGGGTATGACTGGGGCGCCCAAGGAGAATTCCTATGGGGAACCGGTGGAACGATTGAACCAATTGATTCCCTGGATTTCACATATTAAGAATATCGGTTGCAATGCACTTTACATCGGACCCTTGTTTGAATCTGTGGGACACGGTTATGAAACCACAGATTACCGCAAACTGGACAGCCGTTTGGGAACCAACGAAACGTTGAAGAAATTCGTGGCTGAGTGCCACGCACAGGGCGTAAAAGTTATTTTTGACGGTGTATTTAATCACACCGGTCGCGACTTCTTTGCTTTTAAGGATATCAAGGAGAAGCGTGAAAGTTCGCAGTATAAGGACTGGTACTGTAATGTAAATTTCTGGAATAACAACGAATACAACGATGGTTTTACCTATGATAACTGGGGCGGATATAACCTGCTTGCGAAGTTAAATCAGAAGAATCCTGCGGTAAAAGATTATATCTGCGATGTAATCCGTTTCTGGGTGGAAGAATTTGACGTGGACGGCATTCGTTTGGATGCGGCAGATGTTTTGGACTTCGATTTTATGAAGGCATTGCGCCAGACCGCAAATGAGGTAAAGCCTGAGTTCTGGCTGATGGGCGAAGTAATCCACGGCGATTACATTCGCTGGGCGAATGAAAGTACATTGCACTCTGTAACCAACTACCACTTACATAAGGCATTGTATTCCGGTCACAACGACCATAACTTCTTTGAAATTGCCCATACAGTGAAGAGATTGTATGAAATGGGCGGGAATCGTCCCGATGGCTTAAAGCTTTACAATTTCGTGGATAATCACGACGTAGAGCGTATCTATACAAAACTTAGCAATAAGGCACAGTTTGCGCCTGTGCATATTCTGATGTACACCCTGCCCGGCATTCCTTCCATCTATTATGGATCGGAATTCGGTATTGAGGGCCGTAAGGAGAAGTTCAGCGATGATTCTCTCCGCCCCGAAATGTCTTATGATGTGTATGGTCCCAAGGCGGCAGACAATGATTGCGTGAAGTTGATTTCTGCCCTTGGTAAAATCCGTCAGAATACCAAGGAATTAAACTTCGGTGATTACAAGGAATTACGTCTTACCAACAGACAGTATGCCTTCTCAAGAAGTTATCAGGGTTCTACCGTAATTGTGGCAGTAAATAACGATGAAAACGGCAGCAGTGTATGTGTGTCCGCACCCGACGGCGAATACATCGGTGCATTGTCAGGTCGTAAAATAAACGCAAGTGGTGGCAACTTAAACATTGATATGGCAGCAAATTCCGGCGATATTTGGGTACCTGCGGCATCTTGTGTGAATTGTGAATTAGGTGAGACCTGTGAAGTGGCACAGATGGAGTTTGAGGCGGTGGAACAGCCGGTGAAGGAAGTAGTTGAGGAAGTGAAAGTTGAGGCTGTAGCACAGGCAAGCGTTGAACCAGTAAAAGCAGAGACTGCACAGGCGGCAGCAGCTGTAGAAGCATGTGCCGATAAGGGTGCCGAAGTAGTTGAGAAGAAGGCTGAAAGCAATGATGTAGCAAAGACCGAAGCAACCATGGCAGGAGCAGAAGAACTTGCTAAGAAGGGTGAACCGGTTCTTGATTTAAATAAGCCCTACGAAGAAATGAATGTGGCGGAATTGCAGGAAGTGATTCTTGGAAAGATGCGTCGAAACGGTACGCCGATGACAGAGCAGATTATTAAATCTGTCAGAGACAATGAGCATTTGGGTTCATTGGTAAGTTGGGCGAAGAGTTTTTAGGGTTACTAAAGTAATGGAAAGCAGATGAGGAAGCGGACGCGAGAGCGTCCGCTTTTTATATAAATGTTTGGGTATTGTGAGAAAAAGGCGACGTTAGAGAACTGTTGGTATAATAATGTATATATATTTAAACCACAGGTTGATAGATTTTAAAACTATAATAACACATAATTATAATTGTGGTGGGGGATGTTTTCGTTCGCATGAGATGGGGATTGATGTTTTTGGCGAAATTTGTTATTTAGAATATAGAGGGATAAGGAGACGATCATTTTATGAATTATTATATCAGTGACTTACATTTATTTCACGAGAATGCTATCAAATTTGATAACCGCCCGTTTGATAGTCTGGAAGATATGCATGAGACAATAAGAAGAAAGTGGAATAATAAGATTACAAACGGGGACACTGTGTATATTTTAGGGGATATTAGTTTTCGCGGTAAAAATGAAAAATTAATAGCTTACATATCCACCTTAAAAGGACATAAAATTTTGGTGCAGGGGAACCACGATGATGTGTCTGATTACAGATATCATCAATTGTTCGAAGAGGTTTGCGATTATAAAGAAATACACGATTCGGTAGACGGAAAGTGTTATGATTTGGTTTTGTGCCACTATCCAATTTTTAGTTGGAAGAAAATGGGCAAAGGCAGCATTTTGCTTTACGGACATACCCACAACAGTGAGGAGGATAACTATTATCAAAAGTGTCTGGCAGAGATGGTTAATAACGATTGCAGGCATATTTATAAAACAGAAGCGAAGGCTATTAATGTCGGTTGTATGAAGCCCTGGATTCAATACGAACCGCGAACATTGAAGGAGATAATGGAGAGTCCAAGGGAAGAAACGAATCTTAAATGCTAGATTATAATAAGGGGTGAAATTTATGACGTGGACAGAGTTGTTGACTTTTTTTCAAAATACTACTGACGCAGAAGAGGTAAATGAAAGAAGAGAAGAGATTGCTGAATGGTTACCATGTGTCCGGGAAATGTTCGAATATGACCAGAATAATAAGTATCATCAATATGATTTGTGGTTGCATTCTGTACATACATTTCTTGGCATTGATAAGAAAATAGAAGACAGTATGTTGTATTTAGCTGCGTTGCTTCATGATGCCGGAAAGCCTGCCTGCAGATGCAAAGGGCGAAGAGAAGATGATATATGGTCTCACTATTACGGACACCCTGAAGTAAGTGAACAAATTGTAAGAGAGAAGGTAATTCCGCATCTTGAATCAAAAGGTGTGAAATTAACACCGGAGGAAAAGCACAGACTTTTGTATTACGTAAAATATCACGATGATTGGGTTTCATTAAAAGTAAATCATTTAAAAAGGCATTTAAAAATAGTAGATGTAGATACCTTTAAAAAGTTAATGGCCTTAGAGGTCGCGGATGCAAAGGCGCATGTGATTTTTCCGCTTATACAGCAACGTATTGATATTTGTTCTGCGTGGATGAACGGACTGGCTGATGATAAGATAAAAGAAATAGAGATAGACGAATAAAGGCGAAAGAGGGGGATAAGAATGGCAGTATATGTAACCGGAGATACCCATAGAGAGTTTTATAGAATCAAATTGTTTTGTGAGGAATATGGGACAACAACAGAAGATATCCTTGTAATTCTTGGCGATGCCGGAATTAATTATTATTGCGACCACAGGGACAACAATCTAAAAAATGAACTATCGAAGTTGCCGATTACGTTATTCTGTATTCACGGCAATCACGAAGAGCGTCCTTATTTGACGGGCAATTATGAGGAGCAGGAATGGCATGGTGCAATCGCGTACATAGAAGAAGCTTATCCGAATTTGATTTTTGCGAAGGATGGAGAAATCTATGATTTTAACGGCAAAAAAGCAATAGCCATCGGTGGCGCCTACAGTATTGATAAGTATTACAGATTAAGCCACGGAGAGGCGTGGTTTGAAAGCGAGCAGGCGGATGAGGAGATAATGCAATATGTAGAAGCGCAATTGGACGCATGCGACTGGCAGGTGGATTATGTATTGACGCATACGGTTCCCATTGAATGCGAGCCTGTATGGGCTTTTATACCGGGCTTTGACCAAAGTAGGGTGGATAAAACCATGGAAAAGTGGTTACAGCAGATTATGGACAATCTGGAGTTCGAAAAATGGTATGCCGGACATTATCACGTGGAGTCGGAGGAAAATGGCGTGCGGATCATGTTTGAGGATTATGAGGAGTTGGAGTAATATAATTTTTCATAAAGAGAAATTGATTTATCATTTAGAACTGACTATAATGAATTATGTCGTAGTTTAAAGTTAAGGTTAGATTGTTGCCGGATGCTTCGGTTTGGTAGCAAGAAAGAGCAGGAGATAAAACAAATGAGAAAAATAAGTTTTTGGTTAACGACAGTAGCAAACTTGATTATGTTGATTTTGGTTATTATCGGTATTGTAAAAGTCAGCAAAGAGTTTGGATTTAACATTAATGAATATGTAGCATATCAAGCTACTAATATATGGGGTAGCATCTGGTTTGGGATTACTATTGCAGTTGCAGCAATTTCAGTGATTATGCTAATTGTTGATTATTACATAGAATCTGACACATTACAGAGGGTATTGATGAGTATTGCATTGGCATTGCCGGTTGTATTGTTTGGTGTCGGCCTTATCTTTTTCCTTTTTAACGGAAGGCTGGTGGGCAGTATTTTAATTATAGTGTCTTTGGCGGTATGTCTTTGGCCGATTATAACTTTAATTGTCAGTGATGACCATAGGGCAAAATTTATTTATCTTATTATTTCTTCTATTTGGTTATTTGGAGGCATCTATACTATTGTAGGCATTTTGGCATTAATCGTTCTTGGAATTGTCATTGCTGTTATGGGAATCTTTTTAGGTGGCGATGGCGGCGTTGAAGTATATGATAAATTTGGTAATTTTATGGGGAAAATGTATCGTGATTAGAAAATGATTTGGTTCATTAAGTTTTTTTGTTAGCCGAAGAAGCATAATAATATAATTAAAATGTGTAAAAGCATCGCAATTAATTGTCGGAAATTGCGATGCTTTTTGCTTGTCCAAAAGAAGTTTTTGGCGATATATTAGAAGCATATTTTATAAGCACAGATACCGGTAGCATTATTCGCTATAAGTAAATAGCTTAATGAATCATAATCTATATTCTTAAATTTCTGCAGTTTCTGCAAAGATAATCAAAATTTTTAAAAGGCAACATTGACACCATATATGACACCACACATAATAAAGAAAGGAATGAAAGTATGTCAAAGTGGGATAAACTTATACATAAGCTAAATGATTCTTCGGCAGAAATGCGGTATGAAGAATTAAAGAAAATTTTAGAGGCGTATGGGTATTCTGCCAAAGAAACATCGGGTGGCAGCAGTCACATTACTTTTCGTAAAAAAGGTTGTAATAACATTACCATTCCGCGTCATAAAAAATCAAAAGAGCATATGTTGAGTTGGTTAGGAAAGTCGTAGAAGAGGAGAATAAGAATGAAGACATTAAATGATTACATGAATATAGCGTACAAATTTGTAATAATAGAAGACAAAGAAGAAGGTGGATTCACAGGTTATTACCCGGAGTTAAGCGGTTGCATTACGTGTGCTGATACCATCGAAGAATTGATGGTGATGGCGGAAGATGCGAAAAGGGAATGGATTGAAAACAGTATAAAAGACGGAATTACGATTCCGGAACCGCCCAATTATTCCGGTCAGTTTAAATTGAGGGTTCCCAAAACTCTTCATAAGCATCTTGCGGAAAAGGCAGAGATGGAAGGTGTAAGCATGAATCAATATTGCGTGAGCATTCTCTCAAAGTATGCCTGAGAAAGAAATTTTTGGTTTTTTATAAAAAAAAATTGATTTCTGATAATGAACTGATTATAATAAGTTTTGTCAAAAAACAATCTTATATGATTTTAGGAGGAAAAACCATGGATTCAAACAAGAGACCTGATACAATGGAACGTATCACAACTCCTGCTTTGGCAGACAAGTTCATTGAAGAACAGGTTGCTGCTGTGCGTGCACAGGTTGGCGACAAGAAAGTTTTATTAGCACTCTCAGGCGGTGTAGACAGCTCAGTAGTTGCTGCACTTTTAATTAAGGCTATCGGCAAGCAGCTGGTATGTGTACACGTAAACCATGGTTTAATGCGTAAGGGCGAAAGCGAGCAGGTAATCGAAGTATTCCGCAATCAGCTTGACGCAAACCTTATTTATATTGATGCAACAGACCGCTTCTTAGACAAGCTTGCAGGCGTTGCAGAACCCGAAAAGAAACGTAAAATCATTGGCGAAGAATTTGTTCGTGTATTCGAAGAAGAATCGGGCAAAGTAGAAGGCATTTCTTTCCTTGCACAGGGAACCATTTATCCCGATATCTTGGAATCAGACGGTGTTAAGGCACATCACAACGTAGGCGGACTTCCTGAAGACTTCAAGTTTGAAGGCCTTGTAGAACCGGTTAAATTACTCTTCAAGGACGAAGTTCGTGTGGTAGGTAAGGCACTTGGCCTTCCCGCAGAAATGGTTGACCGTCAGCCGTTCCCCGGCCCCGGACTTGGTGTTCGTTGTACCGGCGCTATCACAAGAGACCGTTTGCACGCACTTCGTGAATCAGATGCAATCCTTCGTGAAGAATTCACGAAAGCCGGCTTAGATAAGGAAATCTGGCAGTTCTTCACAGTAGTGCCCGATATCACTTCTACCGGTGTAAAAGATGGCAAGCGTCTTGATTACTGGCCTGTAATCATCCGTGCCGTAAACACAGTAGATGCTATGCACTGTACCGTGCCCCGCATTGACTGGGATATTTTAGAAAAGATTACAAATCGTATTTTGAGCGAGGTTGATGGAGTTTGTAGAGTATGTTATGACATGAGTCCGAAACCTATAGCAACGATTGAGTGGGAATAATCGCGAAAGCTACAAGCCGTGCGTGAGGAAAAATAAAGAAGCCCCGAGAAAGCATTTATGTTTTCTTGGGGCTGAATTTGTTTTTTGGAGCGTAGGGCGACAACACACATTCACAAAACTGTTTTAACTCCTATTTTCTTCATTTCCCCGATTGCACTTCCACTCCCTAAATGTTATGATAGACCTAGGGTTTTTATTGGGGTAAAAATTATATAACAAGGGGGATACTTTTATGAAGGTTGCAGTATTAAGCGCATCGCCAAAACAGCAGCTTAGCTTGACGTTGCAAATCGTAAGAGCACTGCAAAAAATGTGTAAGGATGATGAAT
>JAZNRI010000056.1:0-1913 GCA_045590655.1 Lachnospiraceae bacterium | reverse complement strand
CTATTATATGCCGCCGGGCTATTGGGTGAAAGAATGGCATCATGAGTATGGCGGATTGTATGGAATTACGCTCTCAAGGGAGGCGCTTCCAATGATAGAAGAAAGACGGCGTGACAAGGACGAGATTGGTGCGATAGAATTTTATTCGAAGTTAAAGGCAAGAGAAGAAAAGATTGATGAAATAAACGAGAAATTGTTGGAGTTTTATTAGGAGGTTATATGGAATTTAGTGAATTACAAAAAATTGCACAAGAAACATTAAATGAAAGAAGAATATCAAGGCTTGCAACGGCGGGCACTGTTGCGGCGGCATTTTTAACCGATAAAGGAAATGTGTATACGGGAGTGTGCATTGATGTTCCGGCAGGAATGGGTTTTTGTGCAGAGCACGCTGCAGCCGCCGCAATGATAACGGCGGGTGAGTCTAAAATAGTCAAAATGGTAGCAACCGGCGTTGATGATAATGGTTGTGGTTGTGCCCCATGCGGTCGTTGTAGGGAATTTATTAATAGTATTCACGATGATAATTATTTGTGTGAAGTGCTTTTAGAAGATGGAACGATTACAACAATCGGAGATTTGTTACCGTATAGGTTATAAAGATAAATAAGACTTTGGGAGGAATTGAAGTATGCGTTTTACATATTGTCCGCATTGCGGAACGAAATTGATTCGTAAGGAAATCGGCGATGAGGGAATGATTCCGTATTGTGAGAAATGTTGTGTTCCTTTATGGGATATGTTTACCACCAGTATTATTGCAGCGGTTGTAAATGAATATGACGAGGTGGCGTTGCTGCAGCAAAGTTATGTGTCATCATCAAAGTATGTTTGTGTTGCAGGAATTATGAAAATCGGCGAATCTGCAGAGGAAACAGTGATTCGTGAAGTAAAAGAAGAAATCGGACAGGATGTTGAGTCATTGGAGTTCATTCGCAGCTATCCGTATGAAAAGAAGGAAATGCTGATGTTGGGATATAAGGCAACGGTAAAGAAGCGGGAGTTCAAGTTGTCCGGAGAAGTGGATTCTGTGGAATGGGTGAAATTCGACCGCGCATTATCATTGTTGAGAGAGGGCGGCATTGCCTGGCAGTTGGTGAAAACAGTCATTGAGCAAAAGGTGTGAATCAATATGGAACAGATTGAATTGGTAGAGGTTCAAGAAAAATACGCAGATGAGATATGGAGTTTTCGACAGGAAATCTTAGAGTGCGATGCGGAGTCTGAAGATCAGTTTGCCGGATGTTTATCACTGGATGTAAGTAAGTCCGCAGAAGAGTGGATAAGGATATGTCAGCTCAGAAAGAACGAAGAGACCTGCGAACAGACAGGAACAGCGGTTCCTTCTCATATCTATCTGGCGGTACGGAAGAGCGATGGCAAAGTAGTGGGTGTGATTGATCTGCGCCATCATATCAATCATCCGATTCTTGGAACCTGGGGCGGACATTGCGGATATTCGGTGCGTCCTTCGGAGCGTGGAAAAGGTTATGCAAAAGAAATGCTTCGTTTGAATCTGCAAAACGCCAAAGCAATGGGAATTGATAAACTTCTTGTTACCTGCAACGTTGAAAATGAAGCAAGTGAAAGAACCATCCTTGCAAATGGTGGAGTGTTTGAGAAGACGATTGATGTTGATGGCGATAAGATGAAGCGGTATTGGATTACGTTAAGCGGAGAGTGATATAAATGACAAAAAAGAAAAAACGAATAGTAACTTTATCAATAATAATTACTTTAGTTATCTTAGTTGTTGTTGCCTTGTACGTAAATCTCAAGGTATTTACCGTCAAAAAGGTTTTGATGGCGGATGAACAGGAAGTGTATATTATGGGGACATTTCATACAGAGCATTTTGAACGATATGCAAATTATTCGATAGAGGAAATGATAAATGCTGTAAAGAATATTGA
>JAZNRI010000055.1:0-124722 GCA_045590655.1 Lachnospiraceae bacterium | reverse complement strand
AATGGAAATAAGGAGGTGCCTTATGTACGCAATTATTGCAACAGGTGGAAAGCAGTACAAAGTTTCTGAAGGCGATGTTATCAAAGTAGAAAAGCTTGCCGGAGAAGCAGGAGATGCTGTTACATTTGATCAGGTTGTAGCAATCAGCGATGACACTTTAAAAGTAGGTGACGACGTTGCTAAAGCTACTGTTTCTGCAACTGTTATGGAACAGGGTAGAGATAAGAAAGTTATTGTATACAAGTACAAGAGAAAGACCGGATACCACAAGAAAAATGGTCACAGACAGTCTTTCACACGCGTAAAGATCGAGAAGATTAACGCTTAATTTAGATTTTATGATTCAGATTTCGATTATCAGGCACAATAATGAATATAGTCAAATTAAAGCATTTGGGCATGCGGAATACGATGACTACGGCAAAGATATTATCTGCGCTGCGGTTTCTGTTTTAATCATTAATACCGCGAATTCCTTAGAGAAGTTCACTGATGATTTAATTACGGCTGAGACTCTTGAAGACGGTACAACAGAAATTCTTTTGAGAGAACATCCTTCAAAAGAAGCGATTTTGTTGGTAGATTCGTTAATTTTGGGCCTTGAGGGTATTCGAAATCAGTATGGCAAGAAATATTTATCAGTTAATTACAAGGAGGTGTAAACCTATGTTGAATATGAACCTTCAATTATTTGCACATAAAAAGGGTGTTGGTTCTACTAAGAACGGTAGAGATTCAGAATCCAAGAGATTAGGTGCGAAAAGAGCTGACGGACAGTTCGTTAAAGCAGGTAACATTTTATACAGACAGCGCGGAACAAAGATTCATCCCGGTGTTAATGTTGGTATCGGCGGAGATGATACATTGTTTGCATTAGTAGACGGCGTTCTTAAATTTGAACGTAAGGGCCGTGATAAGAAGCAGGCAAGCGTATATCCTGTTGAAAAATAATGTTTGACCTTTAAGCCCCAAATCGAGTGTTTGGGGCTTATTTTAAAGTTAGAGGATATGTTTTAAATTTAAGTATATTATAAATATGTATTTAAATTAACTTATTATAAAATGACAGGTGGTGCAGTAATGTTTGCAGACAGAGCGAAAATATATATTCGAAGCGGAAAAGGCGGAGATGGACATGTTTCCTTTCGTCGTGAAAAATATGTACCGGACGGTGGTCCGGATGGCGGCGACGGCGGCGACGGCGGCAGCGTTTATTTTGTTGTAGACAAAGGAATGAATACCTTAACCGATTTTCGACACATCCGTAAATATTGTGCCGAACACGGACAAGAAGGTGGAAAAAAAAATTGTCGCGGTAAAAACGGTGCTGATATTCGCATCAAAGTACCAGAAGGAACTGTAATTAAAGAAGCCAATAGCGGCAAAGTAATTATGGATATGTCCGGAGACACCACTGAATTTATGATTTTAAAAGGCGGAAAAGGTGGTAATGGTAATCAGCATTATGCAACTTCCACAATGCAGGCACCTAAATATGCCCAGCCCGGACAACCGGCCAAAGAATTAGAGTTATTTCTTGAATTAAAAGTAATTGCAGACGTAGGTTTGGTTGGATATCCTAATGTTGGTAAATCAACCTTTTTATCTCGAGTAACCAACGCTCGCCCGGAAATTGCAAACTATCACTTCACAACAATCAATCCGCATCTTGGTGTGGTAGATTTACCCGATGCAAGAGGATTTGTAATTGCTGATATTCCCGGACTGATTGAAGGTGCTGCCGAAGGTGTAGGCTTAGGACATCAGTTTTTGCGCCATATCGAACGCACAAGAGTTATTATTCATATTGTAGATGCAGCTTCAACAGAAGGTCGTGATCCGATTGAAGATATCTATGCAATCAATAAAGAATTGGAGAAATATAATCCTGAAATTGCAAAACGCCCTCAAGTTATTGCCGCAAATAAAATGGATGCAGTGGTTATACAAGAACCTGAAGCAATCGATATTGATGAAAATGGTGAATTAATCTACAGCGAAGCAGTAATTGATCCGTTAACAAGAATCAAAAATGAATTTGAACCGCAGGGATACACTGTTTTTCCCATTAGTGCCGTAAGCGGAACCGGTTTAAAAGAACTTTTATATCATGTTCAAAAGATTTTAGACGAAACAGAAGCAGAACCTATTGTATTTGAACCGGAATACTTCCCTGAGGATGAAATACTTGTTTCAAACGAGCCTTTTACCGTAGAATACGATTCTGACGAAGAGGAATATGTAGTAGAAGGTCCTCGTATCGAAAAAATGCTGGGTTATACTAACCTCGAATCAGAAAAAGGATTCCAATTCTTCCAGAAATTTATGAAAGAAAACGGAATATTGGAGCAATTGGAAGAATTAGGCATTATGGAAGGCGATACAGTTCGCATGTATGGTCTAAAATTTGATTACTACAAATCTTAAAAAATTATATTATTCATTGTTCATTAATGCATAAATAAGATACACCAGGAGAACTACTATGGAAATAACAAGCAAACAAAGAGCATATTTAAAGTCCCTTGCTTCTAATTTAGAACCGTTGTTTCAAATTGGCAAATCAAGCCTAACGCCTGAATTCACCAATGCAATTACTGAGACTTTTAATACACATGAATTGATAAAAATAGCCGTTTTAAAAAATTGTATGGACGACCCGAAAGAGATTGCTCATACCTTGGCCGAAAGAACAAATTCAACTGTTGTTCATGTAATTGGTAAAAAAATCGTTTTATACAAAGAAAATAAAGACAACAAGCAAATTGTTCTTCCTAAATAATGTATTTTATTTAGTTAGTTATTTCTCGTTATGTCAAAAACAGTGAGGATACTATCATGAATCGTAATGTAAGCGATACAAATGATAATGAAAAAATCAAGGTAGGGATATTGGGTGGTACTTTTGACCCTATTCATAATGGTCATCTTATGATTGCCAAAGAAGCGATGAAAGAGTATGCACTATCAAAAATACTTTTAATTCCTACCGGCGTTTCTTATATGAAAAAAGATGTTACAGATTCTTTTTTACGATATGAAATGGTAAAGTTAGCTGCATCAGAAACAAATGGATTTGAAGCTTGTGACGTGGAAATTCAAAGAAAAGGTAATACCTATACTTGTGATACGATTGCATATTTCAAAGAAAAACATCCGGGATATGAATTATTTTTTATTATCGGAACAGACAGTTTATTCTCAATTGAAAAATGGCGTAATGTGGAATACATTTTTAATAATTGCACAATTTTATGTGCTACAAGACCTGGTGATAACAATGACTTATCACTTAAATCTGCCCAAAAAAGCAAAGCAGATGAATTAATGCGTAAATTCAATGCACAAATTCAATTTATTCATTGTAATCCAATGGATATTTCTTCCACAGAAATACGTGCTTATAGAGAAAATAATCCTAATAGCGATTTGTCAAATTTAGAATTACCCCAAAGTGTAGCTAAGTATATTTTATGCCAGGATTTATATAATGAAAAAATCGCTGAAATACATCAGCTTTTAAAAGAAGATTTAAAACCAAAACGTTTGAAACATACCTTTGGCGTTGTAGAAACTGCGGTTATCCTTGCAGAGAAATGGGGTTGTGACGTCGAAAAAGCCCGTTTGGCGGCACTTTTGCATGATTGCGCAAAATACCTTGATACCGATAGCAAAATCGCGCAATGCGCCAAATACGGAGTTTTAGTAAGTGATATTGAATTAACTAATCCCGAACTATTACATGCCAAAGCAGGTGCTTTGCTTGCGTATGAGAAGTATAATGTGTCCGATCGTGAGATTTTATCTGCAATTTATTATCACACAACAGGTAAACCTGCTATGAGTTTATTAGAACAAATTATTTTTGTTGCAGATTATATTGAACCGGGCAGAACCCACAGTGATAAACTTCCTTTATATCGGACAATGGTGATGGAAGATTTAAACTTAGTCACTGCTAAAATTTTAAAAGAAACTGTAAAATATTTAAAAAAACAAGCAGATAAAAAAGTAATCATTGATCCACTGACACAAGAAACATATGAATTTTATAAAAAATTCTTAAATGAAAAGGAGTAAATTATGGATTCTAAAGAAATGGTTAAAATTGCAATCAATGCCTTAGAAGAAAAAAAGGCTGAAAATATTCGCGTAATCGACATTAGTAAAGTAAGCGTTCTTGCAGATTACTTTATTATTGCAGAAGGTAAAAATCGTAATCAAATTCAAGCATTAACTGATTCAGTTGAAAAAGATCTCGGAAAAGCCGGTGTTATCCCTAAACAAATTGAGGGATATGAAAGTGCAAACTGGATTCTGATGGATTATTCAGATATTATTGTACACATTTTCGATAATGAAAATCGTTTATTCTATGATCTGGAACGCATCTGGCGAGATGGTGTATGTGTAGATGCTAAAGATTTCGTATAATACATTTGTTTACAATAAAATAGCGTAAATAATATAACCCGATTGAAAAATATGTATAATCCAACCATTTGACCGACGATATGGATATTACATTATTCAATCGGGTTTATCTTTCGTTAGTGGCACAATCTAAATACACCAAATACCTTTCCAAGAACCTGGCATTCTTCCACAATAATAGGCTCCATGGAATCATTCTCCGGCTGTAAACGATAGTGACCATTTTCCTTATAAAAAGTCTTAACAGTAGCAGAGTCTTCAACCAAAGCTACAACCATATCGCCATTTCTGGCAGTTTCACACTTTTCAACAAAAATACTGTCGCCATCATAGATACCTACATTAATCATACTGTCGCCTTTTACTTTTAACACAAAAGTCTCGGCATTCGGAACCATATGTACAGGCATAGGGAAGTAGCTTTCAATATTTTCCTGCGCCAAAATCGGCTGCCCGGCAGCAACAGTACCTACAATAGGTATATTAACCATTTCTGTTGAAATTACATTAGATATATTTTCAGCGGAACCAAGTCTGACAAACTGAAAATCATCGTCCATAATTTCAATTGCACGAGGTTTGGTCGGATCGCGACGGATATATCCGTTCTTTTCTAACGTTTCCAAATGAGAGTGTACAGAAGAAGTAGATTTCAAATGTACAGCTTCGCAAATTTCACGCACTGCAGGCGGATAACCTCTCTGTAATATTTCTGATTTAATAAATTCTAAAATTTCTCTTTGTTTTGCGGATATTTTACCTTTGCTCATAAGGTACCTCCTTCCTCTGATAAACCTATGTTAACACACTTTTTTCGAAAAAGCAAACATATATTCCGAAATTTTGTTCGATTTTTATGACAAAAAGTATTGACAATGCGAACAAAGGTTCGTATACTGTATACAAACAGGTGTTCGTAACAAATGTTCGTTTTTATTAATTTGAGAGGTGAATAATATGAAAGCATTAACTTTAAACAAATATATCAGAAATAATATTAACTCAATAAATGATTACATTTTTCAAATTCTTGTTACAATTATGAAACCTTTTGTACAGACTATTTATAAAAAATATCGTCTTTACAAAAGTTACAGTATACGTAAACAGAATCGTATTAAACGTGATTTCATTCGGAAAGTAAGTGTTTTAGGCATTGCATGTATTTTAGGTATTGTAATTGCTTTTACAGCAAGTGCATTCACGCAGAATGTAAAAGCTGAGAATGATGAACTCTTACATAAATATTATACATTTTATACTGTAGAACCGGGAGATAGTCTTTGGGAAATAGCAGATAATCATTATAAGCTTGGATACGATGATCATGCAGATTATATTGACGATGTAATGTTTATTAATCATTTAGATAACGCTGATGATATTGCCAGTGGTGATACATTGGTAATTCCTTATTATAGTTACGAAGTTAAATAGTATAGTTATTATTATATTTGATAAATATAACAATTTTACTATACCTTTCATACATTTTACAAAAGAGAAGAGAGCACAAATGTGCTCTCTTTAACATATTTATATGTTGATAGAATATAAATTAGCCCTTGATTAGATTTAATCTTCTTCACGAAGCTTAAATTTACGAATTGCCGTTCTTCTTTTATCATCAGAAATGGATGCATAATGTTTTCTTGTAGTATTAACATCGCGATGCCCCAGGAAATCGGCAACCATATAAATATCCTGTGTTTCACGATATAAATTTGTACCAAAGGTACTTCTTAATTTATGCGGAGTAATTCGTTTCAAACAGTTTAACTTTTCAGTATATTTAGTAACCATATTTTCCATGCCGCGAACACTCATACGTTTCTTTTGAATAGAAAGGAAGAGTGCATCTTCACTTCCCTCACAAGGAATAATATGCTCACGTTGCACAAGATAACGTTCTAAAGCAGCCGCAACTTCTTCTCCATAGTAAATAATGCTTTCATTACCACCTTTACGGCGCACCTTAAAACGATTTTCTTTTATATCAAGGTCGGTTAAATTCAAACCTACACATTCAGAAACACGAATACCGGTTCCAAGCATTACTGTAAGGATTGTAAAATCACGCAAACTGTTTTTTTCATAATAACGTTTTTCCCCTTTAGTAAGCTTTTCACCGTTTTCAACTAAATCCAGAAGTTCAACTACTTCATTGATATCCAAACGAATTATTTCTTTCTCATGAATTTTGGGCATATCAACCAAAGCCGCCGGGTTTGTTTTAATCATTTCATTCCGATAGAAAAAACGATAAAAGCTTTTTAAAGTAGATAATTTACGTGCTTTTCCGCTTTCGTCGTTGGTATATTCTTTTCCATCCTTTTCATACAAGGATAAATATTCCAGGAACTGAAGAATATCTTTACGTGTTATTTCATCCAGAATAGAGAGTTCATAATCCGTAACCTCAATATTTTGATAACCACGCTTGAATTGATGAATATAGTCAAAGAAAACTCTCAAATCAAAGGCATAAGCCAACTGTGTCCTGGAAGATATGGTCTGCGCAGTTCCCAAGAAATATTCCTGACAAAATTCCGGAAGAGTATTGTAATATTCACGCAAACGAAGAATATTCTTTTTCATTTGTTGTTCATGGTAATTTTGATTTTCCATTTTATATTATAGCCTTTCATTTTTATCCGGCGGAATAATTGAAGTTTGAATTGCAGAAAACATTCTGTCTTTTACTCCGGGTGTTTCATTGTTAATTAACTTTAATAAATCTTTCACGTACTCACGCTTAGTATATCCATCAACCGGACAAGGACTTTTTAATACCGGAAGCTCCATTTTATTTACAAAACCGATTACGTCAGCCTCATTCATATACATAAGTGGTCTGATTACGGTTAAATCCATTCGATCCAAATAAGTAATTGGTGAAAAAGTATGTATTCTTCCTTCATAAATAAATGACATCAACATTGTTTCTACAACATCGTCTTTGTGATGTGCATATGCAATTTTATTACAGCCTAATTCCTTTGCAAGTTGATTCAAAGCTCCCTTACGCATTTTTGCACATAATGAACAAGGATTACTTTCTTTTCGATCTTCAAAAATAATTTGAGAAATGTCAGTAGAAACAATATGATAGGAGAGGCCCATTTCTTCTACCATAGCCTTAATTCGCGCAAAATCGATGTTTTTAAAGCCCAAATCAACAGTAATGGCTACTAATTCAAATTTATTAGGATAAAAGCGTTTTAAGCCGTTTAACGCGTGAAGGAGAGTAAGGCTGTCTTTTCCACCCGATATACCAACTGCAATTTTATCGCCTTCATCAATCATATGATAATCATCAATTGCTTTTCGAGTCAGACTCATAACCTGTTGTAATTTCATAAAAAGCTCCGTTTCTATATTTTAAAATTTCTTTTATATCTAAACCCGGCTATAATATTATAATCTATTATATATAACTTTAACTCTTCGTTAAACAACTATATTTTATAACATTTCAGTAAAGAAATATATAAGAATTTTATTTTTTTTACAATAAATGACACAATAAAAGTTCAATATGATATAATAAGATTGTCTAAGAAAAAATAGAAGCGTTAAAAATATCAATATATACTGTTTGTTGGAAAGGTAAATCACATGAATTTTAAGTGGGACAAGAAATATTTTCGCTGGGGAGTAACCGGTTTTTTGGTATTGGCATCAGCCATACTGTTTTATTATTTTGTTTTTCATAATACACAGTTTATTCAAATTTTTAAGAATATTATTAATATTTGTTTTCCGATCATTGACGGTTTGGTAATTGCATTTTTACTATGTCCGATGGTTAATTGGTTCGAACATAAATTCTTTGTTATTTTTCGCAAGAAGGAGAGAAGAAGTGAACCTTTAAGCGATACAGCTTTTAAATGGTTACGTGTTTTATCGATTTTTCTTTCTTATCTAATTATAATTTCACTACTTTCAGCTTTTATAATTACTGTTGTGCCACAAATTAGAGATAGTATCACAAGTATTTATGCACAATCTTCACAATATAGGGAAAATATCGAAAATTGGCTTGCTGAATTATTTGAAAAATATCCTAACATTGAAGTTTGGGTTATGGATAGCTATGATACCTATGCTGCACAATTTAATGAATGGAAAAACACCTATTTATTACCAAAAGCACAAGAACTTCTTGCAACAGTATCTGCGGGAGTAGTTAATTTCTTTAGTGCACTTTGGGATATAATTATCGGTGCAATTGTCTCTGTATATGTATTATTCAGCAAAGAGAAATTCTCCGGTCAATTCAAGAAACTGGCATATGGATTTTTGAATACTAAAACCGCAAATGTTTTAATTGCAAACATTCGTATGGTAAATCACAAATTCAGTGGGTTTATTGTTGGTAAGCTTTTAGATTCATTTATCATCGGTATTTTGTGTTTTATCGGTTGCAGCATTTTAGGATTTGATTATCCGGTATTATTAGGTCTGATTATTGGTGTAACAAATATTATTCCTTTCTTTGGACCTTTTATCGGTGCAATTCCTTGTATATTGTTATTATTTATGATCAATCCGCTTCATAGTCTTTATTTTGCAATTTTTATTCTTGTTTTACAACAATTCGATGGAAATGTGCTTGGTCCCAAGATTCTTGGCGAATCTACAGGAATATCGAGTTTTTGGGTTATTTTTTCCATTACATTATTTGGCGGCTTATGGGGTGTAACCGGTATGATTGTTGGCGTACCTTTGTTTGCAGTATTTTATGCAATTACAAAAACGGTGCTTGTTACAAAATTAACAAAGAAAGATTTGCCTACTGAAACCAAAAAATATATCAATGTTGACTATGTCCGGGACGAAACAAATGAATTTGTAGACTTGATTCCGGTATCAGAACTTGAAGCCCTCGAAAAAGAACAAAGACGCTTATTAAATCAACAAAAAAAGGCCAATCGTAAAAAGATATTTAAAAAGAAAAAAGATTCAAAAAATACGCATAAAAATGAAGTAAATAATACAGATATATGTACTAAAGATAAAATAACGAATTCTGAAGAAAATAATACGCAGGATACATCAGAATCATAATTTTTAAAAAACCACCTTAGATATAGTAATATGTTTAATGGTGGTTTTTCGTTTAAATCATAAAAACACTGTATATTATAAAAACAAATTATAAACATATAAAAGCAAAATAGTAAAGCTTTTAAATTATTAAAACATGAAATAAAAATGATATTAATTAAAATATTTAAATTATTAGATATCATGTAATTTGAATAATAATACAAATAGCACTTTCTTACGTCTTAACTCTGCGTTAAACTAGACTTTTGCGAAGAGTTGTCTGTCTAAATAATCACTCCCATAATTCATTTTTCATTGATGATTTTAAATTTCAAGCAGAATATATTCAACATATTATATTCCTTACATTATACAAACTATATCAAAAAGGGACCCGGATAAGGCCCCTCTCACCAAACACATTATTTTCTTCCTGCAGCATCAATAAAATTCTTTAACATTTCAACAGTACCATCAATACCAAGAACACCACTATCGATAGATAAATTATAAGACGATGCCTGGCCCCATTTTTTATTTGAGTAATAGTTATAATAGCTGGCACGTTGCTTATCTTTCTTAGTAATCATATCCTTTGCTTCTTTTTCAGAAACACTATATTTTTCCATAATACGTTTAATACGAACATCCAAATCTGCATAAATGAATATATTGATGCATTCTGCCTGCTCGCTTAACGCATAGTCCGCACAACGACCTACAATAACACAAGCACCCTCTTTTGCAACTTCTTTGATGGTATCAAACTGTGCCAGAAAAACACGCTGTCCAATAGGCATATCAACATACGCACCTGTGGAATATCCCATTGAATATGTATCCATTACAAGATTATATAAGAACGAGTTTGTCGGTCTTTCATCATGATTCTTAATCATTTCTTCACAAAAACCGCTTTCTTTTGCAGCTCTTGCCAGTAATTCCTTATCGTAACAGGGAATTCCATAGGATTTTGCTAATTTTTCACCAATTTCGTGTCCGCCGGAACCAAACTGTCTGCCGATTGTAATAATTGTATTACTATTCATATAAATGCCCCTCCATTCATTATGATTTACTTCAATACATTATAAAAAAACCACTTAAATTATATCATAAAATATTGCATTTTTCGACTTATATTTTTTATTTTGTCACCAAAATATTAAAATATTTTCACGATATAAATCATCAGTATTTTATCAATATTTTATCAATACTCTATTGATTTATTATCTTAATTTCACCAATAATTCTTCAAAATACTGTGGCAAAGGTGCATTCACTTCAATATACTCACCGCTTCTTGGATGTATGAATCCTAAAGTCTGCGCATGCAAAACCTGACCATTGGTGTGATAAGGATCTTTACTGCTACCGTATACTGTATCGCCTAACAAAGGATGTCCTTTACTGGCCATATGGACACGTATCTGATGCGTTCTACCGGTTTCTAATTGAAATTGCGCATAAGCATAGCCTTTTAGCGGCTCTAAAATTTTATAATGCGTTATAGCTTCTCTTCCGTTTGGATTAATTGCCATTTTCTTACGTTCCGTCGGATGACGACCGATTGATGCATTCACAGTGCCTTCTTCTTCCGGAAAATTTCCGGTAATGATGGCCTTATATATTCTTTTAATAGAATGCTCTTTTAGCTGTGCAGCAATGGATTGATGCGCAAAATCGTTTTTACACACAATTAATGAACCTGTAGTATCGCGATCAATTCGATGTACAATGCCCGGGCGCATCACGCCGTTAATACCGGATAAATCGTCTTTGCAATGGTACATTAAGGCATTCACCAAAGTACCTTCATAATGTCCGGCTGCAGGATGTACAACCATTCCTTTCGGCTTATTTACGACCAAAACATCCTTATCTTCGTATAAAATGTCCAAAGGGATGTTTTCGGCCTTTATTTCGGGTTCTACGGCCTCAGGAAGGCATACTATAACCTCGTCATCTGTTTTCAAAGACAAACTTGGCTTTACAGACTTTCCGTTTACGGTTACATTTCCTTCTTTTATTAACTTTTGAAGATAACTTCTGGATACCGTATCAATCCATTCATTGATGCAGACATCCAAACGTTCCCCTTCCATTTCCATGGGAACCTGAAATCTTAATGTTTCCATCCAAACCTCAATTTCTAATCAATTGCTTCTTCGTTATAATAAATTTGCTCCAAAGCTTCTTTTATCAATTCTTTAGAAGGTGATGCATCTACAACCGTTTTTCCTAATTTACGGATATAAACGCATTTTTCTTTTTTCGTAATATCAGCATCGCTGTTTATCAAAATATCCATTAATTCATCTGCTGTTGCAAATGTTTCCGTAATGGAGAGACCAAAAAATACAAACATATCACGTATTTCATAATACTCTTCCATCGAAATCAGATCTTTCTTCCATGAAAGATAGGTCTGACAAACCAATGCCAGCGACATACAATCCGCAAATGATAATTCTGAATCAGCCTTTTTCATTAAATCATAAAAATCTTTAGCATAGACCGATATCGCTCTTTCTTTCGCGGTATCTTTTTCAATACGCTCCTTCATTACATTAAATCCGCGTTCCAAAAGCTCACAAATTGCCTCTTCCTCGCAATCGGTCAACTCATACATATTCGAAATCATCCATTCAAACATCAATGCTTTGTGCGAGATTGCAAGCTTAAAAGCTGACGCGATAGCATTCTGGAATTCCAAAGGCGATGTTTTCGACAAAACAGACACATCCACATAAACAGCCTTAGGATACCATTCTTTACGAATCGTTTCACCATTATCATCTACCAATGGTCTGACACTTATATCCTGAAACAACGCTTCCGGTGTCACCAGCACACAAATAAAAGAACCTTTACATACATCACTTGTTATATTCTCATACAGTGCCTTCATTACAGAAGTATCGCTCAATACAACAAAAGTAAAATTCTCCTCGCTCTTCTTTACGATAAAATCATTAATAGTATCACGATTTTTCTTCGAAAGACGAAATACATCCTCTTTAGTAAATGAATCAGCAAATGCCTCCCAGGCATCGTTTTTGATATTTTCACTGCAGATAACAGCTAACTTCTGTTCATTCATTCCGCATATATCTTTAAAAACATTCCACTGTGTTGCATCCTTATAAAAATATACACCAAAGCGATTGCTTTTATTTTTTTCAACGTAAATTGTTTCGTACATGGTATTCTTCCTTTTGATATTAAACTTTTTTATTTTTTTGAGTGTTTTTTATAAAAAATATTCTTTTATGAATATTTGTATAAATAAATCTTACATATATTCAAACGAAAAACTTCCCGTCCGCAGGCGGGAAGTTCATTAGTCATATTAAATAAATTACTGAATATCAGGCACGTCAATGGAACCGCTGAGGATTTCCTGAAAATCACCTGAAATATCAACTGACTTCGGTGTAATAATAAAGATATAATGAGAAATCTTCTGCATATTACCTGACATTGCATAGCAGGAACCTGAAGTAAAATCAATAATTCTCTGGGCAATATCAACATCCAAACCTTCCAAATTCAATACAACTGTGCGATTGCCTAATAAAGTATCTGTAATTTCTCTGCATTCTTCAATTGATGTAGGTTTAATAACACAAACTTTCATACCGCCTCCGTTAGAATTACTGTTTCTTCTGTTCTGCTTCATCGGTGTAACTTTAGATAAAGACTTCTTCGGCTTTTCTTCAACGTATTCATCTTCCTGTTTTACAACAACTTCCTCTTCTGCAACACCTTCATCATAGTAACCATCTTCTTCATCATATGTACCATCGTTTAACTGCATCGCATTTAAAAACTTATCCATTACACCCATGTTTGTCCATTCTCCTTCACTACATAAACTTACTAAATATTATAATTTCGTTCTCCGAAAATGCCGGTTCCGACTCTTACATAAGTTGCTCCTTCTTCAATAGCAACCTCATAATCACCGGTCATACCCATAGACAATTCACCGACACTTATATTATCAGTTTTTTCGCTTTCTATGTCAACCATTAATTGCTTTAAATTTACAAAATATTGACGATTTTCTTCGGAATTTTCTACATATGGTGCAATTGTCATCAATCCGCACACTTTTAGACCGGGTAAGTCAATTACCTCTTTATAAAAATCCAATACTTCTTCGGTCAATAACCCAAACTTTGTCTCTTCTTTGGCAACATTCACTTCTAAAAGCACTTTAACGGTAACATTCTTCTTTACAGCCTCTTTACTAATCTCTTTCGCAAGCTTAATGGAATCAACACTGTGAATCATATAGACCTTATCAACAATGTATTTTACCTTGTTGGTCTGTAAATGCCCAATCATATGCCAGCGGATATCGTTCGGAAGCTTGTCATACTTATCCATTATCTCCTGAACTTTATTTTCACCAAAATCCCTGCAACCGCAATCATAGATTTCCTGAAGCATTTCAACAGGCTTTGTCTTACTTACGGCAATTAAAGTCACGTCATCCGTCTTACGTCCTGCTCTTTCGCATGCATTATGAACATTTTTTAATACATTAGCATAATTTTCTTTTAAAACAGACTGACTCACGTTCAGTACCTGCCTTTCAATACATTTTACTCATATAACAACGCATCATCAGTTACGCTGCTTGCATCCAAAACAATATAGTCATATGCATTCAAACCATATTCAGTATTCGATTTTACAATTGCATATTCATCGTTCTGGTATAAAATAATAATCTGCCTAAAATCAGCGTATCCTTTATTCATATTATACACGCCAATCAAAGTAGCTTTCTTACTAACGGCATACTTCTCACCGGAATCCTGGCTAATCAAGTAATCACCGATACGAAGACTTTCATCACTTACGTAATAATCCGTTTCCGTTTCATTATATACGGTAAGCTCAATCTCTTCTGCCGATAACGTACCATCTTCTTTATAGGCTTCCCTTACAAAAATATAGGTACCGTCATTTCCGGCTTCCTTACTCATAAAATCCTTGGGAATCAAGAAGAATTCCTGCTCAGCAATGGCAGAATTAGGAATCTTTAAGCCCTGCTCTTCTTCTGTAATTAATTCAATATCCACAAAACGTTCCGTACAGAAATTAACCACGGAATTATTCAAATTCAAAATACAAAAGTAATCTTTACCACTGGTATAAATCTCCGTAGACGCCCAGGATACATCCTGTGTCTTTAAAAATTTAACCTGTACATATTCTGCTTCCTGTAATTCCTTTGCACGTTCCTCTGTTATCGGAATTACAATGGACCAATTCTCTGAAGTAACAAACTTATAAACCGCATCTCCCGGCGCCACAAGCTCATTATTGATTAACTGTGTTTTCTCATAATCCTTCTTTTCAAAGGTTTCACCCGTCACTTCCTGCGGTTGTAAATCTTCGTATCCGTCTGTATGGTAGACAATATAACCGCTTTTGGGCGCATTACATAGCTTTACACCATAAGCAACCGTACCATTCTGCAACTCGTCAATACTGTTTAAAATATTCAAATTCGCGAGTTTCAAGGAAGTTCCCTGCAATTCATATTTGAAACTGTACACATCCGAAAAATTGGAAGGTTCAAAATCTTTTACAAAATTAACGATATCGCCTTTTAACTGATTCAAATCAGCATCAGACAAGGTGTTCTCGCCCAATGTATCGGATTGAAGCATTTCAGTAAGTTTTCCGTTGCCGTCCACGGTATAAACCAAGTCACCGCAGGCCACCTTCTCAGACTCTCTGGCGTAATAATTTACATAGCCGGCATCCTGAGTTGTAACAACTTCTTCATCACGTATTACGATACCGTTATATACATTATTTACGGACAAGGAACCCATTTTAACTTCGTAACCGACAACAGGGTTAGAACGCATATAAAGAATCACGCAAATAAGAACATAGATTGCCATAACAATAAAAATCAGCATACCTATGTTAAAATTAATGGGTTTCTTGTATTTTACAACTTTGTTTGTTCTTGCATTTGGTGCCATAACTTTACCTTTACGTCCAAATAATCTAATAGAATATAGAATAATATTCATATAATAAAAAGCCCCGGAGCCCCGAGGCTTTCATTTTCATTTTCATTCAAATGTTTGAGAATCTTATATGTAAATCTTATAACTCAACCATTACTCTGTCTTTCAATGATTCAGGAATAGGGCCTTTCGATGTTGAAACAGAAAGGAACATATCCACATTGAATTTCTCACTGATAACTTCGAGATCAGTAACAACCTTCTCTAAAGTATCAACTGTACAATTTGCCAATCCAAGGAAATTATCAAAATACATCTGCTGTAAATCGTGATCCTGTGAAATAATGCCTGACAAAAATCCTACAAACATATCGCTGTTGCTCACAAGATACTCTGATACATTAATCAAACGAATCTTATTATTCAATTCATACATGTGTTTTGTGGAAGAATCAAGGAATACAACGTTACCTAAAATCTCCTTTACGTCTGCATTTACTTTCTCAAGTAAAACCTTTGATTTTCCTTTACCATTATCGCCAATAATCATACGAACCATAATGACATACACCCCCATAGTAATATTTTACATTTCATATATATAAAATGCATTTTCCGGAAAGAATTTTGCATTTTCCGTTCTTCTTAATTATAGTCGATATAGCCAAAAAAGACAACCTTTTTATGTGGATATATCGTTAAAATATTATGACAATATTATGACTATTTTCCTGCCGCTTCCAAAAGCCTGTTCATATCGTTATACAGGTTCTCCCGCTTGTCAGCACGTAAAATAACCGATATGTACGGATTACCCGCACTATCCTTAATATAAAGGATTAAACAATTACCCGCAGCATTGGTAGTTCCGGTTTTACCGCCTAAAATAGTGATATTCTCCGGTGCCTCCACATTACCCATAAAATACTGGTTCGTATTACGGATTTCGATGGTTTTCTGATTCCCCTGCGCATCCTTATATACGGAAGTATAGGAAGTCAACTGAATAATCTCTCGAAAACGCTCGTATTGGATTACTTCATTAAAAATCAAATATAAATCATATGCAGTTGTATAATGTTCATCCTGGGTTAAACCATGCGGATTACAGAAATTCGTATTGGTTGCTCCCAAAGCCTTCGCTTCTTCATTCATCATTGCACTGAAACTGTCAACGTCCCCTGCAATGTGTTCCGCAATAATTAATCCAACATCATTTGCTGAATAAATCAACAATACATTTAACGCCTGATCTAATGTAATTACGTCGCCGGGCTTAAAACCATAAACCTGAGCGCCGGATTCTGTAATTTTACAATTCTCGGTTACAACAATTTCATCCTGTAAATTGCCATATTTTAAGGCAACCAAAGCAGTCATAATCTTGGTAAGACTGGCCGGCGGAAGCTGTTCATAAATATTCTCGGCATATAAAATCTCTTTGTTGTTTAAATCAAACAACCCCGAAGCGTAAGAACTCTCAAGTTTCACGCCGGGCATCGTGATTTTATCACGGGAATCAACACACAAATCCCCTGAAAAAGATGCCAAAGTATCTTCCTCAAAAGAACTGTTGGTTACCATATATGCGGACGAAGGCATTTGTCTGGAATATTCCATTCCATACTCTGCAGAACCGCATCCCGTCATTGCCAACATAAAACATGCAATTAAAAGAATTGAAACTACTCTATTTGTACATTTCACGCCACTCTAAATCTCCTCTGTCCAAAGATTTTATCAGTAGTTCTGCCGTTGCAAGATTCGTTGCAAGCGGAATATTATGCATATCGCATAATTTCACAACATTATTAACATCAGGCTCATGAGACTTGGGATTCAAAGGATCACGCAAGAAAATAACCAAGTCAATCTGGTTGTGTTCAATCTGCGCACCAATCTGCTTTTCACCGCCTAAATGTCCGGCCAAAAACTTATGAATGGTCAAGTTTGTAACCTCTTCTACCAATCTGCCGGTAGTTCCGGTTGCAAACAATTCATTTTTACATAAAATACCCCTGTATGCAATGCAGAAATTCTGCATTAATTTCTTCTTCGCATCATGTGCAATCAAAGCAATATTCATAGTTTTTACCCCTCTCTGTAACCCCTGCTAATTATTATATTTACGGATTGCCTGCAATCGTACATTTAAAACAAACCCCATTCCGATGTACAAAGCAACCATTGATGTCAAACCTGCACTTACAAAAGGTAAAGGAATACCTGTGTTAGGCATAAGACCTGTTGCAACACAAATGTTCAGCGTTCCCTGAAAACCAATTAATGCCCCCATTCCGGCCGCTATAATTTTACCAGCCGTATCCTTTGCCTTATAAGCTATTATAACACATTCTACCGCAATTCCAACAACTAAAAGTACAACAAGACAACCGCCGATAAAACCTAATTCTTCACCAATAATGGTAAAAATAAAGTCTGTTTGCGGTTCGGAAATAAAATTACCGTTCTTCACGGAATTCACAACATTGTTATTTAATCCCTTGCCCGAAAGCTGGCCTGAACCGATAGCCATAACGGAATTCAACTGCTGGTAAGCTTCCGTAGTTGCATAATCTTCCGGATGAAGCCAGGCCATAATACGGTTACGCTGATAATCCCTGATAATGGTCTGGTCCGGCTGTAAAATCTGTATAAAAAGAATAACCAGTGTCGGCACTGCCACACCAAGGATTCCAAATACATATTTGTAAGATATTCCACCCACAAAAAACATAGCACAAAATACTATAAAAATCATAATTGTGGTGGATAAATCCGGCTGATTTACAATCAAAAGCAACACCGGTGCGACCAACAGAATCGCAAACAATAAAACCTTAATATCATTAATTTTTTCCTCATATTTCATTATAAACTTTGCATAGAATAGAATCAATAGAATTTTTGCCAATTCGGAAGGCTGAAACTGAATACCGATATCAAGCCAACGCTGGGCACCACTGACCTCTTTACCAAAGAATAGAACCAATAGTAAAAGTATCATATTAATGGCGTAAATCACCCACCAAAACCTTAGGAATACAGCATAATCAAAGAGAGAAATCACAACCATCAGAAAAAGCCCCAGCAAAAACCCCATAAGTTGTTTTTGCTGAAGTTCTTTTTCGGCACTGCCGACTGCAAGAATACCAATGATACTGATTGCAATCAACATAATGACCAATTTAAAATCATAGTCTTTGATACGGTATTTTCTAAGCATTATTGTTCTCCATAAGCTTATTTGTTTCTCAAGTCCAAAATCGGTATATTCGCATAAAGTGTAGGCGTTTTGGTATTATTTATGCTTTTCATTCCGGTTTTGGATATTTGTATTTCCATTGTATTTACATCTATCTTCATATATTTGGATATCACTTCTGCAATATCCGCCTTGATGCGCTCCAACACCTCCGGCGAACAGTTAACACGGTCGGAAATTAAAAGGATTTTTAATCTGTCCTTAGCTACATCACTTGATTTTTTTCTTTTAAAAACAGAAAATATATTTTTCATCGACTACACCTCCTGTTTCTTCTTGAAAAGATCCGAAACTCTTGTCCAGAAAGTGACAGTCTTGGGGAATTCCATAGGCGGAACTTCAAGTCCCGTAACGCGCTTGGTAATATTCATATATGCAATTCCTGCATATGTATTGGAACCTACCAACGGTTCGCCTTGATTGGTGGCAATCACCACATTCTCATCATCCGGAACAAAGCCTAATAAAGGAATGGATAAAATATCCACCACATCATTAATTGACATCATATCACCGCGCTTAATCAAATCATTACGGACACGGTTCACAACCAAATCAATTTTATTAAAATCATTTGCTTCTAAAAGACCAATAATCCGGTCCGCATCGCGAATAGCCGATACTTCCGGTGTTGTTACCACAATAGCCCGGTCTGCAGCCGCGATGGCATTCTGGAAACCCTGTTCAATACCTGCCGGGCAATCCAATATAACATAATCATACTGCTCTTTTAATGCGGCAATCATTTTCTTCATTTGTCCGGGATTCACTGATGTTTTATCCCTGGTCTGTGCAGAAGGCATAAGATATAACGACGGATATCTTTTATCCTTAATAAGTGCCTGTTTAATACGGCAGTTTCCTTCCACAACATCTACAAGATTGTAAACGATACGGTTTTCAAGTCCCATAACAACATCAAGGTTTCTCAAACCGATATCCGTATCAATCAAAACCACTTTTTTACCCAAAGATGCAAGACCTGTACCGACATTTGCAGAGGTTGTGGTCTTACCAACCCCGCCCTTACCTGACGTAACGACAATTACTTCACTCATACTATCCTCCATATTCTGCTTTCCTTATGGCAAAGCGAACGTATTAAGAAATATTTGTCATCTGATATGTCTAGACAAGACTATTCAGTAATTCTTTGGTGATTTGGTCTGTTACAATTTTTTTATCTTTTACATATGCAATTTTGGAATCAAACGCAGATTTCTTAATCCAGCGAGATACCTTTTTTCCTTGGTGTTCCAATGTTCCGATGCCGATTTTCTCGGGCATAAAATCCATTGCGGCAATTACATAGTCATCTCCGTTGTCGATGCCGGCATACGCCTCACCATACAGGCCACCGAAAATATAAATACTGTTGGTGGACATTACAACCGCATCTTCCGAAACATTTCCAAAGATAACAAGGTCCTTATCCGCTCTGATGATTTCTCCCGCTTCAATACATCTTTTATAAAAAACAACTCTTTCGTTTCTCGGAATCAATTCTTTGACAGTTTCTGCCACAACCTCCTGTTGAGGCTCCTGTTCCGTAACAACAGGCTGACTTTTATCCAGAAGATATACAATATCCAGCTGCGTATTTAAAGTAATTACATCTACAATCCGCGCCTCTTCTTCTTCGGACAATTCACGTCCTTCCAAAGACAATACAGTCTTAACATTACCAAAAAACTTTGCAGACTCACCGAATTTTTTCCCGATTTCCGATAAAAGTTCTTCAAACTCCATCTGTGCATCAAGATATACGGTCATTCCGCCGGAAGTATTTTTAATTCTGACTGCATTCTTCATATGGCAATCTCCTTTTTAGTCTCCTGTTGTGGTGGCAGTCAGTGGTTGATCAGCCGTACCTGTAATAATTTCATCTTCTTCTGCCAATCCGTAATAATACATTACGACATCCTTGGTGATTTGCGCAGCATAATCCGAGGTATAACCGTTTAAGACTCGAATTGCTATAGCGATTTCCGGATCTTCATAAGGGGCATATCCAACAAAAAGCGCATGGTCAGCACGGGAACTTGTTTCCTGGGCAGTACCTGTTTTTCCGGCAACTTCAACGGCAACCGTTGAAAAATATGCCTTTTTCTGAACCACCTGACGCATACCTGCATGGATTGCATCCCATACATCATCATCCAATTCAACTTCATTTCGCAATTCTGCGCTATTATCAAACTGCAGATTACCGTTGGTATCGGTAACTTTGTCAATCAGCGTCAGGTTATAAACCTTACCGTTATTTGCAACTGCAGTGACATATCTTGCCAAACCTACTGTTGTGTAGGCATGTGTACCCTGACCGATTGCGGAAGGAACAGGGAACGCATCGGATACCTGTGGGCTTGCTTCCGAAATTTCCACGCCGGAAGGTTCACTCAAGCCGAACAAATCCGTATATTTTGAAAGGGTATCAATACCCACGTTTGCATTATAACCGTCTACATCCTGAGACATACGATATCCTACTTCATAAAAGAAACAGTTACAAGAATTTGCAATCGCTTCCGTAAGGTCCAAACGTCCGTGGGCACCGGGATAAATCCAACATCTGTGAATTGTTCCGGTTAATTTATCAAAACTGCCTTCGCACTTAATATCTTCGTTTAGTGTAATAACATTCTCTTCCAATCCGGCAACAGAAACAAGCATCTTAAGCGTAGAACCCGGGGCACTTTTATTCTGGGTTGCATAATTCCACAACGGTCTTGACAAATCGCTGTTTAAGCGGGCAAGATACTCAGAATCTGCTGAATTTGCCAGACGGTTATTGTCATATCCCGGATAAGAAACCAAAGCTTTCACATCGCCGGTATTTACATCCGTAATAACACAGGAACCGGAACAGGGATCAAGGGCCAATTGCGCCGGTGTAATCTCTAAATTAGAAATACAATCAATGATAAAATTATATGAAGAAATCCGCCCTGACTTCAAACCGGTAATCTGCGACTCTTCCACATTAATCAAATCCTGGTCCCATAAAATAATACAAATCTGTTTTCCGGAAATGTTATTATTGGCAATCATATATTTATACAATTTCTTGTTGAATTCTGAATTATTCTGCAGGGATTCAATGATATAATCCACCAACCCTGCATAAATTTCATCAGAGTCAGAATACTGCACTTCCAAATCAAGCTTTGTAGTATCAACCCAGTTCATGGAAATTGCATAATTCAAGTATTCCTTTAAACTAATGGTTTCGTCCTTGGTCCATGCAATATATGTAGCATCTGTAGTATCAATTTCATCACGAATCAAAACACCATGGTTATCAGACATAAGCATCGATACAATGTAACTTTCATAATTCTGGTATTCCTTAGACAACCTATTATAAGGCGTTGCACTTACCATCAATTCATCATACAACTCAGCGGATACATTTTCCTTTTTGGTTAAAAACTTCTCATAAACCGCCTTTTCGGTCTCGCTGGCATAGCTCTGTGAGAAACGTGAAGTATCAATGACATTATTATTAAAAAGTGCAAAATATACATCATCAATGGGAATATACATATCGTTGGAATCTTCGTCTTCAGGACTTACCTTGGTATTTCTGATTTTATTTACAAGAATACCTGCAATTTTTTGTTCCAAAATATTATAAACCGCAATCTGCAAATCCTTATCAATGGTTAAATAAATATCATTGCCCGCAATGGGTTCCACATAATCTGCTGTTTCAATGATTTTACCCATATTATCTACGTAAATGGTTTCCGAACCTTTTATACCCTGCAAATAGCTTTCCATAGACTGCTCAATACCGGTTTTACCTACGTAGTCATTCAATGAATAGTTTTCATTTTCTTCCGATAAAACTGCATATTCCTCATTGGAAATTTTACCGGTATAACCGATAATCTGTGAAAAATATACGGAATCGTTATATTTACGGATGGTATCCTGGGCAACGCTTACGCCGGGTAAAACATCGCTGTTTTCAATAACCACCGCGAGGGTTTCTTCCGAAACATCGGAGGCAACGGTTGTTACGATATACTTCTGATAACTGTTCAAAGATAAGGCATATCGAATGGTTATAATTTGAACAATCTCTTCCTTCGTGTATCCACCACCGGGAACAAAAGATGAACTTACACCGGGTTCTTCATAGTAACCAATACCGTACTTCTTACGACTGCATAAATATTCAATAACATCATCCGGTGTGGCTGTTTTCTCATCATAATCCAAATCCGAAGTATATTTCTTACCATAAATATCCGCAAGGAAACGCTGTAATTTGGTGCCTTCCACCGTAAAAACATATTCATTGTCTTCATTCACACGGATATTGAAATCACTGATTACTTCATCACCGTTCTGCTCAATTAACTTTATCAGACGATAAATTGTATCGTTAATGTTTGCATTCTTGTCACTGCCTGACTCATAAACATCCTCAAGGGTAATATTATAAGCCAGCTCATTATAAGCCAGCAAATTACCGTTACAATCATAAATATTTCCTCGGGTGCTTGGTAGCGAACGCTCTCTGACGATTTTTAACTGAAAATTATTAAGATAATCTTCACCTTTGACAATCTGTAAATCAAACAATCTATATACAAGTGTAGAACAAAGAAGAATAAAGGCAATAAGAAGCACAAAAAGTCTGGATGAAATTACTGTAACAATCGATTCTTTCCATTTATTAAACAAGGGCTTCTACTCCTCTTTTCTCTTCTCTGCACGTCTGAATAAATCCGATATCAATAGCAACAGCGGATAAAAGATAACCGCAACAAAAATGGTATAAACCAACTCCGGCAAAATAATATTTAAGAAATAATAACCGAAGTCAAATCTGCTTCTTAACAGGAACAACAACATATAAACAACCAATGAATAAAGCAAATCACTGGCCGTAATCATAATCAGGGGCAGTTTAATGTCATCCGGATAAAAGATATTATGGAATAAGCCGTTCATATATCCGATATACATATATAAAAGTGCATAAAATCCAATAATATCAAAGAAAAATATATCCATCAAAAGTCCGCAGAAAAAACCGGTAAACACACCATATCGCTCTCCCTGCATAAAACCGGTGCAGGCTGTAAGAATAATCAAAAGATTGGGCACAATCCCTTGAATTGCAATGGCACGAAAGACCGTACTTTGCAAAATAAACGATATGAAAATCAAAATAACCGTAGTAATGACTTTTTTCATAATCCTGCCTTAATCAATGGTTTGCTTTAGTTCTGTAATCACCAGCACTTCGCTCAAATGCTCAAAGTCCACCGCCGGTGTAATATATCCTGACTTGGTCAGGTTGTTGGAATCTTCTTCTATGTAACTGATATATCCGATTAAAATACCCGGCTGATAGCGGTCGCTGATGTCGGAAGTTACAACTTTATCGCCTACTACCACCTGGTCATCTTCATCCACAAGCTGGCTGAAACGGATATAACCGTTCTCCATGGTAGATAAGTCACCACTTACAATCAAATTATCCGAAGTAGATAAAACCGTAGCGCTGACATTTGAAGTATCATCAATAATAGATACAACCTGCGCCCAGTTAGGCCCTGTTTCCACAACTCGTCCCACAAGACCGCTTCCTGCCATAATATTCATATCAGGCTCGATGCCGTCATTGGAACCTTTGTTAATTACAAAAGTATCAAACCAGTTATTGGAACCGCCCATAATAATGCGGGCACCGACTTTATCGTAATCGGAATACTGCTGATCCAATGCATAGAGTTCACGCAAAGTGTTTAACTCATACTTATCCTGCATCAACGCCGTATTCTCAATAGTAAGCTCGTCCACCTGCTGTTGCAGGGCTTCATTCTCAGCCAGCAAATCCTTGATTTGCGCCAGAAGTTCCGCTTTATCAGTTAAATATCCGCCAACCTTGCTCAAACCGTTCTGAAAAGGCACAACGGTATAGCCCACAATAAAGTTTGCCGTATTAAATTTAAAATCAGTCATAAAGGTCAAACACATCAGTAAAACACATACTGCAGACAAAATCAAAATCCAGTATTTTACCGGCAATTTGAACCTTTCTTTTTTTCTTTTAACAAGAGGGCTCATACTAACATCCTTTTATCGAACATATGCAACGGATTTAAACTTATCGTTCTTGATAATTTCAGCAATTCCGTCAATAACACTTTCCACGGCCTGATCCGCTACGTTTACTTTCAAACCGGTTCCATTTGCAAGAATGGTGCCGAAATCGCTTACCAAAGAACCGCCACCGGTTAAATAAAGTCCGTTTCGATAGATATCCGCAGACAACTCGGGCGGAGTGCGCTCTAAAATGATTTTTACATTATCAATAATAGTCTTAAAATGTTCTCGCAAGCATTCGTCCACCAACTCTGTAGGAATTTCACGTTCCATAGGAAGTCCGGAAACGATATCGCGCCCGTAAACAACTGCCTTTTCCTTCTTCTGCTTTAATTCATGAAGGCTCATTTTAAGCTTCTCAGCAGACTTAAAACCAATCAAAAGATTGTATTCTCTACGAACCGCAGCACGAATAGCGTCATCAAACTTGTATCCGCCGGTTTTAATTAATTTACTTAAAACAATACCACCCAATGAAAGAATGGAAATTTCAGTAGTATTGTATCCTACATCAACCACCATAACACCCTGGGAATTCTTAACATCTACGCCAAGTCCGATGCCGTTTGCAACTGCCTTTTCCACCATCATAATCTTCTTGGGTTTCAAATTTGCATCCTTAATCAAATCATAAAAAGCACGCTTCTCCACTTCAGTTACGTCTGTAGGAACCGCAATATAGTATTCGCAATTTTTGTAATTCCCTTTGGAAACGTCATTGATAAAATATCTTAAAAGAACCTGCATATTCTTAATGTCCGCGATAACACCGCTTGTCAAAGGATAGGTAACCTGAATATTGTCAGGCGCCTTTTCGTACATTTCAAATGCAGAATCTCCGTATGCAAAAACATTGTTTTTATTCTCAATGGCAATCATGTTCTTCTCAACCATGGTTGCAGAATTTCTACCGTTAAAAATTCGGATAGTGCTTGTACCTAAATCGATACCGAAAACATTATTAGTCATAACGTTATACCTTTCTTTTGTAATTTATCTGCCCTTTTGCGGCATATAGATTGCAAATAAACTTATTTTAAAATAATCATTTATTTCTTCGTATGAACATAGTTATTTTATCATAGAAAAAATATGATGTATACCAAATATGATGAAAAAATTTCGACTTATTTCGCAACTGTAAAATGACATTTTACGTGCAAATTTGTCCTTGCTTTGTCATAAAAACACAAATTATCCGAAAATCATATCAAACTATTTGCGTACAATTCTGCCTGTTTCTTCATCTACTGCAAGAATTCCGGCATTCATTAATGACTGCATTGACATCATAATGCCATATTTTGCATGGGGCCAGGTAAGACCGCCCTGGAAATATACCGCATAAGGCTCCTTTATAGGCGCATCCGCACTTAATTCAATGGACGAACCGGATACAAAAGCACCTGCGGCCATAATGACATCACTGTCATACCCGGGCATTGCCCAAGGCTCTGCAAATACGTGGCTGTCTACCGGTGATGACTTCTGAATGCCCTGACAAAATGCAATAACGGCTTCGGGCGAACCTAAAGTAATTGCCTGAATAATATCATGACGTTCTTCTGCGCCCGTAGGGATTACTGGATATCCTAACTTTTCATAGAGACTTGCTGCGAAAATCGCACCTTTTTCTGCGTTGGCAACAACGGTAGGCGCAAGGAAAAAGCCCTGATAAAAGTCTTTTAACACGCCCAAAGATGCACCGACTTCCTTTCCTAAACCGGGAGAAGTAAGTCTATAAGCTGCATTGTCGACGCATTCCTGTTTACCGGCGATGTAACCGCCGATAGGCGCAAGTCCGCCACCGGGATTTTTAATCAGAGAACCGACTACCATATCCGCACCAACATCAGAAGGTTCTAATTCTTCCACAAACTCGCCGTAACAATTATCCACCATACAAATCACGTCAGGTTTGATGTTCTTTACAAATTTAATCAGCTCACCGATTTCTTTTACGCCAAAAGACGGTCTGGTCTGATATCCTTTGGAACGCTGAATGGTAACAAGTTTTGTCTTTTCATTGATTGCCTTGGCGATATTATCATAGTCAAAAGTACCATCCGGCAACAAATCAACCTGCTTATAGCTAACGCCGTATTCTTTTAAGGAACCCTTCGAATCGCGGATACCAATAACTTCCTCTAAGGTATCGTAGGGCTTGCCTACAGGACTTAAAAGCTCGTCTCCGGGGCGTAAATTACTCATCAACGCCAATGCAAGAGCATGGGTTCCGCAGGTAATCTGGGGACGCACCAAGGCATCTTCCGTATGAAAAACATCAGCATACACTCTTTCTAAGGTATCACGTCCGATATCGCTGTATCCGTAACCGCTGGTTCCAAGCATACAAGCCTCGCTGACCTGGTTCTTTTGCATAGCCGCAAGCACCTTCATCTGGTTAATTTCAGCCATTTTATCGATTTCAGCAAATCTTGGTTCCAATTCTTGTAAAACCTCTGACGCATAGTTGTAAAGAGCGTCGGAAATGCCCATGTTCTTATAAATATTTTCAGTCATTATTGTGTACCAAACCTTTGTAATTTATGTTTATATTTCTTTTGTTTCATTCGTAAAACATTAATTATATATTATAAAATTCATATGCTTTCATTATCTTTTCGCGCATATAAATTATAATTTGCTCTCATCATATACAGCTCTTGAACCACCAATAAATTTCGCTCTGGTTCTTGCGCAAACCACGTGCGCTTCCCCGATTTTATCTGTAGATAAGCGGACAGGAACTGCCACATCTTTTAAATGCATACCGATCAAGGTATCACCGATATCCATACCGGCGTGTGCTTTGACATGCTCCACTGCCACCGGACTTGTAAAAGTCTTATATGCCGCAGTTGCAAAAGAACCGCCGGCCTTAGGTTGCGGCATTACATTCACTTCATCATACCCGTACTTCTCTGCCGCTTCAGCTTCAAGAATTAAAGCACGGTTTAAGTGTTCGCAACACTGGGCTGCAAGATAAACTTTGGCTTCCTTGGTTGCTGTATATATGCCTTCAAAAAGGCTTTCAGCCAATTCCGGACTTGAGAAAGAACCGATTCCCTGTCCTGCCACTTCACTGGTGGAACAGCCGATAACAAGAAGCTGGCCTTCTTTGATTTTAGATACTTCTATAAGTTCTTTCGTTAAGTTGTAACCCTGTTGTTTGATGTTTTCTAAATTCATCTTGCATCATTCCTTTAAATTATTTCTTTAAATTGGCAATTATCTGCGCAATCTTTTTATTAACCTAAAATTACTCAACAATGTTCTTTTCTTTGAGATATCGCATCATCTCTTCAAACACCGCATCATCATTATGCCCGAATTCGCTTTTATTAAGCCATTTTACGTCCTTTTCCCGTTTAAACCAGGTAATCTGGCGCTTCGCAAAATGCCTGGTATCACGCTTTAAGATATAAACCGCTTCCTCCAAAGAAATCTCGCCCTCTAAATATGCCAGAATTTCCTTATATCCCAAGCCTTGCATGGATATAAAATTACGATTCAAGCCTTCCGCCTGTAATGCTTTTACCTCGTCAATCAGGCCTTTTTCCAACATGATATCAATTCTTTTCTCGATTCGTTCATACAGAAGCTTCCTGTCGTCTGTCAGCACAAAAAAAGCATAATTATAAGGCGATTCCTTCTCGGCCTGTTCTGCATTATGTGCGGAAATCTTCTCATGATGGGTCTCATAAAATTCCAAAGCTCGAATGACTCTTTTTACATTGCCCGCAGGAATTGCTTCGGCCGACTCAGGGTCTACAGCTTTTAAACGCTCGTGCAAGGCTTCTTTTCCGTTTTCATCGGCAAAACGCTGCAATTCTTCACGCAATTGAATATTCGCCTCTTCCTCTTCTTTGAATTCAATGTCATACAAAAGAGACTGGATATAAAAGCCGGTTCCGCCTACCAAAATAGGTATTTTACCCTTGGCATAAATTTCAGCCATCGCTTCTTTTGCCATGGTCTGAAAACGTACGATGTTGAATTCTTCCTTAGGCTCCAACACATCAATCAAATAATGTTTGATGCCCTGCATTTCTTCCGACATTATTTTAGCAGAACCGATATCCATACGCTTATAAACCTGCATGGAATCCGCAGAAATAATCTCACCGTTTACAGCCTTGGCAAGTCGTATGGAATTGTCTGTTTTGCCCACTGCCGTAGGACCGGCAAGGATAATTAATTTGGTTTTTGGCATAATTACTCCAATTTAAATAGTTATAAATCTAATCATTACAAATCGTCTGCTTTCTTCATTAACAAGAACGGCATGGTAGGTGCCATCGAAATAATCATAAGATATAACTGTATAATCATCTAAACTTTCGTCAATAACATTATTATACCAATCATATAACGGAAACTCATGATAATACTTTGTTTCACTAAAATCGCTTACTTTGGCCCCATATCCAAATAAAAAACCATATTTATGTCTTGATAAAGACAGAATCTCCTTGTAATCCATAGTTGTATAATTTTCTTCCAAATATGCCATTTCTTCTAATTCTTCCTCCGTATAAGTCACCTTATAAGAAGGATTTTCAATAAACGTATTCCAATAAGGATGATGTCCAACCCATCCATCATCGGTATAATTAGCTGTTGGCGAGCCAACTACAGCATCTTTATAATATTCCATTACAGCATCATAATCTTCTGTATCATTTACCGAAAATGAAACAATACTTTTTAAACAGAAAGGCACTCTGGAATAGAAATATCTGAAATCTTCTGCGCCTTCGGGTACATCACCAAAAAAGCAGCCCCCCTCAGCAATAAATTCATCCACTGTATTAAATTCCGTTTTGTCACCGGGAAATCTAATTATAAAGATTATAAATAGTGCTATGACTAAAATCAAAATAATTCCTAAGGCAATAGTGATTTTCTTTAATATACTTTTGTTTTTCATTTCCTCGTTTCCTTTTTATGTGATTTTTATCAAATGTTGCATCGCTTACGGTGCACTCTCGGCAGAATCTATGTTTATAAAACACTATGTCTGATTATAACAAACCTTCTGCTTTCTTCATCCATAAGAATTGCAGAAAATGATCCATCAAAAGAATCGTATTCCAAGAATATATAATCAGATATGTCTTCCTCTACAACATATTTATACCACTTACGAATCGGAAATTCACCGCCGTACATAGGTGGATCTGTCATATATTTTTCTACGGTTCTGTCATCATGAATCTCAAACTCATTTACTTCCATAAATGCATCGTAGATTTCTTCATTATTTATCACAAATGAATATGCACTTTGCAAATCTCCGAAATTCACATTGCAATAATACTTGATATCTTCAGCCCCCTCCGGAATATCTACTAAAATGATTCCGCCATATTCCACAAACGCATCTACGGAATCAAATTTCGTCTTCTTGCCGGGATAACCAATTTTATAAAGCACAATAAATAAAATAATTAGACATAAAAATACAATTACTAAACATTTTCCTACTTTAAATAAGAATTTTCCTATTTTCTCCATTTTATCTCCCATTTTACACTATAAAGTCGCATAATAAATCACAACAAATTTTCGAGTTTCTTTATTCACAAGCACTGCATTATAAGAAGCATCAAAGGAATAATAATTTAATACAATGTAATCATTTATAGATTCCTCTGCAACATACTCATGCCAATCTCGTATCTCAAATTCATCTGTATATTTGGGCGGATTAACTGTAAATTCTTCAACAGTGTCTTCGCTATGAATTTCATATCCGTTTATTTCCATAAAAGCATTAAATTCATCTATGTCATTAATAACAAATGAATATGCGCTTTCAAGACCAAATATAGAAATCTTATTACAATAATATTTTATGTTGCTTGCGCTTTCAGGTATTTCGCCATAAACAACACCACCATACTCCTCAAATTCATCTATAGAATCAAAATCAGTTCTTACACCATAATTTCTTATGCAATTTATAACAACAAATGCCATAAAACACACAACTGCAATCAAAAAAATCATTCCGCAACTTCCGCGTTTCTTTTTCTTCTTTCCATTGCCCTCTTCTGTTGTTTGTTCCATATTGATTTCTTCCATATTTTTTTCTTCCATCAGTTTCTCCTGCATAATGTACCTCATTTCATTCTGCAAAAACTAATATAATCAGCTATAAAGTTTTGTTGCATCACTCATCACACAATTCTCTTAAACTTCTTCTCAATCTCATACTTGGTCATGGAAAACATCGTCGGTCTTCCATGGGGACACTGATAAGGATTCTCTAGGGTTAAAAGCTGGTCCAAAAGTGCCGATACTTCCTCAAACGTCATGGCATTATTGCCTTTTACAGCGGCTTTACAAGCCATAGTCGCAATTCTGTCTTCGATGATTTCAATTCGCCCTGCAGAATGTACCTGCGCCAACTCTTCCAGAATCGCAAGGAACATTTCCTTGGCATCAGCACCGTACAAATCCACCGGAATGGCACGCAACATCAATTCATTTCCACCGAAAGAATCAATTTCAAAGCCAAATCCTTCAAAGACATCTTTATGCCCCTCATAGACCAAAGAATCACTAGGCGATAAGCTTACCACAATGGCAGGTGCCAAATTCTGCGATAAAATCTCCTTCTCGCGGTATTTCTCCATAAAAGCTTCAAATTTCACCTTTTCGTGGGCCGCATGCTGGTCCATCACATAAAGCTTATCTTCAAACTCAATCAGCCAATAAGTCTTAAAAACCTGTCCTAAAACCTTGAAATCACGACGTTTCTCTTCTGTCAGAAGTTTTTCTTCGAACAAATCCATCTGTTCAGGCTTTTCGATGATGATTTCCTGGGCGAACGGTGATACAGGTTTATTTGAAACTGCATTCGAATTATCTAAAACAGTCAAGTTACTTGCATCTGCCGAATTAATATCTGCCAACACATTCGAATCGATAGAAGAATCACCTTCGCCTGATTCACAATTTACACCTGCTTCACCAGTTTCAACCTTCACATTTTCATCTTCTTCATCCGCAAAGAACAAATCACTCTCAAAACGCTTCTTCTCGGGCATTATGCCAATTGTCGGATTTAATTTGATTTCCGGATTTGAGAAAGGTCTTTTTACTGCTGTAAGGTCGATATAATCTTCTTTCTTTTCATTAACAGAATTTTCAGCAGACGTAATGGACGGTTTGTTGGCCAAATTCTCGGTTCCTGGCACCTGTGCCCCGCCTTTATCCGCACGAATTCGTTCCGCTTCGCTTTCTTTCCAGTCTTTTAAACGTTCCTTTTCAAAAGGTTCCGGCGTAGTAATGCGTTCTTCCGTAACTTCCTCCTTCACAAGTTTTGCTTCCGGAATCATTTCCTTGCCGCTTAAACTGTTATGAATACTGTCCACAAGTGTGCGCACCAACTGCTCCTGATTCGACATACGAACCTGCATTTTAGTCGGGTGCACATTTACGTCCAACGCCGTAGTATCCACATTGATATGCAGCACACAGAAAGGAAACTGATGCTGCATCATAAAGCCTTTGTAACCTTCTTCAATCCCTTTTGATATAAAATTACTGCGCACATACCGACGGTTCACGAAATAATTCTCAAAAGCGCGGTTTGCGCGGGATAATTCAGGTTTTCCAAGATAGCCTTCAATCGTAATACCGTCCTGCTCCACTTTAACAGGAATCAACGCCTTCGTAGTATCACGTCCGTAAATACGGTAAATCACTTCTTTTAAATCGCCGTTACCGGAAGTATGGAACTTCACGGCATTATTTACCACAAGCTTAAAAGACATTGCCGGCATACTCAGCGCCATATGCTGCATTAATTCAACAATATGGGTTCCTTCTGTCATGGCAGACTTTAAGAACTTCTTTCTTGCAGGAGTATTATAAAAGAGATTACGCACCAGAATCGTGGTTCCGTCAGGTGCGCCGATTTCTTCCAATTCCTTCTGCACACCGCCTTCAATCACAATACGTGTTCCGGTTAAGGAATCCTTCGTTTTGGTAATCATTTCAACCTGCGCAACCGCAGAAATACTGGCAAGCGCCTCGCCACGGAACCCTAAAGTCTGTAAGTAAAAAAGGTCCGCATCAGACTCAATTTTGCTGGTCGCATGACGAAGAAAAGCCTTAGGCAACTGGCTTGCATCTATACCGCAACCATCGTCGGTAATACGAATCAAATCAATACCACCACCTTTGATTTCCACGGTAATCGCCTTCGCCCCGGCATCCATAGCATTTTCCACCAGTTCTTTTACCACGCTGGCAGGCTTTTCTACCACTTCACCGGCAGCAATTTTATCAATTGTCTGACTATCCAGTAACTTAATTTCAGGCATTTATCCGATGTGTCCTTTCATAAAAAATCATATTTCAAAATTACAAACAAAAATATCTGTCAAAAAAATCAGTAAACAATATCAATCTTATATCAATATACATTTATTATGCATTTACCAAATAAACGGCAAATACAGAACGCCGGTGGCAAAAAGCACAATCAATGTAATAATAATTCCAACAGCCCAGCAGGAACCAAAAATAATCCAGAATACCTTCATATTCATAGGATTTGCCTTCTTTACACTTTCTTCAAAAAAGGCATCCATACGGGCAGTTTCTTCTTCTCCGAAGTTTCTTCTGATAAAATCAGGATCATATTTATCAATATTTCTGTCGTAACTCTTCTTATATACGTATTTTACGCCCTTATGTGCCTTGGCTGTATTATTGTAATATCTGTAATCATAATAAATTACAAAGAAAGCAAGAACCGCTTCCAGACTCTCATATCCGTCCACAAAATGGATCATATAGTTGTCTTTATTGTCAGCAATTACCCTATTAGATTTGGTCAACTGGCCAACAATGTTTTCGCCGTCATAAAAGGTTACATATTCCATAGTACCAAGTACTCTTCTGTAACCTACAATCAACTTTCCGAAATATTCCAGGCAAATTTGCGCTTTTAAAATAGCGGTCTTCTCAAGATAAAAGGCACCAACTTCATTACCGCCCATATCTACAACACCATAGCGCTCAAACTCCTGGTCACCGGTAAACAAATAATTGTAAGGCAAGAACTGGGATACCATATTCTGTGCCGTTTCATACTTCGTAGTATAAATCATATTACCCTGTGCATCCATTAAATGAAACTCTTTCAAATGAATAGGTCCCCAGGGCGCATCTGCGGTGTAAATCACCTGATTGTCCTTGCTGATTTCAAATCTGTTTACCTTTACTGATGATGTTTGGTTAATTCCTAAAATCATATTATTCCTCCTATAAAACACCTATGAAGTGAAGTTTGTCGTTCGTACGACAAGCTAATTATATCTACATATATAACACCAGACAGGGGTTTACTAAGTCGCAAAAAAATACTATTTTTTCTCAACAACGCCCATAATGGTTTTACCGCAATATTTACAGGTATAATTTGCATCAACCGCCCCGACAATAGGCGCATTGCAATGCGGGCAGGCATCTTTCACAATTTTACGTGCAAGGGCAACACGTAGGTTGCCTTCATTCATATCCAAGGTACAATTTTTCAGGTATCCAAAGCGCATGGCACGGCGGATTGTTCGAATCCCCATACTTGGATACATCTTTTTGCGAACAATGGGAACCTCCATAATATTCACAAAAGGCTGCTTACATCTCTCAAAAAAATATCCGCAGGGCTCAAGTATCATAACACTGTTCGATCGTGTAAAACCAATGATCACCACAGGCGTTAACACCAGCATAGTCATAATGCCCATAATGACCAAATCCTTCAAATCATTTTGAATGTTTTCTGCAGTAGGCGGTGCCTGACCGGATTCAATCATCTCATATTGATATTCTTTGATATAATCCTCATCATTTACCTTAGAAGCATTATCAAGACTCATAAAAAGGCAAATTACAATAACCGCAACACCCATCATAGGTCCGGCTAAAAATAACAACTTCATGAAAGGATAGCTTTTTTTATTATAAAAACTGATATTATGGCTTTCCTTTGCTCTCTCATTGGAAATACTGTAAAAGCCATCCTTGGTTAAAACCCTTGCAAACAAATCCGAACTACCGCAATATTTACAACTTCCCGTAAAATATTCCTTTTTCTCAATGATTGCACCGCAATTTCGGCATTCACAGGTACTGGTTTTGCTGTTTAATACAATGGTTGATACATTATCAATGCTTTGTATTTTATAATTTTTCATATAAAGCAGCGAAAAGAAGCCTAACTGAACCCGAATCCACCAAGAAGGAATTCCTGTAGTCTTTTCTAACTCCGTAAAGGAAACATAACCATCCAAATTCCCTTCAAAATAGCCGGAATAAAACACCGCATCTTCGATCCAACGCTTGGATATGCCCGCAATCAGTAACAGAATTGCAGCAAGCGGAAGTCGAATCACGCTTCCCAAAAAAGAATTTGCATAAAATACCGTTTGCCAATCATTCCAATAGGTACTGATTAGGGATAAAATATTCCACGTTGACACCAAAACCCAAAGACAACCAATCACATTAAATATTACATTTTTAATTTTATAAATAAGAATTGCTTTGTTCCTTAAGTACATATAAAATTTTCCTCTGCCCAACTTTTTATACGTGAATGGTTTAAAGATACAAACTATTCATCCTCTTCCGAAGCAAATCCAACTCTGTACAATTCATTTAATGCAGCTTGCGCTTTCTCTGACTCTTTCTTTTGCATAATTGCATTACGGTCACTAAGAATCGACAACATCTCATCCACCAATTCGCCTTCCGGAAGATAAGAATAATGTGAAAGATAGCCAATCATTCTTCCTGCCGTAAAATCGGTATTCAAATTTCGTGTGATCAAATCACAAAGGGCTTCCGGATATCCCCGTTCCACCAGCATGTGATACAACTGCATACTAAGTTCAGTTCTTTCTTTCATTTTTACGTTCCTTATTGTCTATGTAAGTGTCAACAGGGCGGAAGCATTGTAAAACAGAAATTTGTCAAATTATTTAATTAATAATCTCATCTGCATTAATTCGGCCTTTTCATCATCATTTGCGACCATATCGGCGAATGAATAAGCATCCTCAATAGAAAGTCTATTACTGCACCCACATTCCTTTTCACTACTCAAATATACTTTAGGAAGATTATGAAAAACATCAAGTTTATGTGCAACACATTTCCAATCCGTAATCCTTTTAGTAGTTTCTTTTATCGAAACATCCAATAAAGAAATCATAAACCGATTAAGAATGCAATATTCCTCTGAATATTCCTCACTGCCGGACAGAACCGGTGTTTCTTCTTTATACTTAGCAGCATAATCAAGAATCCCATTCCTTATTTGGTCCAAATCTTCGCTTTCAAGAAGATTCACAAGCGCTTTCATATCAACCAAATGGTTACATATCTGTTTTTTGTGTAATATTCTGTATCTTTTATTCCAGGCATTTGCCCTCTGTCTGATTGCTGCTATATACAAATACTTCCCGATTACATTTTGATATGACATCATTTGTTACACCTTTTTCCTTCAACCTTCCAAGAATTTATAGCATCCGTTCTTACCGCAACTACCACCGATTCTTCAATTTATTCTGCAATCGATATAATGTATTCATAGCATCTAACGGTGTCAGGGTTGTAATATCAATCTCTTTTAATTCAGCGATTACATCCTCGTCCGTTACCGTATCAAATAATGAGAACTGTGCCAAATCCACCTCATCATACTTGGGTACGGAAGCTTTTTTATCAGCCTTACCGATAGGTTGCGCAATGCTTTGAACCTTCTCGATAATATCATTATCTGTCAACTGCTCCACAATTTCTTTCGCACGGTCAATGACCATATCGGGCACACCGGCAAGCTTGGCAACCTGAATACCATAGCTCTTGTCAGCTCCGCCTTTGACAATTTTACGTAAGAAAACAATATCGTCGCCCTTTTCCTTGACAGCGATGCAATAGTTGTTGACGTTACTCATTTTGCCCTCAAGTTCGGTCAATTCGTGATAATGTGTGGCAAACAAAGTCTTCGCACCAAGCAATTTACGATTGCTGATGTGCTCAATCACCGCCCAGGCAATACTCAAACCATCGAAAGTTGACGTACCGCGACCGATTTCGTCAAGAATCAGAAGACTCTTACTTGTAGCGTTACGCAAGATATTAGACACTTCATTCATCTCAATCATAAAAGTACTCTGACCGCTGGCAAGGTCATCAGACGCACCGACACGGGTGAAAATACGATCCACAACGCCGATTTTTGCACTGCCTGCAGGCACGTAGGAACCGATTTGCGCCATTAACACAATCAAAGCAGTCTGACGCATATATGTTGACTTACCGGCCATATTCGGGCCTGTAATAACCGAAATACAGTGATTGTTATTATCCAAAAAGGTATCATTAGGGATAAACATATCGTGCTGGATCATTTTCTCAACAACGGGGTGTCTTCCGTCCTTAATATCGATAATACCCTTTTCGTTTAACGTCGGTTTCACATAATGATTCTGTTCCGCAACATAAGCTAAAGAACACAAGGCATCCAAAGTTGCGACCGCTTTGGCAGTACGCTGGATACGCTCCAACTGCGCTGCAATGTAATCACGTACTTTACAGAATTCTTCATATTCCAGGTTATTTAATTTATCTTCCGCATTGAGAATCGTATCTTCCAACTCTTTCAAACGAACCGTTGTAAAACGCTCCGCATTGGTTAAAGTCTGCTTACGGATATACTCTTCCGGTACCAAATTCAGGTATGAATTAGTGACCTCAAGATAATAACCGAAAACTTTATTAAATTTCACGCGCAAATTCTTGATGCCTGTACGCTCACGCTCTGTATTTTCAAGCTCAGCAAGCCAGTTTTTACCCTCTGACTTGGCATTGCGAAGGTAATCAATATCAGAATTATATCCTTCTTTGATAATTCCGCCCTCTTTGGACTGGAGCGGTGCCTCTTCCACAATGGCATCAAAAATCATTTTATATACATCTTTTAAATCATCAATTTCATCGCGAAGCTCCACAATCTGCGGATTTTCAAAGCTTTCAAGCACAGCCTTAATATGCGGAAGCATCTCCAAGGAATTACGGAAAGCAATCATATCCCGGGGATTGATGGACTGATAGCTTACTTTACTAAGCAAACGCTCCATATCATAAATCGGATTCAAATACTCACGCAATTCATCACGTGAAATACTATCCTTAAACAGCGCCTCAACCGCGCCCTGTCTGTGCTCGATATCCTCTTTGTAAATCAAGGGTTGCTCGATAAAATGTCTTAATGTTCTTGCACCCATGGCAGTCTTGGTTTTATCCAAAACCCAAAGAAGAGAACCGCGTTTCTGCTTCTCACGCAAAGTTTCCGTAAGCTCCAAATTACGTCTTGTAGAACTGTCAAGCAACATATATTTCCCGGTTGCATACGGATACAAATGGGTAAAATGTGCAAGGGAAATCTTCTGGGTATCCTGCAAATACAGCATCAATGCACCTGCAGCAATAATTCCTGCCGGAAAATCTTCCACACCCATACCAATCAGGGAACTTACCTTAAAATGCTTCTGCAGACATTTTTTACAAGCCGCCTCATCAAAATAGCGGTTATCCAAAGTATACACGCTTGTATTCATTCGGCCTTTTAAGTCCTCAATGTCAAATCCGCTCACCATAAAAGCTTCGTTGCAAATGATTTCCGAAGGGTTATACTTGCATATTTCATCAAACAAACGCTTTAAATCCGTTACTTCCGCAAGGAAATAATCGCCTGTGGTAACGTCAGCCACGGAGATTCCGATGGAATTGGTAAAATAAGAAATACATATAAGGAAGTTGTTTTTACTTTCTTCCAATGCCTGAATATTAAGGTTTGTACCGGGTGTTACCACACGTGTAACCTCACGTTTTACAAGGCCTTTGGCGGTTTTGGGGTCCTCCACCTGTTCGCAGATGGCAACCTTGTAACCTTTTGAAACCAATTTATTCAAATAGCCGTCCACCGCATGAAAAGGAACGCCACACATAGGTGCACGTTCTTCCAAACCGCAGCTTTTACCGGTCAGGGTGATTTCAAGCTCTCTGGACGCCGTAATGGCATCTTCAAAGAACATCTCATAAAAGTCGCCCAAACGATAAAAAAGAATACAATCCGGGTATTCCTGCTTGGTTTCCATATATTTTTGCATCATGGGTGTCATTTCAGCCATGTGTCTTCTCTCCTGTTTCTTGGAATTGAACCGATTTTTGGATGCTTCTTCGTATATTTATTAGGGGCGGATATTTTGTGTTCAATACGGACACGCTTTCGCTCGGTTAAGAATCGTAGCGAGCACTAAATTCGTGCTACATTACATTTGCACTCATTAAGTGCCGACGTTCTTAAACGGTCCTTAATTGAAACACAAAAATCCTTCCCTTAAATATAATTTATGAAAGAATGCACCCAAAAATCGGAATATATTTCATCTTTAAATAACCGCGGAAAGTACGCACATTTATATATGCGTACTTCCAAGGAAATATTTTATTATTCAGCCAAGCTTTCTGCTCTCTTTAATGCATCATCAATGTGCGCGCAGAAGTTCTCGGCACCAACCTTGTCATAAAAGCCTGATTTCTTCATAACATTCATAGGTTGTTCATTTACGTGGGATAAAATCAAGGTAATACCTTTTTTACGGCAGGCGTGACGGATTTTATCCAGGTTACGCATTGCGGTGGCATCAATTGCATTTACACTTCTCATACGAAGTACAAGGCAGTTGTGGTCGCCGTCTAAGGAAATATTCATAATTTTATCCGCAACACCGAAGAATAAAGGACCGCTTAATTCGTATACACGGGTGTTTGCAGGCACCACTTTTAAGTCAATGCTGTCTTTGTCGTTTTCATCATCAATGTACTTCCACGACTGCACATCGGTTACATCGCTCATTCTCTTCATAAAGAGAATTGCCGCAAGTACCATACCAACTTCAATCGCCACTACAAGGTCGAAAATTACGGTTAAGAAGAAGGTAACCAAAAGTACTAAAATATCGCTCTTGGGCGCTGATTTTAACAAGGTTACGATTTCTCTCCAGCCTGACATATTGTAAGCTACCTGAAGAAGGATTGCTGCGATGGTAGGCATGGGAATCCAGCTTGCGTAAGGCATTAATACCACAAGGATTAAAAGCAATACAATCGCATGAACCATACCTGCGATAGGGGTTCTACCGCCGCTCTTTACATTGGCAGCAGTTCTTGCAATCGCGCCCGTTGCGGGGATACCGCCAAAAAGAGACGAACCGATATTACCGATACCCTGTGCAACCAATTCCATATTGGAACGATGCTTTGAATTTACCATACTGTCTGCAACTACGCAGGATAAAAGCGACTCAATCGCTGCCAAAATTGCAATGGTAAAAGCATCGGGAATAATTCCCTTGATTAACTGTAAATCAAATGTAGGCATTACAAACTTCGGTAAACTGTTTGAAATCGTATATAAGTCGCCGATAGTTTTAACATTCATACCGCCTAATTTTACCATAAGAACGCCAACAACTACGGCAATTAAGGAACCGGGAATGCTAACGAATACTTTTACGATAGCTTTTACGGCTTTATTTGACTTCTCTGTTGCCTTGGCAATCTTATTCCAAGCAAAAGGCCATACAATCAGAATTGCCAAACAAATCATACCAACCAAAAAGGCCTGCCAGTTGAAGGTTCCGATATTATGAACTACAGCCTCAGCCTTCTCTACGGTTTCAATTAAAACGAGACCTTCGGGATAAGTAAGTCCAAAGAAATCTTTTAACTGACCAACCGCAATGGTTACTGCGATACCCGCGGTAAAACCTGTGGTAATGGTATAGGGAATGAATTTAATGAGACTTCCGAATTTTAAAAGACCCATTAAAATCAACAAAACACCCGCAATGATGGTTGCCCAGAACAACTTGGACATACCGTTTTCCTGCAGTGCGATACCTGCAACAATGGTTGCAAATGCTGCTGTAGGACCTGCAATCTGTACTCGGCTACCGCCAAAGAAGGAAATTAAGAATCCTGCGATGATTGCGGTATAAATACCTTGCTCAGGACCAACACCTGAAGCAATGGCAAGGGCGATGGATAACGGCAGGGCTACAATTGCAACCACAATACCTGAAATCACATCCTTAATAAACTGTTCTTTTGTGTAGGTTTTCATGACTGAAAACAACTTCGGTTTTAACTTTTCCATTTTAAACAAGCTCTCCTATGTAATAGAATCCCTTGCAGGCGCAAAGACGCACCGGCACAATCTTTCCGATCAGACTTTCATCTCCCGGAAAATGTACGATGGTATTATTGGACAATCGTCCCGTAACCAACGTACTGTCATGCTCGTTCATCTCTTCCACCAAGGCATCCATGATTTTCCCCTCCCACAATGCCACTTGGTTTCTTGCATTAAGCTGTACCTCACTTAAAACCCTGTCAAACTGTTCTTTTACGAACTCTGCGCTACACTGGTTCTCCATTGCCGCAGCCGGCGTACCGGTGCGCTTGGAATACTGGAATGTAAAAGCATTGTCGTATTTTACTTTACGGATGACATCCAGAGTTTCATCAATGTCTTCCTTGGTTTCGCCGGGGAAGCCTACGATAATGTCCGTGGTTATGGCAATATCAGGAATCTCACGACGTATTTTTAAAGCAAGTTCCAAATACTGTTCCTTTGTGTATTTGCGGTTCATTGCTTTTAAAATTCTTGTACTTCCGGACTGCAGGGGCAAGTGTAAATGCCTGCATATTTTCTTAGAATGTTTCATTACTTCAATCAATTCGTCGGATAAGTCCTTCGGATGGGAAGTCATAAAACGAATTCGCTGCAAGCCCTCGATTTCTTCCACTCTTCTAAGCAATTCTGCAAAAGAGATGGGATTGTCCAAATTTTTACCATAGGAATTCACATTCTGGCCAAGAAGCATCACTTCAATCACTCCGTCAGCTACCTGCTTCTTAATTTCCTCGATAATCTCTTCCGGCGCACGGCTTCGCTCCCGCCCGCGCACGTGTGGAACGATACAGTAGGAACAGAAGTTATTACAGCCAAACATAATGTTTACGCCGGTTTTATATTTGAATTTACGCTCGATGGGTAGATCCTCCACAATCTGTGTGGTATCCTGCCAAATACTTTCGATGCGCTTATCTGCCTTCAGCATTTTACAAAGAAGTTCCGCAAAGGTAAAAATGTTATGGGTTCCGAAAATCAAGTCCACAAAAGGATAACTTGTCTTGATTTTCTCCACTGCGGACGGCTCCTGGGTCATACAACCACAAAGGGCAATCTTCATCAAAGGATTCTTCTTTTTCTTGCCGTTTAACACACCCAAGCGACCGTAAACCTTCTGATTTGCATTATCACGAACGGTACAGGTGTTATACACAACCAGGTCCGCATCTTCCGTTTCAATGGGCTGATAGCCGGCCTCAATCAAAATGCCAAGCAATTTTTCGCTGTCTCTTGCATTCATCTGACAGCCAAAAGTTGCCACGTGACAAGTCAACGGACTGCCTTTTTTCTCAGCAAACTTGGCAACAAGACCTTTTACTTCCTCTATGTAAGCTTTCTGACGGGCAAGTTCGTCTAAGTCTGACAAACCGGCACCGATTTTAGTTTTGTCTAAATTTGTATACATATAAAATATCCAATCTTAAAATTTTAATGAAATAGTATTGCAAATTCTTTTAATATATCAATCAAAAAAACAGTTATAAGCACAAGTAATATAGGCACATACAGAATTACGGGCAGAAAATATCGCCAACATAATTCTCTTGTAATGGTTTGTGAATACGGTTTCTTAGGATTCACATAAATATGTACTTTCTTCCCGATGTATGTTCTTTTTAACCGCTCCCATTTTCTTTTGTAAACCCACATTGAACTAAAAGTTTCCAAACATGACAATCTGGTTTCCTGATAATTTATATAAGATTTTACTCTTATCCCGAATGTATGAACACCGCCTCTTGCGCGTCTTTTATAATATACTTCGTCGATAAAACCTTCCTGACATTCTCCTACTGCTAATTTCCATAGACCATAGGCAATGTATGCAATTAATGCAACTTCAACGAAACATATCATAAGAAATACTAATATTTCCGCAATCAAACTATTCATTATCATTCTCCTTAAAACAACGTATTACTTATCTAATCTGTCCGTTTCCGTTAATCAAATACTTGTAAGAAGTCAACTCCTTCAAGCCCATAGGTCCTCTTGCGTGAAGTTTCTGGGTACTGATACCAATTTCCGCACCGAAACCGAACTCGAATCCGTCCGTAAAACGGGTAGAAACGTTGGCATATACACATGCCGCGTCCACGCCTTTCTGGAACTTGGCAATATTCTCGGTATTCTCTGAAACAATACAATCAGAATGTCCTGTATTATGTTCGTTAATGTGCGCAATTGCTTCTTCCACGCTTGCAACAGTCTTAATCGAAATAATATAGTCAAGATACTCCTTATAAAAATCCTCTTCCGTCGCATCCACGCTGTCTTTTAACACTTCTTTGGCAGCAGCATCACTTCTGATTTCCACGTTGGCAGGTGCCAGTTTCTCAGCCAAAAGCGGCAAAAATGCATCCTTTACCTTCTCATGCACAACCAGGGATTCGCAGGCGTTACATACACCGATACGCTGGGTTTTCGCATTGTAAATAATATTTAATGCCTTCTCAAAATCCGCATATTCATCCACATAAACGTGACAATTTCCCGTACCGGTTTCAATCACCGGAATGGTGCTGTTCTCAACCACCGCACGAATCAGTCCAGCACCGCCTCTGGGAATCAACACATCTACGTAATCATTCAACTTCATAAAAGCAGTTGTAGTTTCTCGATCCGTTTTCTCAATCAAAAGAATGGCGTCTTCCGTCACGCCGACTTCTTTTAACGCACCGCGAATAGTATCCGTAATGGCCTTATTTGAATTAATGGCATCCTTACCACCCTTCAGAATCACCGCATTACCCGTTTTAAAACACAATGCAAAAGCATCCGCAGTAACATTCGGTCTTGACTCGTAAATGATACCGATTACACCCATCGGCACTCGTACCTTGCTAATTTCCATGCCATTCGGTCTTGTTGTTGTCTCCAAAACCTCACCTATAGGGTCTTCCAAGTCGATAATCTGAAGAATTCCTTCCGACATCGCTGCAATACGTTCCGGTGTCAGTCGAAGTCTGTCAATGAGGCCGGGATGCATACCGTTCTCTTCACCATTCTTTAAATCAATGGCATTTTCTTTTATGATAAAATCCGTGTTTGCAATTAAAGCATCGGCTACGGTTTTTAATGCATTGTTCTTTTCTTCTGTTGTCAAAACCTGCACTTCGTATTTGGCAGTAGCTGCTTTTTTACCTAATTCTTCAAGATACATAGGGTGTCTCTCCTTCTCAATTTCTATCTTTTAAAAACAATCAATTCTCGCTGTTTATTAATATCTTATTTCCAACCGGTCCAACTATTGATATGAAAAGCTCTAACATCATCAAGACGATTGTCCGATTTTTGATATATCAAAAGTACAACGGTATCATCATTCACCATATAATTCCTTTTAAGACTTTTATTTTTTAATTACTCACTCGGTAAAACAATGGTTTGATCCGAACCGCAAATCTTCATATAAACCACCGCTTTTGAATTCGGATAAATCCTCATCTCAATCCGATCAGAATCAGTATTGATTACGTCCATTGCCTGATTACTTAAACTTCCAAAGCGGAATTTATAGTTTTCTCTTGTTGAAACTTCCATTCCTTTCACCGTATATCGTTTGTGCGAATATCCGCGAGTAGATGTACTTCTATAATATTCTGCAGAGGTATTCATCAGCACAATATCCACAGTTCCTTCACGGTAATCCTTGATGCAATCACCTACTTGCAAGCCCCCGGCCCATATGACTAAAATGCCTAAAGCCAAGGTTACAAACGGAATGAAACCGATATGTCCCAATACTCTTATAAATGTTTCCATTCGTGTTTCCACTTGCGTATCCGGCAAATCTTTCGTTTCTTTTATATGTTTTATGGCAATTACAAAAGGAAAAGACGCCATATATATACCAAATCCGATGACCAAAAATGCTTTTAATGTCTCATAAAAAAGCGCTTTTTCGCCCATCTCCGGTGCTGCAATTATAAAAACAATTAAAACGATTACACAGATAAAAGCTATGATGATATGTAGTATTCGATTTTTAAAAATATCAGCTATCTTTTTCATTTATGCACCATTTCATTCACTTAGACAATAAATTACTTCGTTTTCCGTCACAATATAATCCGCACGCCAATCCGTCTCTTCCACAGGAATTGCATCTTTTACCATTGCCTCATAGGACAATGCAATCGTTGTAAGATTCACATCCTTAGGCACTCTTGCAAGATATTTGTCATAATATCCTTTGCCGTACCCTAAGCGGTTGCCCCTTTTATCAAACATAAGACCGGGCATAAGCATACAGTAATGAACGTCATTCTGCAGTACCAATCGCCATTCTGCCAAAGATTCCGGCTCAAGCACGTGAAAATTGCCTTCTTTTAAATCATCCACAGATGAAATCCTGTAAAACTCCATCTCATCGCCTTGCGTCACCGGGCAATATACTGATTTTTTACCTTCTTCTGTGAGTTCACGTATCAAGCTTAATGTCTCAACTTCATCCGGCAAGGACGCATACATTAAGATAACTTCCGCCTTCTGATATTCCTTTAATGCCTTAAGATTACTTATGATAGCACTTGACTTATCCAGCCGGTCATTCTCGGATAAACTTTTGCGATATGATTTTGCTTCTTTACGAAGTTCTTTTTTCTGTGAAAGAATATCCATAAGGCCTCCTGCATTTTTACTTAAAACAAATTAATTCAACTTACCGTTCTGTCCAAACTTCTCACCAAGATTCGTAACCGAACCGTCCTTCTCCTCGATATCAATGTTATCAAGTTGTCCACGAAGTGCCGCGCGAACACTTGCCACATAATCCGCACGTAACTTCTGCTGTTCGCACTTTTCTTCGGGAGTAAGCCCCTCTTCTGTCTGGGATTTATGATATAACTCGTTGATACGTGCTATTTTTTCTTCCATTGTTGCCATAACTAAGCCTCTTCCTTCATTCCCATAATATAATCCGCAAGATAGAAATCTTCATCTCTGTTTGCCTTAAACAAAGTACCGAAGTTTCTGCCGTCCATAATTCTGTGAAGAATATGAATATCCGAACTGTTTGCAATAATCATATCGCAACCTGCGCTTGTGGCGATTTTGGCAGCCTGAAGCTTTGTGTTCATGCCACCGGTACCAACATTGCTGCCGGTCTCACTTTTACCCATATGCATAATATCGTCGGTAAGTTCTTCCACAACCTCGATAAACTTCGCATCCGGATTACTTCTGGGATTATCGGTATACAAACCGTCAATATCGGATAAAAGAATCAACAAATCCGCGTCAATCAAAGCCGCAACGATTGCTGACAAAGTATCGTTATCACCAAACTTGATTTCGTAAGTAGAAATCGTATCATTTTCATTTACGACAGGAATCACACCAAGTTCCAAAAGTTCTGAAAATGTGTTGTGTGCATTCACACGATTCGTCGTATTGGTAATGGTATCCTTGGTCATAAGAACCTGTGCCGTTACCTGATTGTATTCTGCAAAAAACTTCTGGTAAATCATCATAAGCTTAGCCTGACCGATTGCGGCGCATGCCTGTTTTACTGATACCTTACCGGACTTGTCATTCTCAAGATGTACCGACTTACGCCCAACAGAAATCGCACCTGAACTTACAAGGACAACTTCTTTTCCGCTGTTTCGGATATTGCAAAGTTCCCTTACAAGAACCTCCATCTTGTTGTAATCCAAATCTCCCGTTTCAGGGTGCTGTAAGGATGATGACCCGATTTTTACAACAATTCGTTTTTTATCTTTGATTGCTTCTCTTAATGTTTCCATATCTCCTCCGGTGCCCGGTTTCTCTTACAACCAAACACTTTTAAGCCTTTATTTTTATAAAATATTATTCTCAAAACAATAAATTCTTCAAACACTTTATTTTACTCTAAAAATAATATAATGTCTAGTTTTTGAACCATATTAAACACTACATTTTCGGACAAAATTGAACGATAATACTTTCCGCAACTTTCATGCCGTCCATTGCTGCGGAAGTAATTCCGCCGGCATAGCCTGCACCTTCACCACAAGGGTAAATTCCACGTACATTCGCCTGATAAAATTCATCTCGCAGAATACGTACCGGCGCTGAAGTACGGCTTTCTACACCGCAAAGAAGGGGATTTTCTTTGGCAAATCCGGGGATTGTATGATCAAAAGTCTCCATACCGTCCACAATCGCCTTAGAAATCGCTGTCGGGAAGATTTCAGTCACATCAGCAAAGGCATACAGGCCTTTTATGGAATGTATGCTGTCATCAGCCTGTGCTTCCGTAATATCGGACATATCGCTCTGCAAATCCTGCGTATCTTTAGCGCTCTTATCGCCGGAAAGCTTAGTTTGCACATTTGCTTTAAAATCATCATAAAACTGTACCGGGATTTTACCGTCACAAAGCTTATAAGCCTTCTCTTCCAATTCGCGCTGAAAATGCATTCCCGCAAGTACATGCTCCGTTCCATAATCCTTTTCGTCTATTGCAACTACAATGGCACTGTTGGCATGCTCGCCGTTTCGCCCGCTATAACTCATACCGTTTACCGCTAATCGACCTTCTTCCGAAGATGCATTTACCACGAATCCTCCGGGACACATACAGAAGGAATATACCCCGCGCCCGTCTTCGGCACGTGCCGTTAATTTATAGGGTGATGCCGGTAAAGAATCTGCATAGCGTTCCTTATAATCCGCACCGTACTGCGTACGATTGATATAATCCTGGGAATGTTCTACGCGAACCCCCACCGCAAAAGGCTTTGCTTCCATAGGAAGCTCCTTTTCGTATAACATTTCGTAAGTATCCCTGGAACTGTGTCCGATCGCAAGAATAACTACATTTGTATCAATATCAACAACCGAACCATCGGCCAAATTCTTAACCTTGATACTTTTTAGCAAATTTATGTCTGATAATGTGCCTTCAGTTTTCTTTGACCCCGGCTGAACATACTCTTCAGCTGTACCGGTTGCACTTTTTACTTCATACCCCACAAACTGATGTCCAAACAACACTTTGCCGCCCAGCGCAATGATTTCTTCACGTATACTTTTCACAACAGTTGCCAGAACGTCGGTGCCGATATGTGGCTTACCATCGTATAAAATATCTTCTTTGGCACCATGCTCGCAGAAAATCTTAAGCACAGCACGATTCCTGCCATCCTTATCTTTTACACCGGTATTAAGCTTTCCGTCGGAAAAAGTTCCTGCACCGCCTTCCCCAAACTGAACATTAGAATCAGGCTTCAATGGCTTTCCCTGCCAAAAATCTTCCACTTCTCGAATTCTGCTATCAACATCATTTCCGCGTTCAATCACAATCGGTTTAAATCCGCGTTTTGCAAGCAAATACGCCGAAAACAGCCCCGCAGGACCCATACCGACCACAACAGGCGGATATTCCAAAGGCATCTTTCCGCATTTTGGAATCTGATATTCTTTTAATTCCGGTGCGGAAGATACATTTTTATTCTTAAAAACCCTTTTAAAATTAGCAGATGACTTTAACTCCACATCTACCGTATAAATCCAGAATAATTCCGGTTTCTTGCGGGCATCCAGGGATTTCTTAACAATATTCAGTTGAATCATTTCATCTTCACGTACAGATAAAGCTTTCGCTACATGACTTGAAAACTTATCTTCCTGTCCGGGAAGAATTTTTAACTGATTTAATCGAATCATTTTGCTGCTGTTTCTCCTGCTTTTATTCCGCTTGCAAAGGCCCAATGCAGATTGTATCCGCCGCAATCGGCATCCACATCCACCATTTCGCCTGCAAAAAACAAGCCTTTTACCAATTTTGACTCCATATTGCCGTCAATTTCTTCTAAAACAACGCCACCCTTGGTCACCTGGGCATTTTCAAAACCTTTATGACCTGTAATGTTAAAACGCCAGTCTTTCATTACATTTAAAAGTTCAAGTACCATTTCTTTATCTTCCGGCACAACAGTATATCCCGCGTCCAAATTGCGGATTTTCAAGAAATAATCCGCCAATTTATTATGTACCAGACCGGTGATAAAATCTTTTAAACTATAACCTTTTAAATCGATTAAACGTTTCATAACAAAGGCATCCATTGCATCTTTACTGACCTGTGGAATAAAATCTACAGATACCACGCATTTCATCCCTTCTTCCGCTTCTTTTGAAAGGAAACGACTCAAATGGAATACAGGAATGCCCGACAAACCGTAATCCGTCAGCTGTAATTCACCATAATCCGATGCAACTTTTTTACCGTTCACCAAAGCCGCTACGTTTGCATAACAACGAACACCTGCAATCTGCTTTAACCCCGAGGCATCAGACTGCAATTGCACTAATACAGGATAGGTTCTTGTAACCGTGTGGCCGAATCCTCTTGCAAGACGATAACCAAAGCCGTCACTGCCTGTTTTAGGCGCAGCCTTACCGCCACAGGCAAGTATCACTGCATCAAAACTCGTTTTTTTATTGTCTGTATGTATCACAAACTGCTCTTTATCCTGAAGAATTTCTCCGATACAGGCATTATAAATCACTTCAATCCCTAATTGTTCCATCGCCTGTAAGAAAGCATTCTGTATCGTGCCTGCCTGTCCCGTAACCGGATACATACCACCCTTACGCTCCATGGAAAGCACGCCCAAATCTGCAAAATATTCGCAAATATCTCTTGAAGACAGGCTGTTCAACACCTCATCCGCCACGCTGCCTTCTTCAAAGGAATAATAATCCGCATGAACATCTACATTTGTAAAATTACATCTTCCGTTACCTGTTAAAAGCAACTTTTTCCCGGCGATATCATTTCTCTCAAATACAACTACTTTTGCACCGTTCCTTGCCGCAGCAATTGCCGCTGACATTCCCGCAGGGCCTGCACCGATGACTGCTACTGTTTTCATTTTTTCACCACACATTCTATTCAAAATCAACTCGTATGAGACTCCAAAAACGAATACAGACTCTCATAGCTTTCAACCTCTTTTACCGCTTCAATTTCAGCCTTGGTCTCTTCCGGCAGACTGTCCAAACGGATACTCGTATACATATAAACGGTACTGTTATCTCCGTAATATACAACGACATAATTTTCCTCTGCCTTCAGATAAAACTTCTCTTCCAGCTGCAGGGGTTCATAAATCTTTTTCACCACCAGTTTCTGCGGCGAATAGCTTTCAACCGACGCACTGACGAAACCTTCCTCACGGTCTTTTAACACGGGACTTAAGGCATAATCCTCATAATATTCCTCTAAAGCAGTCCTACTCTTTCCAACGAATTGCGAAGGCAGTTCCTCCGTAATTTCACTCACCTCACCGGTCACGAGATTTTCTTTGATAATAATAAATTCCGTATTCAAATCCACCGTCGCATAGGCACCGGTCTCAATCATCGGATTTTCCGACGGTAATTCGCTTGAAACTTCAGAATTTTCAATTCGAACAGGCGTCTCCTCATAGATTTCGAATTGATTTTTATAAAATAAATACGATGAAAACCACATCCCAAGGAAAAATAAACTTACGCCCGCTACGCAAAGAAAGCAGATTCTAAAAAATCGATTCATATGTGTCTCCTTACATATTTTTACGATTATAGTATCCGCCTCTTTTGGAAAAATTATTCAATTACATTGCACCAAATCTCTTCAACATGGAAATTAGGGGTTTGCCTACCAAAGGAATTCGCGCAAGCTCGCTTTCGCGGAAGCCTTTTAGCATAATCATTCCCGCGAAATAAATCACTACCGCCACAACAAGAGCGATAATACAACTTGCCGTTGTAGGAAGGAACAATCGGAACAAATGATAAATTCCAAAGGAAACCGTCCCCATAACAACAGACACAATCAAAGGAATGATAAAAGTCTTAACCAGTTCCTGACGATATCCAATAAACTTTCGAATTGCCAAATGATTTAAGATAAACATTACAAGCGAAAAAATAATATTCGAGAATACTACCGCCATAATGTCAAGTTTCATAAAGCTTAACATCACCCACAAGCTAAGAAGATGCACAACAAGGGCAATTGCCGAATTCACAATAGGCACATACATTTTACCGATACCTTGTAAAATACCGTTTCCAAGGGTTGATAAAGCATAAAATACCACGGACAAAGTACCCATAAGAAGCATTTGTCCTGCCAAATCCACTTCACCGCTGAATAACATATCTACGATGGGCTTACCAAGCACTGCAAGTCCCACTGCGGAAGGAATGGTTACCATCATTGTAGCACGGATTGCGGAAGCCACCTTACTTCTTGCACTTGCCACATCATTGTTAGCAAAACTTCCTGCCAGAGAAGGCACAATTGCGGAACACATTGCACTCGCCAAAGCAATCGGTAAATTAATCAAAACCTTGTATTTACCGCTGTAAACGCCCCAGTTAAATGTTTTTAACTCTTCCTGTCCAAGGGAAAGCATATGATGATTATAAAAAATCTGATCCAAAACGCCGCACAAATTATACATAACCGAACTTAAAAGCACGGGTACAATGGTGAGAATTAAAACTCTGAAAATGGATACATAGTCTTCATTCGCTTTGGTTACATCTTTACGTTCTGCACGAACCATATTTCCGCGGGATATATAATATACAATAACCAGGAATAACAGACCTGCTACGGCACCGATACCACAACCAAGGGTTGCACCGGCCGCCCCCTGCGCAGGAGCATATCGGTCATTCATCATCAAATTACCATATAATTCACCGCGTCCAAAGGCAATATTGGCAAATACCAATGAGAACACAACAAGGAAAATCTGTTCCACAATCTGCGAAATTGCGGTCGGTGTCATTGTACCCAATCCCTGGAAATAGCCACGGAACACACCCATAATCGCTACTATCAAAAGAGTCGGTGCGAGAACGCGCAAGGCTGTAGCACTCATCGGCTCACCCATAACGCTTCCGGCTAGAAAGTCTGCAAAAAACAGAACAATCAAGCAGGCAATACCGCCTGAAACCGTAGCAAACAATAAAGATGCCTTAAAAATCTTCTTTGCATTTTTGTACTGTCCTCTGCTGACTCTGGCTGCGACCATTTTAGACACCGCCAAAGGAAGGCTATAGGACGATAACAGAAGGATAATTGCGTACAATTCATAAGCTGCCGCATAATAACCGTTACCGACATCACCAATAATGTTTGTTAAGGGAATTCTTCTGACAATACCGATTGCCCTGGCAATCAGGCCTGCCGCCGCAAGAATTCCGCCTTGTACCACAAGTCCGTTTCTTATTTTCTTTGCACGTTCACTCATTGATTAAATCCTCGTTCGTTTATTATCTGGTAATTCCTAAGTCATTTAAGTATTCATTCTGCTTTGCTTCCATATGCTTGGCTTCCTCTTCCTCCATATGGTCATATCCAATTAAGTGTAACACACTATGGGCAATTAGAAAAGCATATTCACGTGTTACGCCATGACCGTATTCCTCGGCCTGTGCAAGCATTTTATCCCTTGAAATCATAATATCCCCCAGGACAAAATAGTCATTCTCCGGATTAAAACAGTCAAAATAGACATCTTCATCACGAAACTGCGAAAACTCGCCCGGCGTATCAAAGTCGCAATTTGGGAAGGATAACACATCCGTCGGCTTGTCCATATCGCGAAACTCTTTATTTACCGCCTGAATGCCGTCATTATCCGTCATAGTAAGGTTTACTTCACAATCAAAAGGACAGCCTTCTTTTTGTAAAATATGCTCTATCACCTTCTTCGCCAATGACAGTTCTTCTTCGTTGATTTTTTCCGTAATTTCATCCCAGAAATTAATTTGTACCATAGTTGTACCTTCTTTTAATTTATTCTTATATTTCTAAAAAACCGAAACTGCTATTATTTTGAATCGCGCCTGTTGCGACTGTTTTCTTTCATTCTAGTAGCCTTACGTTCTTCTCTCGCCTTTTCTTTCTTTTCATAATTATCGTATGCACATACAATCTTCTGTACAAGCGGGTGTCGAACAACGTCCTTACCGGTTAAATGACAGAACTGAATATCGGGAATGTCTTTTAACACGCGCAATGCCACATCCAAGCCCGACTGTGCCCCGACAGGCAAGTCCTTCTGCGAAATATCGCCTGTAATAATCACCTTGGAACCGAAACCGATTCTGGTCAAAAACATCTTCATTTGTGCAGGCGTTGTATTCTGCGCCTCATCAAGAATAATATAGGCATTATCCAAAGTACGTCCGCGCATATAAGCAAGGGGCGCCACTTCTATTAAGCCCTTCTCCATATTCTTCTGGAAAGACTCCGCCCCCATAATCTGATATAACGCATCATAAAGGGGTCTTAAGTAAGGATCAATTTTACTCTGCAAATCGCCGGGCAGGAACCCAAGCTTCTCACCGGCTTCAATGGCAGGTCTTGTAAGAATAATACGGCTCACTTCTTCATTCTTAAAAGCTGTAATCGCCATCGCCATGGCAAGATAGGTTTTACCCGTACCGGCAGGACCAAGGCCGAACACAATCATATTCTTACGGATTGCATCCACATACTCTTTCTGTCCCAAGGTCATAGGCTTTACTGCCTTACCGTTCATCGTATGGCAAATGCAATCAGAATCAACCGAAAGCAAAACATCCGACTTATCTTCTTTGGACATTGCGATGCCATAATCCACATTCTGTTCTTTAATAGTATTTCCACGCTTTGACAATTCTGTCAGTTCAGATAAAAGTCGCACGGCCTTCTTGGCATTGTACTCATCGCCTGTAATCTTTACCACGCCGTCACGATTGATGATGGTGACATCTAAGTCATTTTCTATTTTACGAATATAAGAGTCTCTTTCACCGAAAATATTCTGCATATGTTCAGTGCTCATCTCCATTGTTAACTGAATTGTATTGGCCATCTAAAAGCTCCGTTCTCGTGGCAGGGTTAATTTCTTCCCGAAGCAGGTTGGAATCCACAAAATATAATTCACCGCTTAAGGTAAGCATACTACCACTAGTACCTATTTTAACATCTTTTTGCATATTTTGTACCCCTTTTTCTTCTAAACTTTTAAGAAAAATGGATAAATTTTCATATAATTGTGCTTCTAAGGCACTTTTATCCTTTTTTACACGGACAAAATCATATTCTTTGTGTGTTTTTTGATAAAACCAAACCGGCAAATAAAAGTGTTCCCACAATTTCAACTGATAAAACGACTCTGAAATCTCTTCTTTTTCATATCGCGGAGAAAACCAGTGAAACGCGTACATTTTATTTCCCAATCGCAGACTATATTCCTGATAAGTTTCACCGGAATACTGTTTTTCATCCCGATAAAAGGAAAGCGCATCATGATATGCTTCGCTATACGAAATTAAAACGTCCGCGTCTGCATTCACAAGCTTATAATCAAGAATGGTGCCGTCAGTTTTGACAACCGGAAGCACTCCGTCTATGATAAGCTGTCCTTTCGTTACCACATCTCCCGGCTTTACTTTGGCCTCACCGCTTCGGACCACAACCGATACCACGGTGCCGTCCCTTGGTGCGTACAAACTACTTGCAAAATAACCTTCTTCTTCATACACAGCCACATCACGCTCCTTAACATCAATGGATAAAGTAGTCCCTTCCTGTCCGATGGAAACCCAGGTAATATCGGCAAAGTCCTTGCGAAAGCTCTTTTCCAGGGCATCCGTGTCAATTTCACTTTTCGTTGTACCCATTTTAATATTCTGCGTTTCAAGATAATCTAATATCATTTCATCCGAAATACTTACGTTTCCTTCAATTTCAATGGCCCATATAAAACGGCTCATAAACAGAAGCCACCCAAAGCATATCAACGCCCCCAACACAAAGCATTTACGGGCAGACATACGCAAAAAGAAAAAAGGCAGTCCACGTTTTTCAACAATGGCTACCTTTACATTGGTTTTATGAACAACATCTCTAATTTGCTTAAAATCAGGAACGGAAATATTTAATTCATATTCTTCATCCCCTTGCACCAAATCATAAATATGAAATCCTCTTTTTTTGCAGATATTTACAAAACGGGTGGCACCGTATCCTTTTACACGAATGCGTACAAATCCTTGTATCATTGACTGAAAAGAACGCAATTTTACACCTCCGCTCATCACTTATTTTATGAATAAAACACCGTCAATCTGACCGTCTATGACAATTTCCTCCTCATTGTAGCTACGTACCTTAAGGCAGTTTCCGCACACTTTTATTTTTGACTGTTTTCCCTGTAAAAGAATGACATCCTTGTCGTATTCCAATATGCCCTTATAATTCTCAATTACCACACGCATGGAACCGATAATGGATACATTGCTTGCACCACAAACAATATCATGAGGAAGCGAAAACAGGTCGGCTAGTTGTTCCTTTTGTTCTTGAATTTTTGCTCTTTTATCATTTTTCATACTTGATTTTATGCCAAATATGATATGAATATGAAAAAATATGGTACTTTAATGTTTTTTTACACTTTTAGTCTTTTATTTTACAGAAAAGCCGTGTAAAATATTTCTTTGAAGATCAAAGTATTTTATCAATATAAGATACAAAAAATAACCAACATATTTAGGAGTTGTAAAATGCATATTTTTATATCACATTCTTCTGCTGACGCAACGGTTGCAAAGGAAATGTGTACTTTTATCGAAAATAATAATGCCACCTGCTTCATTGCGCCAAGAGACATCCGTTCCGGCAAAGAATATGCCGAAGAAATCATTAACGGAATCAATGCCGCAGATGCAATGATCTTGATTATGACCGAAAAAGCAAACAAATCGCCTCATGTACTGCGTGAAGTTGAACGTGCTGTAAGCCGCTCTATTCCTATCTTGGTATATAAACTTGAAGATGTGGAACTTACAAAGTCAATGGAATACTTTTTAATGACACATCAGTGGATTTCATCCGATAAAAAAAGTGATTACACGGAAATTCTTGATTTTATAAAAGGATATAAAAATAACGACACATCGGATAAAAAGAATCCTGAAAAGAAAAAAGCTTTTTCCCTAAAAAAAATCATAGCTTTTGGCGCAATTGGCATTGTAATTGTTGCGCTTATCCTATCGATACTTATTTTTAAACTTAACACACCTTCTATCCCTGAATACAACCTTGGCGAAACAGTTGTTTTCGGTTCTTACAACGGCGAACCAATCGAATGGCGTTTGTTAAAGTTGTCTGATGACGGCAAAGAAGCTATTCTTATTTCATCAGATATTATATCAATGAAGGCCTACGATGCGGCAGAAGGCGGTAATTTCAATTCGCTTGATGGCGAAGATTACTGGTCCAAAGATACCCCCGCCGATTATGACTATGATTTACAGATTCAAGTACGCGGAAACAATGATTGGAGCACTTCTAACATACGCACCTGGCTTAATTCCGAAAGCGAAGTTGTAACATATGAAGATCAGGCACCCTTATCCCATGCAATGTCAGAAGGTTACAACGGATATCACAATGAAGCAGGCTTTTTAAATGGTTTTACTGACGAAGAATTAAATGCATTAGTGGAAACTACGCTTTCTACTCCCGGCAATGTTTTATCTAACGAAACTGTAATCACCACTACAGATCGTGTATTTCTTTTATCGAAAGACGAATTACAATGGTTTGAGGATGCTCAAATGAGTCTTTGGGCTGCACCTACAGAGGTTGCAATTGAACAGGACTCCAGCAACTGGTATGACATTGAAGTATCGACCTATGGAACTAAAGAATATTACTGGTGGTTAAGAGAACCTGTTGAAAGCAGTGCAAGCCAATGTTATATGGTTACCAACGGCTATACACTTGAAACATTAACGCAAGCAAATGTAGGCACGGAAGGCTTTGGAATACGCCCGGCAATCTGCGTGGATTTAAGTTCGGAATGCTTTATAAAATAATTATTTTATTCTATAAAATAAACGAACCCCTTTTATTAAACTAATATGCATCCTTCTAACCGTTCACGGCAAAAAGGTTCATATTAACAAATAAAAGGGGTTATTTTAATTGGCTCTAATCTTCTGCTACAACAATCAATAAATCACCTTCCACAAAAGTGATTTCTTCGCTCTTTAAAGGATTGGTAACAATCAGCATTTCATCATCAATAATCTTCTTGTATCCCACAGCAATATGTCCCTGTCTTGATGCACTTTCGGTCACAGTATAAAAATCAACCGGTGTATCCAGTGCAACATAGTTTTCGATAGGTTTCATATACAATTCCGAACCGTCTTCATCTAAAATATCCTCGAATAAAGCGGTCAGCTCTCGGTTTTCGGCAATCTGCGTCATAAGAAGGTTAACAATATTGGAACCAATTACGAAATCATCACCGCGTGAACCGGTCGCAAGACGCTGATTTACGGTTTTACGCATTTCACTGGTAATGGATACACGATGTTTTGTCTTCTTAATAATATCCCATAAATAGATTAAACTAAGCAAGGTTCTCGCATCTGCTTCTTCCGCCTCAAGATGCACATTGCTAAGGATTAATACGTTATCCAAATCTTCCGTCAGGATTTCTTCCATTCGTGCACGATTCACAAATCCTTCATTGCGAATTTCAGGGTTAATATGTCTGTACTCTTCTGCTGACAAATCCAAGTCTTCCTCTGTAACAATAACAACTCTGGTGCCATCATCTACATAGCAGTCATATTCTTTTAAAATAGCCGGCAACATAGGATTACTTCCTAAAACAAGCAAATCATCCGTTTCCACAAGGCGTTGTTCGGGAATCTCTTTTACAATTAACTCTTCTCTAAATTCCGGTGTTTTCTCCGAAACAACGAAGGAACCGTCATCATCCTCTAAAAGAATCAATTTATCTTCTGCAGTAATAACCGTATCCATAGGCGGATTTAAATATGTACCGCTATCATTTCGAATACCAAACACAACAGCCTTATCAAAATAATTCAACGTTTCTTTGAAAGTTAAGCCTCTTAACGAAGGCACATCTTCAAAGTATAATTCGTCACCGTCATAGTCAAACAACTCAACCAACACCTGGGACAAGCCCGGCTGACGACAGGTATGGGCGATAATTCTGGAGATAGCATCATTGGCAAAAATAACTTCCGCCCTGCCTTCACCTGCAATTCTTGCCGCCTCCACATTCTGCTCCTCATTGATTGCAACCGTATAATACAAATTCGGGTGCGTTAATTCTTTATCTTTCAAATATGAGGTCAAAGCAAGAATAATTTTAATACTCTGGGGGTCATCATATTCATTAATAATAATAGCTTTACTGGTTTCCACCGAACAGCGTTCCAGAATATGCGGTTCACAGGGAGATCCGCTTCTGCAAATGATTCTGGTAGTTTTGGTATCAGGAAATCTTCCCGCAATGGCATCTTCCATTACTTCTTTTTCCTCTTCACCTACAACCACAATACAACCGTCCTTCTGGTTTTCATTTGCGCCGATTAATTCATTAATCAAAGTATAAATATTATCGTTAAAACCAAGAATTACCGTATGTCCGTCTTCAATTACAATCGATGTACCCTTCCTTAAGCTTGATAATTTCGATTCCAAACCGGAAGAAATAATACCGATTAAAACACTGCTGATAAAAATACCGCAAATTGTTACAATAGTCTGGAGAATTACGTAAGGTATATTATCCAGCGTATCTGTTGTAATGGTTCCCGGATCCAAGGCATGCATAAAACTTACCCAGATCGAACTTGCCAATCCGCCTTCCATACCAATTAACACGGTAACTGCACCGGCAATACATACAATCACAAAAGTAACAAGACACAAAAGACCAATCAGTGCGATTGTTCCTTTTGACATAATATTATCAAAACGGTATTTCAACTTTTGAATAAAACTTCTCTTTTTCATTTGAATTCCCCTCTTTACTCAACAACTCCGCGAATCAAAGGTTCCGCCTTAAATTCTTTATCCGTAAAAGAATACGCCGCAAGGAAACGCTTCTTTGCCACCTCTAATTTATCCAAATCATTCGCATGGATTGTTGCAAGACTTTCGCCCTTCTTCACGTAATCACCTTTCTTCTTGTGAAGTACCAAACCTACCGATAAATCAATCTCGCTTTCTTTGGTTTCGCGACCGCCGCCAAGAATCAAAGAACAAATTCCGATTTCATCACATACAATACCGGAAATATATCCTTCTTCTTCTGAAATAATCTCTTCAACATACTGTGCTTTCGGTAGAAGCTCCGTATTATAAACTTCTTCCTTTCGTCCGCCCTGTGCTTCCACAAATTCCGCTAATTTATCCAAAGCTTGCCCGTTTGAAATTACCGCTTCAAGCTTTACTCTTGCTTCATCTTTGTCAGTTGCTTTTCCTGCAACAACTACCATATAAGAACCCAAAGTCAGACACAATTCCCTGAAATCTTCCGGACCTTCTCCTTTTAAAGTATCAATGGCTTCTTTTACTTCTAAAGCATTTCCAACCGCCTTTCCAAGTGGCTGGTCCATATCCGAAATTACTGCTATGGTCTTTCTTCCGGCACCATTACCAATGGTAACCATTTCCTTAGCCAAGGCAAAGGAATCTTCTTCCTTCTTCATAAAAGCACCACTACCGGTCTTTACATCCAAAACAATGGCATCTGCTCCTGCCGCAAGTTTTTTACTCATAATGGAGCTTGCAATCAATGACATATTATCTACCGTCGCCGTTACGTCGCGTAAGGCATACAACTTCTTATCCGCAGGTGCCAAATCCGCAGTCTGTCCCATGATAGAAATACCGATACGATTAACCTGATTAATAAAATGTTCTGTAGAAATATCAGTACGAAATCCCGTAAAAGACTCCAGTTTATCAATGGTTCCCCCTGTATGTCCCAGTCCTCGGCCACTCATTTTGGCAGTCGGAACGCCAACCGCAGCTACCATGGGAATCAAGGCAAGGGACGTTTTATCCCCTACACCGCCGGTTGAATGCTTATCAACTTTCACGCCTTTAATAGCAGATAAATCCAGCATATCACCGCTATTAGCCATAGCCATGGTAAGATTCAATGTTTCTTCTGCATTCATTTTATTAAAATAAATGGCCATAGTAAGGGCAGACATCTGGTAATCGGGAATTTCTCCTCTGGTATACCCTTCAACCAAAAAATCAATTTCTTCCTTACTCAACACCCCATTATTACGCTTTTTCATGATAATATCATACATTCTCATAAAAGCACCCCCCAAATTATGAAGAATATAAAACTGAACTTATATTTTAAAAACATACAAAAATTTATATATTTATTTATGATACGGCTCATTATGGATAATCCGAAAGCAACGATATACCTGCTCTAAAAAAATCACTCGCATTAACTGATGTGGGAACGTCATAGGCGAAAAACTAAGCAATTCATCAGCCCTGCTATATACATCCTTAGACAACCCTAAAGAACCACCAATTACAAAACAAAGATCCGAAGTTCCTTCGATGCCAAACTGCTCAATTTTTCGTGCAAATTTAACCGACGAAAGTTCTTTGCCTTCTATCGCAAGCGCAATCACATGCATATTATCCGTAATATTCTTAAGAATGCGTTCGCCTTCTTTATTTTTAATCTGCTCTTCAATGGCTTCCGGTGCATTATTCGGTGTATTCTCATCAGTCACTTCTATAATTTTAATTTTACAATAGCGACTTAAACGCTTAACAAATTCATCTACCGCATCCCGGTAAAATTTCTCTTTAATTTTACCTACAGTAACCAATGTAATATTCAAAATAAAACTCCTGTTTAAAGATTACTCAAAATACTCACTATACTTCTTCTCGGTAATATATTCCGCATAGTCAACGCCCATTTCAGGAAATGCCTTGACAATGGTATCCTTCATATAATCAAAACGCTCAAAATAAAGCTGCTCATCCTCAGAAATATCTCCCGGAATTGTCTGCTCTACAATTTCTTTAGTAAGATTTAAAGCACACCATTCATCAATTTCTTTTAATTTCTTTGATTCTACATCATCTGCATTACCCATTTTCTTCACACTAACAAGAGATACAATACCAAATACGAACAAAGCACCAAAGAAAATACCCATAATGGAATATGCAATCACTGCATTAAATCCTGAAAAACGAATTGGCACAATACCCGCAATTACCAACACCATAAAAACAATGCCCGCAACACCAAAAGCCAAAAGCATAATTCCGCTGGCTTTCAATTCACTTTTCTTTTCTTTGGCAGTCTTAAATTCCTTAACCGGCTCTGACTTCTTTGTTACCACTCTTGGAGTTTCAGGATTTTGAGCAGCTTCCATAGCCTGTGGATTAGTATTTCGCATAAATTCAGCAGCACATCTTACTGCACCTTCTCTTTCGGCAGCAGAAACAAACAACTCATAATTTTCTGCACCATCATTATTTTGTTCATATCTTTTGCGTTCCGTTTTTAAAGAAAATGCAGAAGTAAACCCTTCAGCAATTAAATGCTCTTCAATCATCTTTACATGCTTTTTATCACCGAACAAAAGAGTACAGGATTCTTCCACACGTTCTTCTTCATTAAGGCTTTTTACCAACGAACTTCCGCAGTCGGTACACTTTTCAATTCCTTCTCTATATTCTGTTTTACAATTAGGACACCAGGGCATATTTTTTACCTCTCTTTATTATTTTATTGGTGGTCATCTTATAAGTATCTTTCATTCTTTTAAATCTTATAAAAATCCGACCACTCAATGATTTCATAAAAACACATTATATAATAACATAATTTTACCAAAAAGAAAAGAAGACGTGCATAATATACACGCCTTCTCTTTTAGCATTATGTCTTTATAGAATTTTATTCACAATCATATAAAAAAATTATTTGTTTGATAAAAATTCGTGAATACCCTTTGCGCCTGCGCGGCCTGCACCCATTGCAAGAATAACAGTTGCTGCACCTGTAACAGCGTCACCGCCGGCATAAACACCTTCTTTGGTGGTTTTACCATTGTCTTCTTCCGCAATAATACATTTCCACTTATTTACTTCAAGGCCTTCTGTTGTAGAAGAAATCAAAGGATTCGGCGAAGTACCAAGTGACATAATAACCGCATCGACATCAATGATGAATTCACTGCCGGGAACTTCTACAGGGCGTCTTCTGCCGGATGCATCAGGCTCGCCAAGTTCCATTTTAATACACTTAATGCCTGATACCCAACCGTTTTCATCTGATAAAATTTCAACCGGATTGGTGAGAAGATCAAAGATGATGCCTTCTTCTTTAGCATGATGCACCTCTTCCACTCTGGCAGGAAGTTCTGCTTCACTACGACGATATACGATATGTACTTCTGCACCAAGTCTTAAAGCAGTTCTTGCAGCATCCATAGCAACATTACCGCCACCAACTACAGCAACTTTTCTTGCCTGCATAATCGGTGTTCTGGACTCTTCACGGAACGCCTTCATCAAGTTACTTCTTGTTAAGTATTCATTTGCAGAGAATACACCGTTTGCATTTTCTCCGGGAATACCCATAAACTTGGGAAGTCCGGCACCGGAACCAATGAATACAGCTTCAAATCCTTCATCTTCCATCAACTGGTCAATGGTTACAGACTTACCAACAACAACATTGGTTTCAAACTTAACGCCGAGACGTTTTACGTTTTCAATTTCCTTACGAACAACTCTTTCTTTAGGAAGACGGAATTCAGGAATACCATAAACAAGTACGCCACCAAGTTCATGTAACGCTTCAAATACAGTTACATCATAACCTAATTTAGCAAGGTCACCTGCACAGGTAACACCTGCAGGGCCGGAACCGATTACTGCAACTTTTTTACCATTTTTCTCCTTAGGCGGTTCAGGATGTACATCATTTTCAAACGCCCAGTCAGCAACGAAACGCTCTAACTTACCGATGGAGATAGGATCTCCCTTCAAACCACGGATACACTTACCTTCACACTGGCTTTCCTGAGGACACACACGTCCGCAAACAGCAGGAAGGGAACTTGCTTCGTTAATAATTTTATAAGCTTCTTCAATATTGCCTTCTTTCACCTGACCGATAAAACCGGGAATATCAATGGAAACAGGGCAGCCTTTTACACAGGCAGCATTTTTACAGCCGATACATCTTGCCGCTTCTTCCATTGCTTCTTCTTTATTGTATCCTAAACAAACTTCTTCAAAATTAGTAGCTCTGACAGCTGCATCCTGTTCTCTAACAGGAACTTTTTCCAATACATTCATTATTTGTCACCTCCGCAAACTCCACATCCGCCGTGATGTGTATCACCCTCTTTTTCCTTTAAGAACGCTCTTCCTTCAGCAGTTTTGTAAATCTGCTGACGCTTCATTGCTTCATCAAAGTTTACAAGATGACCATCAAATTCAGGACCGTCTACACAAGCAAATTTTACTTCATTGCCAACAGTAAGACGACATGCACCACACATACCGGTTCCATCTACCATAATAGGGTTCATACTTACGATTGTATGCAAATCAAGCTTTTTGGTTAAAAGACAAACAAATTTCATCATAATCATAGGACCAATAGCTACACATACATCATATTTCTTGCCTTCAGCATATAAATCTTCAATAACCTTGGTAACCATACCGCTTCTTCCATATGAACCGTCATCAGTAGTAATATAAAGATTTCCGGCGACTGCCTTCATTTCTTCTTCCATAATAACCATATCTTTGGTTTTTGCGCCAACAATTACATCTACATCAACGCCTTTTTCGTGCAACCATTTTACCTGAGGATATACAGGAGCAGTTCCCAAACCACCGGCGACAAAAAGTATCTTCTTTTTCTTCAATTCTTCTGCATCTTCCTTAATGAATTCTGATGCCTGGCCTAAAGGTCCTACAAAATCATGGAAAGCATCTCCCGCTTTCAACTCTTTCATTGCCAAAGTAGATGCACCAATCGTTTGAACAACAATTGTAACTGTACCGGCCACTCTGTCATAATCACAAACCGTCAAAGGAATACGTTCTCCATCCTCTGTTGTACGAACAATGACAAACTGTCCGGGCTCACAGGAAGCCGCACAACGCTTTGCTTCCACTACAAACAGATAAATGCTGTTTGCTAATTCTCTTGCCTCAAGTATTTTATACATTTTTAACCCTCCTTGTATAAATAGCCGCCCTTATTGCGGAACAATTTCTGCTAAAACTCTATAATAGTTTCCAAACTCGTCAATTTCTAAAACACCTACCTTATTAGCATCATGTACAGCCGCACAAAATACAAGGCCGGTCTTAGTTCTCAATTGACTATTGGGATCCTCATAATATTCATAAATAACATAATACGTATCATCTTCTAATTCCACTGCTGCTTCACACATATACAAAAGCTTACCCGAAATGGTAGATAAGTGTCCTTGCGTATCCATAAGGCCACCCATTCCAAAGCGATGCATAGTAACCATACTGGCCGCATCAGCTGCAGATACGGTAGCATCAGCCGGAATTTTATATGTATACATAGCCATTGATGGTTCACTGGCAACGTTTTCAGCACTATAAGTTACAAAAGTAAATTTGGAATCACCCAAGGGCATACAAATAGGTTCTTTATACTGTAAACTGTCGCGCGTAGGGATACTTCCATCTGTAGTATAGTATGTCGTGCATCCTTCCGGCACTTCAACCGAAATCACTTGCGGCACATCATATATTCCGGATTCAACACTGATAACAGGTTTAACAGGTACAGTTACGTTAATTTCATATTGTTGGGAGATCACATCACTTACCAAACCATATGAATTAACGAAAATTGCTTTAACTGTATAATATCCGGATTCCAAAAAAATGGGTGATGTATAAATATCACTGGATGTATCCGGAGTTCCGCCATTTACAGTATAATAAATCGTCCCCGATGTATTTGCAGTAAGTTTTAAATGTACAACATCATCATAACTGCCGGCCGGATCGCTAAACTCAGGAGTATTTGCTACATATTGACGGAATTGTTCCAATATAGCGGGATCTTCACACTCTGACAACGTTCTGCTGATTTCAATAATATTACCTTGCCTTGAATATATATCAAACATTTTAGTATATGTATCGATATCCGTTTGCGTATCTCCGCAAATCAATCCTTTAAGCACAAGTACGGCATTTTCTTCTTCGCCGACTTCATCATAATAAGAAGCAAGTAAATATTTCATTTCAATATCAGACGAGTCAAGCGTTAATGCTCTCTCCATATATTGAATTGCAGTTTCATATGCACCTTCATCTGCAGCATCCATTGCTTGCTTTACTTGATAGCCATACGAATTATTCTTAACTGTCTCCGTAATAGCAATTGTTGCCATTACCAAAATAAAAATAACAAGAATACCCGAAAGCAAAACAATCACCTTTGAAAGAAAGCTTTTGGACCAAAAAGCCAAAAAAGCCTTGGTGACATTATCATTTCCTTTGAAATGAATAATTTCTTCTTCGTCCCAAAAATCTTCATCCGGAAGATCTTCATCATCAATATCATCTAAAAGTTCATCTTCTTCCGGAAATTCCTCAATTAAAAAGCTGTCCTTTATCTTCTTTTCTTGTTTGGCAAATACCTTAAAAGTATCTTTCTTTTTCTTTTTGGGTGCACTTTTATAAAGCTTAATATCATCATCTTCTACTTCATTGATAATATCAGCCAAATTTAACAAAGTCTCTTCTATACTGTTTTCAATTTCAGGCTCAAATTCCGGAACCATTTTAATCTCTTCACCGCAAGCTTCACAGTAAAGCTGGCCCTCCTTTAACTCCTGATTACATTTCGGACACTTCATTGATTTCTCCGTTCTAAACAAACAAATGCATCTTACTTACTAATTTCAACCGAATCCACACAGTTCTTCATTAACATTGCAATAGTCATAGGGCCAACGCCACCGGGTACAGGTGTGATTGCGCTACAATGAGGTGCAACATTATCAAATAAAACATCACCGCATAATTTCTTGCCTTCTTTACGATGAATACCAACGTCAATAACTACCGCACCATCTTTTACATAATCTGAAGTAATCATTTCAGGCTTACCGATTGCAACAATTAAAATATCTGCGCGCTTGCAAACATCTTTTAAATCCTTTGTTCTTGAATGTGCAATGGTGACTGTTGCATTTTCACGTAACATAAGAATAGACATAGGTTTGCCCACAATATTACTTCTTCCGATTACAACACATTCCTTGCCTTCAATTGACACGTTACTTCTCTTTAAAAGTTCAATAACACCGGCAGGTGTACAAGACACATAGCCTTTCTGACCGATGCAAAGGGCGCCCACATTCTGTGTATGGAAGCCGTCAACATCCTTCAAAGGACTGATTGCGCGAATAATTTTATCTTCATCAATATGCTTGGGTACAGGAAGCTGAACAAGAATTCCGTTTACGGAATCGTCTGCATTTAACTTATCAATAATTCCAAGTAATTCCTCTTCTGTTGTTTCTTCCGGCAATTCATAAGATAAAGATTTAATGCCAATATATTCGCATGCTTTCTTCTTGTTATTTACATATACGCTGGATGCAGGATCGTTACCAACCTGAATTACCGCAAGACATATTTCCACACCCTGTTCTTTGTATGCGGCAACTCTGTCTCTGCATTCATTTTTAATCTGTGTTGAAATTTCTTTTCCGTCAATAATCTGATACATTATGTATCTCCTCCGTAGTTAAAATATTATTATAAAGCAAATTAGAACAATCCCGTAATTCTGCCATCATCTTCAACATCAATTACCAAAGCTGCAGGCTTCTTAGGCAATCCGGGCATTGTCATGATTGCTCCGGTTAAAACTACCACAAAACCGGCACCGGCTGAAACATATGCTTCTCTGATGTCTACACGAAAACCCTCCGGTCTTCCCAAAAGTGTAGGATTATCCGATAAGGAATACTGTGTTTTAGCAATACATACAGGAAGATTACCAAAGCCTAATTCTTCCAATTTAGCAAGCTGTTTATTTGCAGAATCCGAATAATTAACACCTTCTGCACCATATATTTCTTTCGCAACCGTTTCAATCTTTTCTTTTAAGGATAAATTATCACTATAGATTGGTGCAAACGCTGACTGCTTTGTATCTAACGTATTTAAAACTGCTTCCGCTAAAGCAATACCGCCTTCGCCGCCCTTTTCCCAAACTTCCGAAAGGGCAAAATCACAATTTCTTTCTTCGCAGAACTTGCGAACAAATTCAGTTTCAGCTTCAGTATCGGTCACAAAAGAATTCAATGTAACTACAACGGGCACCTTATATTTCTGAAGATTCTCGATATGTTTCTCCAGATTAACAATACCTTTCGCAAGCGCATCTAAGTTTTCTGCCGATAAATCAGCTTTAGCCACACCACCATTATACTTTAATGCACGAATCGTTGCAACCAATACTATTGCATCCGGTTTCAGACCGCCGATTCTGCACTTAATATCCAAAAATTTCTCCGCACCCAAATCAGCACCGAAACCTGCTTCCGTAATCACATAATCAGCCATTTTCATAGCTGCTTTGGTTGCTCTGACACTATTACAGCCATGTGCAATATTCGCAAAAGGACCACCATGAATAATTGCAGGCGTATGTTCCAAAGTCTGAACCAGATTAGGTTTCATTGCATCTTTTAAAAGCGCTGCCATAGAACCAACCGCGCCCAAATCACCGGCTGTAACAGGCTTGCCCTCATAATTATATGCAACTACAATACGAGAAAGACGTTCTTTTAAATCTTTTATATCTTCCGCGAGACAGAAAATTGCCATAATTTCAGAAGCAACCGAGATAACAAAATGGTCTTCACGCACAAACCCGTCAGACTTATTTCCAAGTCCCACTACTACATTACGAAGTGCTCTGTCATTCATATCAAGACATCTTTTCCAAATTATCTGTCTTGTATCAATACCCAATTCATTGCCCTGATGAATATGATTGTCAATCATTGCAGCCAATAAGTTATTAGCTGAAGTAATTGCATGAAAATCACCGGTAAAATGAAGATTTAAATCCTCCATTGGTACGACCTGGGCATATCCACCACCGGCTGCTCCTCCTTTCACACCAAAACAAGGTCCCAAAGAAGGCTCACGTAACGCAATAATAGCCTTTTTATTTAATTTTGCAAAAGCCTGACCCAGGCCTACTGTAGTCGTAGTCTTTCCTTCTCCTGCAGGCGTAGGATTAATTGCAGTAACCAAAACAAGTTTGGCATTTTGATTTCCTTGAATACTTTCAAGATATTCATCCGAAAGTTTCGCCTTGTACTTTCCATACAATTCCAAATCATCAAAAGAAATCCCTAACTGTTCCGCCACTTCTGTAATGGGCATAAGTTTTGCCTCCTGGGCAATCTGAATGTCCGTTTTCATATAACCTCATTTCTCTGCATCATTCTGCAATATTATCTTTCCTGTAAGTAATTTTCGAATTCATTCATCGACATAAGAATTCGTCTGGGTTTAGTCCCCTCTTCCGGTCCTACAACCCCTGCTTCTTCCAGTTGATCCATGATACGAGCCGCACGATTAAACCCGATTTTAAATACGCGCTGAAGCATACCGATGGACCCTTTTTCCTTTTCAATTACGAAACGTCCTGCTTCCGCAAAATATGTATCATATTCATCACCGCCACCAACGATTGCACCGCCGGAAGACGATGTGCTACTTAAAATTGCTTCCTCAATACGTTCACCGTAATCATTGGATATAGACTGATTCTTAATAAAATCAACAACATCCGCAACTTCCTTATCCGATACAAATGCACCCTGAACACGGGCAGGCTTAGAATATCCTTGCGGGAAGAATAGCATATCGCCTTTACCAAGCAATTTTTCCGCGCCGTTAGCATCCAAAATTGTTCTGGAATCAATACCGCTGGACACACTAAATGCAATACGGCTTGGCATATTTGCTTTGATAAGACCTGTAATAACGTCAACTGAAGGTCGCTGCGTAGCAATAATCAAATGAATACCTGCTGCACGTGCAAGCTGCGCCAAACGACAAATGGATTCTTCCACTTCTTTAGATGCTACCATCATTAAATCTGCAAGCTCATCTACAATAATTACAATCTGCGGCATTTTCTTAATCGGAAGTCCCGCATCATCCACGGCACCGCCTTCTGCCTTCTGGTTGTAACCCTTTAAGTCACGCACTCCTGCATCCGCAAACTTTTTGTAACGTTCCGTCATTTCCGCAACACCCCAGGCAAGAGCTGCCGATGCTTTCTTCGGATCAGTCACTACCGGAATCATCAAATGTGGAATACCGTTATAAACATTTAATTCAACCACCTTCGGGTCAATCATAATCATTTTAACATCGTCAGGATGAGCCTTGTATAAAATACTCATAATCAGAGTATTAATACATACCGATTTACCGGAACCCGTAGCACCTGCAATCAATACGTGCGGCATCTTGGCAATATCCGTAACCACTAATTGACCACCGATATCTTTACCGACCGCAAACGCAAGATTTGACGGAAAATTAGTAAATTCATTAGCGTCAAGCAATTCACGTAAATGTACGGCACTACTATTTTTGTTGGGAACTTCAATACCCACCGCCATTTTCCCGGGAATCGGTGCTTCTATACGAATATCCGAAGCTGCAAGATTCAGTTTAATATCATCAGCAAGGGATAAAATTCTGCTGACTTTCACACCCTGTTCAGGATGTAATTCATATCTTGTTACCGCCGGACCTTTGCTGTAATCCGTAACTTTAACACGGACACCAAAGGTTTCCAACGTCTCTTCCAATCTCTTGGCCGTGGCCGCCATATCTTCAGTATCATTGCCGTTTCGTCCACCTTCACCTTTTTTCAAAAGATTAATCGGCGGGAACTTATATATTTTCTTTTCCTTCGGTTTTTCGCTCTCTTTAAATACCGAATCAACAGAAGCATTAAAATCACTTTTATCTCTGGAACGAAGATGTGCAACAGGCTTCATCGGTGCAGATTCTGCTTCCTGCACTTTATCAAGCACGATTTCCTCAATCGGTGCCTTCTCCATTTCTACAATAGGGTGAATTTCCTCCTTCTGTTTCACGCGAATTGGTTTCACAATATCATCATCTTCATTTTTAACCGTTTTTACGGGATGTACCGTTACTGGCTGAATCCAGTCATCTTCCTCTCCTTTATCCACGTATTCAATTCTATGGATATCGCCGGATTCTTTCTTAACAGGCTCTTCCTCTTTGATTTCCGTCATTCCTGATAAAGGAATCAAAGGTTGTTCCTCTTTCTTTATCGGTTCCGATGAAACTTTTTCTTCTGAAGAAGGTATAGCAGTCTTCGTTCCCTTTGATAAAGAAGTATCCAACGTAACACCTGTTGCTCTTCTGTTTCTGCGAAGAGTTTGTTCCTCTTCTTCGTCATCACTTTCAAAGCGGGCATTTCTTACATCATCTCTTACATTGTTTGAAAATTCTTTCAAACGGCTGCTTTCTTCCTTGGTTGTTTCATATAGCTTCTTACTTCCCTGCTTTACGCCTTTGATAAAAGACTTACCGGTCAATAATACTAACGCAATAATTGTTAAAACAATCAACAAAAATACAGTTCCAGCTTTACCAATCAAGGAACACAGACCCAAAGCAACAGCGCCAAAAATCACGCCACCGCCATTTTGGCCTGTATAAAAGGTTTTAGGCCAGCCTTTGACTTCTGCCATCGTTTCCAGGTCCGCATACGAAATCATATGCATCAAAACGCCAATCACCATAACAAGGGCAATCAGGGAACCAATTTTAAACCAAACAAAATAATTGTTGCGATTGGATATTCCCAGCGCCATAGCAAAAAAAGTTACAATCGGCACAATAAAAGCCGTATATCCAAACAGTCCAAGCATAAAACTTTGTATATAATCGCCAAAGTTAGGATCCGCGCCTTCTTTAGCGCCAATAATTCCCACCGTGCACAAAAACAAAAAGATTACCAACGCAAAAACCAAAATCAACACAATTTCATCCATAATGGAATTATCGGGTTGCGCAGACTTACGACCGCGGGTACTCTGAGATGCATTACTTCTGCTTGAAGTATTGCTTCTTGTACGTGTTGTTGATGAAGTTGTTTTTTTCTGGCCACTCGAAGATTTACGATTTCCGTTCTGACCGGAAGATGTTGCCATAGGTATGCCTCCAATACTATAATCAGAAAAATGCACATCAAAAAAACCGTACATTTTCCCAGTCTTTGTAAGTATACCACTTTTTCAGGCATTTGTCATTATATTGTGGGTGAGATTTTATAAAAAAACATTATCTTGTATTTTTTCTTTCTTTTATAAGTTTGTGTAATTTTGTAATTGCCTGATGTATTCCTCCTACTTCATTAATCAATCCTTCTTCCACCGCCTGTCTGCCCACAAGAATGCTACCCACATCCTTAGTTAACTGTTCTGTTTCCACCATTAACTCATTTAGCCTTTCTTCGGATATATGACTGTGAGACGACACAAAACCGGTTATTCGATTCTGCATTTGCCTAAAATAAGCGTATGTCTGACTCGAACCGATTACAGTACCACTCATTCTAACAGGATGAATCACCATTGTCCCTGTGGGAACAATAAAAGAATAGTCTGTACTTACCGCAATCGGTACACCAATGGAATGGCTACCACCCAAAACCAAAGAAACCGTCGGTTTACTGATTGACGCAATCATTTCCGCAATCGCAAGTCCGGCTTCGACATCCCCGCCCATAGTATGAATAATAAGCAAAACACCATCTGTTTCTTCTGAGTCTTCTATCAATGCCAGCTTCGGTAAAAGATGTTCATATTTTGTTGTTTTAGAACCTGCACTTAAGTTATCATGACCTTCTATTTCACCAATAATAGATATTAATTCAACATTGTAATTATCATTATTTTTATCTAATTTTTCTGTGCCATATTCCTTAATATCATCATTTTCACTATTATCTGCCATAACAATCTCCTTTTTATAAACTAAAAAAGAACCCTTACGGATTCTTTTTTAGTATTCAATATTTGATTGTTTTTATTCTACAAATCAAAGAAATCTTTACCTTTCAAATCTACAATATCAAATTCCATCTCTGAAGGTTTCGGATTATAATCATAGCTCAATTCTTTCGCTACATGAGGCTTCGGACCAGGAAGAGGATTGCGAATCATCTTCGGCTTGCGCTCAGGATTTGTTTTAATTATTTCCGTTGCAGAATTCACTGTTGTCTGTTCTTTATTATCCACAATTCTATCAGATTGAGCAGAAATTTTTTCTGTATGTATTGATATCTTATCAGCAGATATTTCTTTTTGTACAGATTGTTCAACAGGCTTTTTCTCTGCCAACTTATCATCAACCTTCTCATCCAAAGACTGCGACCCGTCTGATTTTTTATATGAAACACCTGTGTATTGACTGATCTTCTCAAGTTCTTCCGGGCTAAAAGTACTCTTGGAAGGATGTCTGAAATGACGTCTGGAAGGACTTACATAAGGAGCAAGTGTAGACACTTCTTCTACATCAAGTACAACCTCCTCAACCTTCTGTTCTTCATTGTTTTGTATTGCATCTAATTCAATATAACTAACTGAAGGTTCAACTGCTTCTATAGATAAATCAATAGTTTCAGGTTCTGTATTAATAACAGTTTCTGAAGAAAGATTAACTCCTTCAACAGTTTCTACAGAAACATCTCCCGTAATATCCGAAACAATATCTTTCTGTACGACCGATACTTCTTCACTAACAGGTGTATTTGAAATTGTCTCAATCGGCGTTTCAACAACCACAGAGCTAATATCAGATGCACTTACATTGTTTTCAATTGTCTCTTCAATAATTTGAGTCTCTTCCGTTCTTACAGACACAGTCTGCGAAGCCATATAATTTACACCGGTGTAACGACTGATTCTTTCTAAATCTTCAGGTGTAAAAGTACTCTTTGAAGGCGAACGCAAAGAACGTCTGGAACGACTTCCTGATGAATAACCATACTGCGGCTGCATAGGCGTCAAAGAGGCCGGCATTCCCAAAGGCGGTCTGTCAACTTTCTTTACCACACTATACTTCTCCTCCGACATTGAATTTAAAGATTCAGGTGCAGTAACATTTGTTGTAACAACAGGTGCCGATACATTTGAATTCACAGACACATCAGATGTTCCGACCACTGTTTCCGTTTTGTTCTCACTATACTCTGTATTTGACACAGTTTCAGCTCTCCGCCCGATACCGTAACTCTTTTTTGCAGAGCCATCATTGTAAGAAGACTGTTGAGCCGATGCAGGATCAAAATTCCGACCGGATGGCATTCCGACTTTATTTTCCCCATCAAAACCGGAATGCTTTTTCTCATGAATATCATCTAAACGAATGCTTTTTTCTCCAGCCGCTTCAGCACGTTTACGTTCACGTTCAGCTTTACGTTTAGCGTTGGTTTCTTTTGTTTTCTCCGCAACTTCAACGTCTCTTTCCGTTTTACGAAAATCACCAATAGATGTTATTCCAATGGTCGAAAGCATAATCCATAAATAACTTGCCATCCATGTATAATCATAAGAACCTATTTCTACAAAGGAAGCAATTGTTAAAAAAACAATTGTAAAAGCATACGGAAATGCTTTATCCTGTTTATTTCTCAAAAAACCAAAAAACCAAAGACCCGAAAAAATAAACAATGCTAATGCATCCCACTGCCCCTTGTGCGGAGACATAATCATTAAATTCAAACTACCGGACGGCAATAATGTACTTATAAATTCCATAACTGCTGCAGGTCCGGATTCCACACCACCAGTCGGCAGAAACCAAAGCATCAAAAACGCTGTTAAAATAAATGAAACACTAAACCACAAAATCTGCAAAAAAGATTTTTGGATTTTCAACCATGCATCTTCATTTTTATATTGAATGAAAGCAACAATACCAATGGCATATGCAAGTATACCTGTCCAATCCAAGTAGGTTAAAAAGGCAGCAAAAACACCAATTAAAACATAAAACAAACCATGAGCACCAATTTTAATCTTTTGCTCTCTGTTTGCCTGCCCTAAACAGATTAATGCAAACAAATAAAAAGCAAACAACATAGTCAATAAGCTATCCGGTGCACAAATTCGCACAGACAAAAAACTGCCCGGCAAAAAAGACATTAATACAACCGCAATCCATGCAGGCACCCTGCCCAAAGCTTTTTTAACCGCTAAATATGTAACTAAAATTGTGATCACTTGAATCCCGGTCTGCACTGACATTGCCGCCATCGGAAAATGTCCGAGAAAATTTAACAAAAAGCCTAGAATACCACAATAAAAATAAGTAGCATTATTGTGTCCTGCTAATTCAATTGAATCAACATTACCAATAGCATAGTCATAAAATTCCGTACCACCTGTCAATTGTTCACCGGCAGAAATGATTGCAATGGCACGCACCGCAATCGCCACAAAAATAACCAATGCAAAAGCAAACCATTCTCCGGCTCCATTTAACGTAGGTGTTTCACCATCCGTTTTCATCTTGGGTAATACAAATTTTTCAATCAGTTTATATACACCTATCAAAAGGAGAATACCTACTATTGTTCCACCATAGAGAATTGCCATAGGTATCAAAAAATCAGTTGTCTCATTTTGGACGCCAATTTCGATTGCCGCAATTCCGATATTCGTAAAAAATATAATTGAAAATAATCCCCAAATGATATAGCTAAGCCATGTCTTAGTTAATTTCATATAAACCCATCTCCCCTACGAGTTAATTTTCCTTCGTCTCCCTAATCGTTTTCTCCCCCAAGAAACGTTTCGATATTATATCTCGGACGATGTTTTACCTCAATATAAATCTTTCCGATATACTGACCGATCAAGCCAATCGAAAGCAATTGTACGCCACCGATAAACCAAATTGAAATCATCAAAGATGTCCAACCGGGCTCTACGACTCCGAAGAAATACGAAACCAACGCATAAACAAAAGCACAAAGGCTTCCAAAAATAATAATTCCGCCCATTACCGTAATTAAACTAATGGGTTTTACGCTAAAAGACGTAATTCCTTCAATTGCCAAAGCGAGCATCTTCTTTAACGGATACTTAGATTCACCCGCAACACGTTCCTTACGCTCATAATATACACTGTCCGTCTTGTAACCAATCAAAGGAACCATACCGCGCAAGAAAAGATTGCTTTCCTTAAATTCACTAAAATGCTTTACGGCACGCTGCGACATAAGTCTGAAATCAGCGTGATTATAAACTGTTTTCACTCCCATACTGCTCATCAGCTTATAAAATGCCTGTGCTGTAGTTCTTTTAAAGAAGGTATCTGACTTTCTTTTATTACGGACACCGTAAATAATATCACAACCGCCATAATATTTATCAAGCATCTCTTCAAAAACACCAATATCATCCTGTAAATCGGCATCAATAGAAATCGTAACATCGGAACACTGCATTGCAGTTAACAAACCTGCTGTCAAAGCAAATTGATGTCCTACATTGCCGGCAAGTTTTAGCCCATAGACATTGGGATATTTGTTATGTTCAGCTTCAATAAGTTCCCAAGTTTTATCCTTGCTTCCGTCATCTACAAACAGCACAAAACTGTCCTGTGATATTTTATTTTTCTTTACAAGATCATCCAATGCCCCGCGAAGCGCCTCCGACGAAATCGGAAGCATTTCTTCTTCGTTATAACAAGGCACTACAATTGCTAATTTATCCATACAATCTTACTCTTTCTACGCATTCATTGCTTCCATAGCCTGTGCCAAGTCAGCAATAATATCATCTGCATTCTCAATACCAACTGAGAAACGGATCAAATCAGGCTGTACGCCTGCAGCAAGAAGCTGTTCATCATTCATCTGGCGATGTGTATGACTTGCGGGATGAAGCACACAGGAACGCGCATCCGCAACATGAGTTACGATAGCAATCATTTTAAGACTATCCATAAACTTCACGCTGGCATCTCTTCCGCCTTTTAAACCAAACGTCAATACACCACAAGTTCCCTTAGGCATATACTTTTTAGCTCTCTCATGATATTTATCACTTTCAAGACCGGGATAATTTACCCAGGCAACATTTTCATTTGCCTGTAACCACTGTGCAACCTTTAATGCATTTGCACAATGTCTTTCCATTCTTAAATGAAGCGTTTCCAAACCAAGGTTTAAAAGAAAAGCATTCTGCGGAGACTGGATAGAACCCAAGTCTCTCATTAACTGTGCAGTAGCCTTAGTAATGTATGCACCTTTACCAAATTTCTCCGCATATGTAATTCCGTGATAAGATTCATCCGGCGTACAAAGTCCGGGGAATTTATCCGCATGTGCCATCCAGTCGAAGTTACCGGAATCTACAATTGCACCGCCTACAGACACAGCATGTCCATCCATGTACTTGGTAGTAGAATGTGTAACAATATCTACACCATATTCAAAAGGTCTGCAATTGATGGGTGTAGGGAAAGTGTTGTCAACAATTACAGGAATGCCGTTGGCATGAGCAACCTTAACAAACTTATCGAAATCCAATACAACCAATGAAGGGTTCGATACGGACTCTGCCAAAATACACTTGGTATTCGGCTTAATTGCAGCCTGTAACTCTTCTTCCGAAATTTCAGGGTCTACAACAGTTGTCTCAATACCCATCTTTGCAATGGTTGTTGTCAAAAGATTAAAAGTTCCGCCGTAAAGCGCAGAAGAAATAATGATATGATCCCCTGCTTCACAGATATTAAATACTGCATAAAAATTTGCTGCCTGTCCGGAAGATGTAAGCATTGCTGCCACACCGCCTTCCATTTCACAAATTTTATTTGCTACATAGTCATTTGTAGGGTTCTGTAATCTGGTATAAAAATATCCGTTGTCTTCCAGGTCAAATAATCTGCCCATCTGTTCTGAAGTATCATACTTAAAAGTTGTACTCTGATAAATAGGTAAAACACGGGGTTCACCTTTAGTAGGCTGCCATCCGCCCTGAATACAAGTGGTTTCAATATTTCTCTTGCTCATTTAATAGTCTCCTTATTCGGTCAATTATTCTTCTTCCCAGTTGGTATAAACGTTCTGGACATCATCATCTTCTTCCAATAAATCTAAAGTTTTCTGAAGATTCTTTACTGCTGTTTCATCGGTCAATGATACATAATTCTGTGGAATCATGGTTACTTCAGCACTTGCCATGGGAATACCGGCATCTTCCAAAGCCTTGGTTACATCCATAAGTCCGTCGGGTGCAGTTAAAATTTCGTAGCTGTCATCTTCTTCGTTGAAATCTTCTGCTCCGGCATCCAATACAAGCATCATAAGCTCGTCTGAATCCATATCGCACTCTTCTTTGTCGATAATAACCTGTCCTCTTTCATCAAACATAAAAGATACACATCCCAAAGTACCAATGCTTCCGTTACCCTTGGTAAAAGCACTTCTTACATTGGCAGCAGTTCTGTTTCTGTTATCGGTAAGAGTCTCTACGATAATTGCAATACCGTTAGGACCATATCCTTCATAAGTAACATGTTCGTAAACTACATTGCTGCCTTCGCCGGAAGCCTTTTTAATACCTCTTTCAATGGTATCGTTGGGCATGTTGTTCGCCTTAGCCTTAGCAATTACAGTTGCAAGTTTATAATTATTAGCAGGGTCGGGACCGCCTTCTTTTACCGCAACGGCGATTTCACGTCCGATAATGGTAAAAATCTTACCCTTCGCTGCATCGTTTTTCTCCTTCTTATGCTTAATGTTCGCAAATTTTGAATGTCCTGACATAATAGCCTCCTGTGTACTCTAAATAAATATCAACTTATATTGTACCATTATTCGTCCGTTTCTTCAACAGATTTTATGGTTGTATCCGTTTCTTCATCCGTGTTTTCTTCCGTCTTTACTTCATTACGAACCACAGATATTGTCTTGAAAATTTTATTTTCAATTTCCAATGCTTTGAAATGATATCCTCCGTAATCCATTTCAAAAAATTCATCTTCTTCGGGAATATGCTCCAATTTGGAAATCATAAAACCGTTTAAGGTTTCAAAATTCTCATCATCAAAGGTAATTCCCAGCTCTTCTTCCAGTTCTTCCAACGGGGTCAGACCATCGATTTCATAAGTATTTTCGCCTTTTTCTTCTATGTAGTCTTCTTCCTCGTCATATTCGTCAAGAATATTTCCTACAATTTCTTCCAGAATATCTTCCATTGCCACAAGACCGGAAGTTTGCCCGTACTCATCAGACACAATTACCATCTGAAGTTTCTTTGACTGCATTTCCTGGAACAAATCATCAATATTCTTGGTCTCAGGCACAAAAACCGCCTCTCTCAACAGCTCCGGATAAGCCGAAAGCTTTGCCTTGGCTCTTTTATTTACATTCTGGAATCGAATGGCATCCTTAAAATGAATAATACCCACAATATGGTCAAGATTTTCTTCATAAACCGGATAACGGCTGTTCTTCTGTTCCAACATAAAATCAATGGCATCCGGAAGATTCGTTTCCACATCAATGGCTGTGATATTGCTTCGGTTTGTCATAATATCTTTGGCTTCTTTGTCACCGTACTCAAAGATATTGGCAATCATCTCTGCCTCTTCCGCTTCCAAAACACCAAGTTCCTGGCCTTCATTTACCATAGAAATGATTTCTTCTTCGGTAACGTCCGCCTTAACCGCCGGCTTTTTAATGCCGAATATCCACAAAATACCCTTTGCAAGCAAGTTAGTCAAATCCGTTATCGGTTTTAAAACAACAGAAATTGCCATAACTACGGATGCAAACCGAGCCATCCTTTTTATAGGCATATAGCGCACTATACGTCTCGGTATCAGCATAACAAAAGTCAAAAACAATACAAAATACACAAATAAAATCACGAAAAACAATCCGTCAGCCAGATACTGTGCCAGTATTCCCGATAAAAGTTCCGAGATTTTACCTTCAAACATTTTCCGTACAATAAAATCAAAACAATATTCTGCCGTAACCGGTAAATAAAATCCACCAATCATGGTAGTGACAACAATAATTGCAATCAGAGCCCTGTTTTCATATGCAATTTCATTTTCATCAATTTTTCTCAATTTTTTTACGAGTTTCGGTCCTAATTCTTCTTCGTTTTTGTCAATATCCGTCCCCCGGACAGAATGTATCATCGCGATAAATGCACAAAACATGGCATCCAGCAATGCTAAGACAACAAACATGAGAATAAGCTGAAACCTATACATGTTCATTTATGATTCTTCCTCCGTCATATAAAAGCACATCTCATTCTTATGTATGAAGCTCAAGACTGATCATAAGTGCCTTATTTACTTTTTCCATAATTTCTTCATCCAGATGGCACACCATCTCATGAAGTCTCTTTTTATCAATGGTCCGCAATTGTTCCAGCAAAATCACGGAATCCTTTACCATTTGATATTTGGACGAATCCAGTTCAATATGTGTGGGCAGTTTTGCCTTGTTCATTTTGCTGGTTATGGCTGCCACGATAATCGTGGGACTGTGCTTATTCCCTACATCATTCTGAACAATTAACACAGGACGGATACCGCCCTGTTCCGAACCCACCACAGGTCTTAAATCAGCATAAAAAACATCGCCTCTTCTCATGCATACACCTTCATTTCCTTTTTCTTTACTACCTACTATTTCCTTTTTGTCAGGTTGTATACAAAAGAGTTGCTATTTTTATTCTAAAAGTTATGCCAAATCATTGTGATAATCTTTGGAATAAATCCGCTCACCGCCCAAGAAATATTCCTTCGGCACACGTTTTCCGATATCACAAATCATCTCATAACGGAAACCGCCGTATAAATCACATAACTGTTCTACCGTTATTTCTTCATCGCCGTCTTTGCCGATTAAAGTCACAACTTCACCTTCTTTTATTTCAGGCAAAGCCGTAATATCAACCATAAACTGGTCCATACATACTCTACCGAGAATCGGGCAACGCACACCGCAAATCAACACGGAACCGCAATTGGATAAGCCTCTAGGATACCCGTCACCATACCCTACGGGCACGGTTGCTACCCTGGTCTCTTTATCAGTCACATAGGTTCCGCCGTAACTAATCGGCGAGCCGGCAGGCAAATCCTTGATATAAACAATTTTACTGTGAAGCGATAACGCCGGCTGTAAATCCATAAGTTCTTTCTTCATTTCATCAGAAGGCCATACGCCGTACATAGAGATACCTACACGACCTACATTAAAAGTGTCATCCTGCATTTCCATAAGCCCCGCACTGTTAAAGCAATGTCGTACGGGGAATGTATAACCGCACTCCTCTGTAATTTGGCTAATAAAGGCCTTTAACTGCTCTACCTGCTTGTATGCATCTGCTTTATCCTCAGCATCCGCATTTGCCAAATGAGTAAAAATCCCTTCCGCGTTAATTCCAGGCATTTCCAATACATCTTTTACAAAAGTAAGTCCTTCAACATCGGGACGAATACCAATACGATGCATTCCCGTATCTACTTTAATATGCACCTTAGCTTCTTTTCCCAAAGATACAGCCAAAGCCGATATTTCTTCCAGCATATCTTTACGAAATACCGTAAAAGCAATATCTTCACGAATCATATCTTCATAAGCATAAGGGAAGGTATAGCCCAGAATCATAATCGGTTTCTGAATTCCGCATCTACGAAGAATCAATGCTTCTTCTGCGGTTGCGGTTGCAAAACCAAAGATAAACGCTTTCTCTTCCAGACATTTTGCAATGGGAAGCGCTCCGTGACCATAGCCATCGGATTTTACAACAGCCATAATTTTAAGACCTTCTCCCTGTCTCTCGTGTATTGCTTTTATATTATTGATAATGGCATCCAAATTTACGGATGCACACACTCTTTCATAATGATTCACGGTTTTCCTCCTTAGAATCCGTTTATTCTTTCATAATATCTGCCAGCGCGTTGGCAATATCCCTTGCAATTAAGGAATATGAGTTCATTTGCTGCATTGCCAGGTCTCCGGCTTTTCCATGAAGGTAAACGCCCTTCCACGCCGAATCAAAGGCGTTTTCCTTCTGCGCGCACAATGCTCCGATGATTCCGCTTAGCACATCACCACTACCTGCGGTAGCCATACCGGAATTACCGGTTTGATTGATGTACGTACATTCACCGTTGCTGACCACAGTTCCTGCATCTTTACCAACCACAGTCAATCCGTACTCTTTTGCAAAAGACTTTACGCTGTTTATATAATCTGCTTTTAATTCAGATACACTCTTGCCCGTTAGGCGTGACAATTCAGCCGGATGCGGTGTGATAATTACATTCTTATTTAAATCCTTAATCACCTGTAATAATTCCTTGTGCATTGCGATACAGTTTAAGGCATCCGCGTCTGCAACCAAAGGCTTTTCGAAATGCTCTAACACTGTTTTCACCAGGTCTAAAGCTACATCACTTGTTGACAAGCCGGGACCGATTACCACACAATCCGCACGTTTCATCAATTCCTGTAATTTATTCAAATCCACATTATCATCTTCATAAGTATGAAGAATCGCTTCCGGAAGCATTGTCTGTACAGCCGTACGGTTTACTTCATGGGTAAAAATCTCAACCAAGCCTACACCCATTCGCAAGGCTGACAATGCCGAAAGATAGCAGGCTCCATACATAGCAGAACTTCCCGCAACTACCAAAACTCTTCCAAAGGTACCTTTATTCCCATTGCGGGGACGTTTGGGCAAATCCGGAAGAATATCTTTTTCCATTGTAAAAGTATCTGCTTTATAATCGTTCTCAATAAAACGATGGGAAATTCCGATTTCTTCCACACTGACCTTACCGCAATATTCCGCACCGGGATATACAAGATGCCCGGGCTTATAATAAGCAAAAGCCACCGTTTCATCTGCTTTCACTGCACATCCCATCACTGCGCCTGTATCCGTATGAATACCGGAAGGAATATCCACTGCAATAATCTTCGTCTTTCCTTCGCCGGCCTGATTGATGTGCGCGATTACATTAGCATAATCGCCTTCCACCTTGCGTTCCAATCCGATACCGAATATACCGTCTACAATGATATCATATTCGGTAAAATCATTTGTGGTTATTGTCCGCCCGCCCACTTTTTGAAAAATATCATATTGTTTCACAACAGCAGGCTTATATTTTTCAGGCTTACCACATAAATATACATCTGCTTTCACGCCCTGCATCAAAAGAATTCTTGCGACAGCCAAGGCATCTCCGCCATTATTTCCGGTTCCGCAGACGCACAAAACCTTCTGTGGATTATAGGACTTAACCCTTGAAACAACCGCCAGTGCAGCACGCTCCATAAGTACATCCTGACCGATTCCAACTTGTTCAATTGTCTCATTATCTGCTTGTTGCATAACGGCAGCAGGCAAAATGTACTTTCTGTTCATATCCTACGAATCCTTATTATCCACACCGAATTTCATATCAAACAACTCAATTACATCTGCGCCGAAAATATCATGCATATAGGCATATAAATCCTGGTTTCTTCTCTGCATTTCTTCTTTTCGAACCATATTTTTCTTAAGTTCTATGCGAATATTATTAATCCACTCCGTAATTTCCTGAATCTGCTCATGATTTTCCTGAATATCTTCATAGCAGGCTTCCATCGTCATCAACATAAGATTTTTATTTGCATCATTAATTCGTTTCGGAAGGTCCAAACTCTCATCACGATACGTGTCTAATTTATCATTACATTCTTCTATCAGACGCTTATTTTCTTCAATCTTTTTCGCTGTTTCAGGATCATCCGCATCTTCCATCATTTTTACAATTTCGTCCATCAGACGATTCTTGATTTTCTTAATATCTTTCGTTTCCGTGTTGATTTTACCCTGTTGTTTCAACAGTGTATTCAATTCTTCCTCAGCTTTCTTGATTGAAGTTGTAGTATGCACCTGGTTAAATAACTGATGCCACTTGTGATCCAGGGTTAAAATCGGTATCTTTTTGCCACTCAAGGCAGAGATATAAACATCTTCTCTTCGTGACATAATTACGCCTTCTTTCTTATTCCTTCGCTTATATAACCCTCAATTTTATAAAGAGAAAGGAATTATTTTACTGCTTTTATTCATTTTTACAATTAATTTTATACGATAATTTCATTAAGCTGTCCGACAAATGTACGTTCTCAACCGTTACGTCCGAAGGAACATCCAAATCCACATGGGCAAAATTCCAAATACCGCGAATCCCGCATTTTACAAGTTTTTTTGCAATTTCGGTCGCACTGGTTTTCGGAACGGTTAATACCGCAATATCAATATTATTTTCTTTGATAAAAGACTCAATCTCATCCGTAGGACGAATTTCCATTCCGCGAACCTCTTTGCCCTGCAACGCAGGGTTATTATCAAACATTCCCTTAATCAGGAAGCCGCGTTTCTCGAAACTAACGTAATTTGCAAGGGCCTGTCCCAAATTACCGGAACCGATAATAATCAGGTTATGTTTTCTATCCAAGCCAAGGATTTTTGCAATTTCATTATATAGATAATCTACGTTATAACCATATCCCTGCTGTCCGAATCCGCCAAAATGATTAAAATCCTGTCGGATTTGCGACGCAGTAATCCCCATTCTCTTACTTAATTCCTGGGAGGAAATACGTTCCACACCTTCTTCTTTTAAATCGCCCAAAAATCTGAAATATCGGGGTAATCTTGCAATGACCGCCTGAGAAATACCTTTGTCTGTCATATAAGGCCTCCTACTGTTACATACTAGGTACTGTTTGTACGCTCTAGTTTCTCAAATAATTTAAAATATTACTCTGCCGACAACTGCTCAACAATTGCCGTTATATCATTCGTATAGCCTGCACCATCATAATATACTGTTATATCCGGGCAACCGCTAAATACATTTGATGAAATCGTCTCAATTCCTGCAGGGATTGTTATTTCATTCATTGAAGTACAATACGCAAATGACATATCACCCACAGAAACCAATGTATCGGGCAATGAAATTGTACTCAGCAACTCACAGTTTGAAAAGGAATACATTCCGATGCTTTGGACATTTCCGGACATCTCAACCTTCGAAAGGTTGGTGCATTTGCAAAAAGCAAAATCTCCGATTGTAACAACACTGTCAGGGATTTGAACAGCGGTCAATCTTGTACACTCTTCAAAAGCGTGCATTCCGATAAATTTTATACCTTCCGGAATTACAACCTTCTCTAAGTTGGCGCATTTATAAAATGCATAGGTCGGTATTTCCACAATGGTGTCGGGTAATTCTACGGAAGTAACAAATTCGTTGCAGAAAAAGATTTTTCCGCCAAGTGCCATAACCTTTTTACCATCAATCTCGGAAGGAATTACGACATTACCATCCGTTCCCGTATAACTCATAATAATGATGTATCCGTCAACTTCCTTATATTCGAAATATTTTGCCGGAGTGGTTGCGTTTGGCTTGTTAAATAATCCGCCCGATTCTGATGAAACGGTCTCATTTCCGGTCACGCTTCTTACAATAGCCGTAATTCCAATCACACCAACAATACAAACCAACGCAAGTACACAAATTCCGCCAATCAGAAGATTTCTTCTTTCCCTCCGCGCTTTTGTGCGTTTACGGGTAGTTTTTGTCGTTTTTTCGGAAGTTGTTTTCCTCTGAACAGGTTTTTCTACTCTCTCGGTATTTTTCGCAGATACAGTTTCTTTAATTACAACTTTAGGTGCACTCTGCGAAACAAGCATATCTGTTTTGATACTTGGCTGAATCGTTTGTGATGGCATCGCTCCGGATTTTACCCTTGTTTCCTTGCTTTGTGCCGACATCAACTCCGGATTTACCTTTACTTGAGTACTTTGCGGCAACGCTACTTCAGGTCGTACCTCCGGAACATTATTCTGCATAGGAACAGCCTCAGTAAGTTGCTGCGCTTCATCATATTTTTGTAAAATAACACCTTTGATGGCATCGCACAATTCATCCATTTTATATTCACCGGTTGACGGGTCAATGACAAACCATTGGCAACCGGTCAAATAATAGTCAAAAGCTCCTTCCGGCTCAGTATCGTCAATTTTATAGGGAATAATATATTTCTTCTTACGGTCAGCAATTCCGATTTCCTTCGCACACTGGGAAGACTTAATGGAATGCTTGCTGTAAAGGATGAAAAATACATCCGCCTCCGATATGGCATTCGTAATACTTGATGCCCAGTCCTCGCCGGGTCTGATATTACGTGGCGCAATCCAACAGGACAAACCTCTGCTCTCGAATGATTCGCAGATATAATTCGCCAGTTCTCCATCAATTGTACTATGACTTAGAAAAATATTTGCCATTTAACTTCTACCTTTCAAAAAATATGCCAACAAACATACGACAACTTTAACTTAATTTCCGGTTGCCTCTTCATATGCCTGCATCCACATATCAAACTTTTCCTGGTCCACTTCCACACCATAGCCATAATAATAACACAGTGCCAAATTATACATCGCATCCGGTTCGCCTAACTCGGCAGCTTTGGTATACCATTTTACAGCCTCTTCATAATCCACCTCAATACCATACCCACCAACAGAATAACAATATCCAATCGTAAACATTGCATCTGAATCTTCCGGATTCTGTTCCAGTACCCTCTCTGCAAGTTCAACGGATTTTGCAAAATCAAATTCGTATGGCGTTGCTTCCACATTATACATAAACATTAAAAACTTTAAAGCATCATAATGTTCTTCGTCTGCAGCTTTGGTCATCCAGTACAAACTTTTATCATAATCAATTTCTGCACCGTTTTCACCATAAAAATAGATCTCACCCAAACGGTACATTGCATCTGCATTTCCGTCTTCTGCCAAAGGAAGCAAGTCATTTGCGGTAGCATCTTCTTCAATTACAACATTATTCCCTGACGAAGCGCTACTACCTATAACAATTAAAATCATGACAGAAACAAAGCCTACTAGCAATAATGCTAAAATAATACCGCCGATAATTAAACCAATCTTTAAACCGTTTGATTTTTTAGGGGCATTTTTAGGCTGCACAGGTCTTTGCTGTGCTACGGGTTGAGGTACGGGTTGTTGCGCAGGTCTAGGCTGTGTTGTAGGCTGAGGCACCGTTTGTTGCGTAGGCCTAGGCTGTGCTACGGGTTGTGGTACCGGCTGTTGCACAGGTCTTTGCTGTGCTACGGGTTGTGGTACCGGCTGTTGCGCAGGTCTTTGTTGTGCTGCCGGTTGTGGTACCGGCTGTTGCGCAGGTCTTTGTTGTGCTGCCGGTTGCTGTACAGACCTCGGCTGTGATACCGGCTGTTGCACAGGTCTGGGCTGCGCTACAGGCTGAGGTACTGACTGTTGCGCAGGTCTTTGCTGGGGTGCCGGTTGTTGTATAGGTCTTTGCTGTGCCACAGGCTGGGGTACAGGCTGTTGTGCTGGCACTGGTTGTGCTACAGCAGGCTGTGGAACCGGTTGTTGTACAGATACAGTCTCTTCCACCGGTTTCGGAATAAATATTCTTGTTTTCTCAATTCCCACCGCAGAAAAAAGTTTCTGATAAGCCTTTTCCTTATCTTCACATTTATCCCAGTAAATTGCCTGATTTCGATTCATACGCATTGCCATACCACCGGACAAAGCCACTTCTTCCAAATACACAAGCAATCTGTCTTTATCCAAATCTCTTGAAAAATTCAATTCATCCTTGCAATTGCTGGAACCCAAATAATTCTCACTGATAAACGCAATAAAATAACCACACTGCGAAATATGGTTCGCAATGTTCTCATCCCATTCAGATCCGGGCTCAATACCATCGTCATACCAAACATTGAATCCTTCTTTTTTCAATCGTTCGATAATCGGGCAAACCCTGTCTGAATCCTTATGCGAATAACTGATAAAAATAAAAGGTATTTTTTCATTAAACATAATTATTTTCCATTCCTCGTTTGTAAAATTACTTGTCTCAAAGCATAATCGTTAATATTATAACATACTTCCCTGTTAATTGCACATAAAATTCTATTCTCTTTGCTTTTTTTCACAAAATATCCTATAATCTTTTGTGTGCTTAACTGAAAGCATAATTTTTAATGTAAAAAATAGCTATATCACTCATTTTATACTTAAATAAATCAACTTAAATTTTATAAAAATATTCGGAGAACCAAAATGATTTTATCCTGTCAGAACATTTCCAAATCCTTCGGTGACAAGGACGTGTTGAAAAAAGTAACTTTTCATATAAATGATCACGAGAAAGTGGCTTTAATCGGTAATAACGGTGCCGGAAAAACCACTCTTTTTCACATTATTACCAAGGAACTTGATGCAGATGATGGCGAAGTTGCCATTAAAAAGGACGCATCCATCGGCTATCTTTCACAGCATCACGACTACACTTCCACCAATACGGTGTACGATGAACTTCTTGTTGTCAAAGCAGATGTTATTCGTATGGAAGAGACCCTTCGCCAGATGGAAGAAGAAATGAAGCATCTGACCGAAGAAACTTTGGATGCGCATATGAAGGCATATCATGATAAAATGCATGCATTCGACTTAGCAGGCGGTTATACCTATAAAAGCGATATTCAGGGTATTTTACGCGGTCTTCAGTTTAAGGAAGAAGATTTCAACAAACCGGTTTCCACCTTAAGCGGTGGCGAACGCACAAGACTTCTTTTGGGGCGTATCCTTCTTGAAAAACCTGACTTAATCCTTTTGGACGAACCCACTAACTATCTGGATATCGAATCGGTACGCTGGCTTGAAAACTATCTTTTAAATGTTAAAAGTGCGGTTCTCGTGGTATCCCACGACCGTTATTTTATCAATAAAATCGTGAGCAAGGTTGTAGAAATCGAAGCCGGCAATTCCTTATGTTACGAAGGAAATTACGAAGATTTCATTGCGAAGAAGGAAGTCTGGTTACAGTCCCGTCTTGCAGCCTATGAAAATCAACAGCGTGAAATCAAGCACCAGGAAGAAGTTATTACGAAACTCCGCTCCTTCAACCGCGAAAAGTCAGTCAAACGCGCCGACAGCCGTCAGAAATTATTGGACCGCATCGAACGCATTGATAAACCTGTGGAAGAACGAGCAGATATGCAGTTTACCCTCTCTCCCACCATAACCAGCGGAAATGATGTATTGGTCGTTGAAAACCTTGCCAAATCCTACGGCGACAGAACACTTTTTAGTAATGTATCTTTCGAAATAAAACGTGGCGAACATATTGCATTAATCGGTCAAAACGGTACCGGTAAAACAAACATCCTTAAAATCATCAACGGCTTAATTGATGCGGATAACGGAGATGTAAAACTCGGTACAAATGTAACCATTGGTTACTTCGACCAGCAAAGCAGGGTTTTAGACGAAAATAAAACTGTATTTGATGAAATCTCAGATACTTATCCCAAGCTTACACAAACCGAAATACGTAATGTCCTGGCAGCCTTCCTTTTTACGGGCGACGAAGTCTTTCAGCCGATCCGCTCCCTTAGCGGTGGCGAACGCGGTCGCGTTGTTTTGGCAAAGCTTATGCTCTCCGGTGCGAATTTCTTAATCCTGGACGAACCTACCAACCATTTGGATATGGTGTCTAAGGAAGTATTGGAAGAAGCTTTGAATGCGTATACAGGAACCGTTTTATATGTATCCCATGACCGATATTTTATCAATCGTACCGCCAGCAGAATCCTGCATTTGGACGGTTGTAAGGTTACTTCCTATCAGGGTGATTACGATTATTTCCTTGAGAAATCGTCACAAGATGCGGAACGTTCGGCGGATTATATGGCTAAAGGCAGTTCTTCGACCGGAAATAATGGTACAGCAAATGTTTCTGTCACAACATTAAACAGTTCTGCGTCTGCCACTTCTAATTCAAACGATAACATCCAAACCGAAGCAAAACTGGATTGGGCTAAACAAAAAGAATTACAGGCAGCAAAGAGAAAACGCGAAAACCAACTCGCCAAAACCGAGAAAGAAATCGAAGAACTGGAAAATAAAATTGTCCAATTGCAGGAAGAAATGTCCAAACCCGAAATTGCATCTAATTCTGTTAAACTGCAGGAGTTGTGCAAAGAATGCGATGTTGCGCAGAATAAGTTAGATGAATTATATGAGTTGTGGGAAGAATTAAGTGAAGAATAAGAAATACTTTTAATATGATTAAATAAAAAAGGGACCGTTTTGTCAGATGAATAAAACGGTCTCTTTTTTATTTGCAAGATTAAAAAGTTTACTTTGCTTCAATAATATTTTTTAGCCAATCAACATATTCATCGGTATATTCACAAGAATACGTCATATGTCCGTGCCCTTTCTCTATACGATAATTTGCATGCGGATATGCCTTTTTTACAAGTTTATAGCATGTTTTATACGCTTTTTCATCTTCTCCGTAAAAGAAATAGGTGTGTTTCTGCATGACTTCATCTAATGCAGGAAAATCAAATGTATAGCAACATTCCACTTCGTTTTTAAGCGAGTTCTTTGTCAGATATGGTGCTATCGTTACCAAAGACTCTATCATCGGTTTTAAACTATTGATTTTATTTCCGGCAAATTTCTTTAAAAACTTCATATTCATAGCTTCTTCTAAAGACTTATCTCTAAACATTTTAATCATCATGCTAAATTTAAACCGCATAAATGCCTTATATGCCCATGACAAACGAATCATAGGTGCACCGTCAAAAAACAAATTACATACCGTAATTCCTTCATCATAAAGTTGCCTGTAAAGCTCCATTCCTATTTCAGTTCCCATGGATTGTCCATAAATCATGTGAATCTTTTTAATTCCCAGATTCTGAAGATGTTTTTTAATTTCACATGCTTCATTCTGTCTTGTAGTAAAATCTTTGGAATCTTTGTAATGTCCGTTATATGTAGGAACTATGATGTAATAATCTTTCATTCGCGAGTAAATATAATCCAAACATTCTCCGGGACAAAAAGAACCGGTCAACATTACCACAACAGGATTACTTTTTTCTCCAAACACGTTAAATTTCATAAATTTGTTCCTCCTATATTTCATTTAACGATTCATCTATAATTTGAATAATCTTATCCATTACCATCTTTTCCTCATCCGATAAATCAGATAGTACAGAATCAATTTTATTTAACATTTTTTCATGCATACTCTGATGATAAGAATAAACAATTCTTCCCTTATCCGTCAGCGAAATTAATATCTCATTATTTCTTTCAGTGGACGGATTTTTAACAATTAAATTTTTCTCCAATAATTTACGGGTTATTTGCGATATAGCACCTTTGGTAATGCCCAATTTCTCCGCTAATTGTGTTGTGGTGATTGCTTCATAGGAACCAATCAATTCAATCATATGAACCTCAGCGGAATACAGCAAATCCTCCGTACCATAATGTTTAGCAGTCTTTGCTTTTTGATTATACTTATTGATCAAGCGATAGGATTCTTCAAGGAAACGCATAACCTTCCTCCTTAATGTTGTTTAGTAGCTAAACATAGTATAATTAATAAAGAACTTTATTGTCAAGCTCTTTTCCAATAAAAAAATGAGCAGCACGGAATCCAAAATATCCGCATTGCTCATTTTATATTGCTACTTTATTTAGTTCTTACATTGCATCCATTGTTTCACGAATAGCCTTAATGAAGTCCTGGCTGTTTAATGTCGTAACATTCTCTAAAGATGTAATCAATGCCAAATCCTTGGTCATTTTACCATCTTCGATTGTCTTAAGAGTTGCTCTCTCCAACTTGTCAGCAAATGCACATAATTCAGGAGTATTATCTAACTCACCACGTTTTCTTAACGCACCTGTCCAAGCAAAAATAGTTGCTACAGAGTTAGTTGAAGTTTCTTCGCCTTTTAAGTGCTTGTAGTAATGTCTCTGAACGGTTCCGTGAGCAGCTTCATACTCGTATACACCGCTGGGTGATACAAGAACAGAAGTCATCATCGCAAGTGAACCAAATGCAGAACTTACCATGTCAGACATAACGTCACCGTCATAGTTTTTACAAGCCCAGATAAAACCGCCTTCTGCCTTCATTACACGTGCTACAGCATCATCAATCAAGGTATAGAAGTAAGTGATGCCAGCTTCTTCGAATTTGGTCTTATATTCCGCATCATAGATTTCCTGGAAAATATCCTTGAAATTATGGTCATACTTCTTAGAAATGGTAGCCTTGGTTGCAAACCATAAGTCCTGCTTGGTATCAAGTGCATAGTTAAAGCATGCTCTTGCAAAGCTTCCGATGGAATCATCAATATTATGAAGTCCCTGAATGATACCTGCTCTGTCAAAATTCTGGATGGTTGCTCTGGTTACGGTACCATCATCTGCGGTAAATACTAATTCAGCCTTACCGGGTCCGTCAATCTTCATTTCAGTATTCTTGTATACATCACCGTATGCATGTCTTGCAATGGTAATGGGCTTCTTCCAGTTGCGAACGCAGGGTTCAATACCTTTTACAACGATGGGCGCACGGAATACGGTACCGTCAAGCATAGCACGAATGGTTCCGTTGGGACTCTTCCACATTTCTTTTAAGTCATATTCTGTCATTCTTGCAGCGTTAGGGGTAATGGTTGCACACTTAACAGCTACGCCATACTTCATAGTTGCATTGGCAGAATCAATGGTTACCTGATCGTCTGTCTCGTTTCTGTGCTCAAGGCCCAAGTCATAGTACTCTGTCTTTAAATCAATGTAAGGAAGTAAAAGTTCATCCTTAATCATCTGCCAAAGAATTCTGGTCATCTCATCTCCGTCCATTTCGACAAGAGGTGTAATCATTTTAATCTTTTCCATATCTGTCTCCTTATATTTTAAGTTTAAAATCAGCATCTAACTTGTTATAAAAACTCTATAAAACATTTTACCTTATAATTTATTACGTAACAACATTTATTATCGTACATAAACCGGAATGTGCATTTCTTCGCAGAATGCTTTAATCTGAACATCCAACTCTTCATCGGTCATTACGGTAACACGGCCTTCCGCGTACTGTACATCAACCCAGTCTTTTACCTTAACAACGATTTCGTCCTTCTTGTCTACCTGTGCCTCTCCTTTTAAGCGGTAATAGGTGTTCATCCAATGTGCGATTCCCGCAAGTCCGGATGTATTTGACACTGCACAACAAGCAGGCTTTCCTAAAAACTTCTCGGTATCAAAGATATTATAAATCTCTTCATTTTTCAATAAACCGTCTGCATGAATTCCGGCTCTTGTTACGTTGAAGTTCTTACCGACAAAAGGTGTCATAGGCGGAATTTCATAGCCTAATTCCTTCTCATAGTACTCAGCAAGCTCGGTAATAACTGTAGTATCCATACCGTTTAAGCCACCCTTAAGCTGTGCATATTCAAATACCATAGCTTCCAAAGGTGTGTTACCGGTTCTTTCACCGATACCGAACAATGAAGTATTAATACCTGCACAACCATAAAGCCAAGCTGTGGTTGAGTTAGAAACCGCCTTATAAAAGTCATTGTGTCCGTGCCACTCTAACAAGTGGTGAGGTACACCTGCATTTACATGGATTGCATAGATAATACCCTGAACACTTCGGGGAATTACCGCACCGGGATAGTTAACACCATAACCCATGGTATCGCAAAGACGAATCTTCACAGGAATCTTGTACTCTTCCATCAATTTCATAAGTTCCATACAGAAAGGAACAACAAAACCATAGATATCCGCTCTTGTAACGTCTTCCAAATGACATCTGGGGCTGATACCCTCATCTAAGCACTGTCTGATTACGTTTAAGTAATGATTTAGCGCCTGGCTTCTTGTCATTTTTAATTTTAAGAAAATATGATAATCGGAACAGCTCACAAGAATACCGGTTTCTTTCATACCAATTTCTTTTACAAGTTTAAAATCCTGCTCACTTGCACGAATCCAGCTGGTTACTTCAGGGAACTGATAACCGCGTTCCATACATTTGTATACCGCATCACGATCCTTCTTGCTGTAAAGGAAGAATTCACTGGCGCGAATCATACCATTGGGACCGCCTAACTTATGCAAGTAATCATAAATAGTAACAATCTGTTCTGTAGTATAAGGCGCTCTGGACTGCTGTCCGTCGCGGAAAGTTGTATCTGTAATCCAAATTTCCTTCGGCATATTGTGAGGCACGATTCGATCGTTAAAAGGAATCTTAGGTACCTCAGAATAAGGAAACATATTTCTAAATACGTTGGGTTTGGACACATCATCCAAGATATACATATGTTCTTCAATCTGAAGAAGGTTATTCTTGGGATTCATTGTGACCTGTCGGTTCTGAAAGTGTTCGTTTTCGCTCATCTTGTCCTCCGTTTCTGCCAAGGCACTTCGCTTGGCTTTGGACTTTTATCCAAATTCTTATAATTCACCGTGTTTCATTTTAAACATCTGTGCTTACAAAGTCAAATGTTTCTTATCGTTTTATATGATTTTAATCTAATTTTTCAAATAAATGTACAAGTAATGCTTTAAAATTATTTCTTAAATATACAAATACATTTATTTACAAAAAAACAGGAACCCGCTCATACAGGTTCCTGTAAAACAACACTCTTTCCATTTAAACAAATACTACGGCGTTTCACACGCCACATATTTTACATTGGACGGCTTTCTGTAGTCTCCCGGCTCACCTTTATAGGCAAGCAAAACGCCGTCTCCAACAATCAAATAATCGCCTTCACCATTCTCATACCAATCTTCCAACCAGGCAGTATGTTCAAAAGCTTTATCGCCGATATAGGTTACGCTGGCCGGAATATCCACCTCTCCCAAATCATCACAATGATAAAAGGCTGCATAACCGATATTTGTAGTACCCTCCGGAATATCCACGCTTGTTACGCTACTTCGGGCAAAAGCAAATTTACCGATTTCCGTCACGCCCTTCGGTATCGAAACCACATCTAAAATATCCGCACCATAAAAAGCATTCGCTTCAATAACGCCCTTATCAGACATTACTTTTAAATCATCATTGGCCTGCGCATTTGCTCCTGAAATAACCTTTCCGCCGGCACTGTCCATAAGAATTACTGCATTATTACCCACCAAAGTTGTATATCCCATCACATCAGGACCTATTTCAACAGGCTTGGAAGCATTCTCTTCCTGTTCGGACTTCTCTTTTTCTTCTTTAATGGCTTCGTAATAGTCTTCTTTCACATCTTCAGCATATGAGAGACTGTAAATTGGAGAAGTTGATGCACTCATATCTTTTTCCGAAGCATATTTGCTTCCGTAAGTGCCTTCATCCGTATAAAAGAATACTTTGGAACAACCATCAAAAGCCGTATCATGAATCTTGGTCACAGAATCCGGAATATAAATCTGTTCCAAGCTGACACAATCCTCGAAAGCTTTCATTTTAATTTCAGTCACCGCAAAGGACATAGAGACTGATTTCAAGTTAGACGCATTTGAAAATGCATAGGGTGAAATAATCTGGATTTTATCAGATAAAATAACGTGTTCCAAATTATTACATCCCCAAAACGCATACTGACCGATTTCTTCCACTCTTTCATTCATAATATAAAAGGGTTCTTCGCGCCCCGGCAACATCTGATAAATAAATGTTCTGTCCGCATTCATCAGTACACTATCCAAACACGTCAATGTTGTACTCTTGGTGCTGACATCCAAATCTTTTAACGAAGAACAGCCCGCAAAAATACCGGAGCCGATCTCTTCTACACTTTTACCAATATAAACATCGCTAAGTGATTTACAGTTTGCAAAAGCCGCAGAACCAATCTTGGTTACGGAGTCCGGAATGTCAATTTCCAAAAGGTTGTCGCATTCTGCAAACGCATTATATTCAATAGTTTCCAAACGAGCAGGCAAAACAACCTTCTTAATATAATCGTTATCTTCAAAAGCACCATACCCAATGACACGCACCGAATCAGGAACATAAACCACTTCGGAACTGCCCATATACTTCATCAGCGTTGTTCCGTCCATCTGGAATGCTTCTTTTTCACTGCCGGCCAAGCCACGGTTTTGACCTGCCAAAATAAAAGAAAAGGTCAAAACAAGCAGTAAAACTGCAACTATACTGATTACAATTCTTTTTTTCATCTGCTTTGACCTCCTTTCATTTTTACATTTTAAAATAGTATTTCAGCACCCGCAAAAGGTGCTGAAATAAATACTATATCATTTTTACTTTGCTACTCGCTTCTTATCTTTCTTTACAAAGAGGAATACAGCTACAGCCGCCAATCCCATAGACAAGAACCACTTCGGCGCAATTCCGTCACCGGTCTTGGGTGTTGAATCCAAAACGGTTCCGGCACTCAAATCTGAAGTATCCGCATAAATCACATAGGGTGAAAAGTGAGGTGCAACAAATGTAATGCAAGGTACACCGTTAATGGTTGTAAACTTCGGTGAAATCTTCACAAGCTTACCGTTTACAACATAACCAACCTTATTGTTTCCGGCATATTTTACCAAATCTTCCGGTATCGGAAGGGTTACGGTTACACGTAAGGAATCCGTGTTCTCTACTTTCTTGGTTCCGGTAGAATCATAAAGCGAGATATCCATGGGGAAGTAACGAATGTCATCCAAATCGCCGTATTCTTCCTCTAATGCCTCCTGAACCTGTTCCTTCGCATAAGCGCTTTCTGTAATCTTTAAGATAAAATTATCCGTCGAACCGCTTACAGAAGCTGATGCGCTATCTTTATTCGGAATACCGGGTTTATCAATTGTTACCGACGTATTCGGCTTGGTAATTATCGTTGTAGAACCGCCATTATTATTTGTACTGCCGTTATTATTGTTGGAATTACCTGAAGAAGGCGCATCCTTATAAGTAGCCGTCACGGTTAAATTAGAAGCCGGCATAGTCAATGTTGTAGCAGCCGTATTGGCAGAAGCAATGGTTACCCCCTGTGTTTCGGTTACCCACTTATCAAAGACTTTACCACTGGGCGGATTATCAGCAAGCAAAATTGCATTAGCCCCTGACGCATAACTTCCGCTACCGCTACCACCAACAACTGTTAAGGTATATAAGGTGCCGTTATTTGTTCCGTTGCCGTTTCCTGTTCCATTACCGGTTCCATTTCCCGTACCATCACCTGTGGTACCATCACCTGCATTTGTTGTAATCTTTTCATACTGTGCATAAATGGTTAAGTCGTCCTGTACGTTAGAGAATGAAGGTCTCCAACCGGTGAACTTATAACCGGTTCTTTCAGGGCTTACAGGAGTTACCGCAGTACCACCCTGAGGAACAACCTGAGTACTTAAAACTTTATCGTCGTGGTCAACAAACTGCACGGTATATGTCACTTCACCTTCCGGTACATAGGTGGCGTAGGTCTTCATGTCTTCCATAACACCTACCGGATTAGGCATCCAGCCCTTAAATACATATCCCGCCTTTGTAGGTATAATATGTGTTTCTGCATTACCGCCTGCCGGTACCTCTACCGTATCAAGAACAGTAACTGCATCATCATCATAGAATGTAACCTTAAATGTTACAGGTTTATCAGACACTACAATATTGCTGAAATTGCTTGCATAATCTGCAGCAGGGCTATCTGCTTCACAATAAAATGTAATGGTCTGAGGATCTTCTTCAAATGCAGAATTATCAATAACACTTAATGTTTTAGGAATTTCCAAATATCTGATATTGCTGTTTCTAAATGCATGTTTTGCAATCTTACGGGTTGTTTCCGGTAAAATAACGGAATACAAATTCTCAGTATTTTCAAATACGGAAACAGGCAACTCTGTAATCTTACTGTTAGAGAAATCAGCAGATAAAATACCGTTACAATCCATAGCAGCCTGTTCTGCTATTGCTGTAATTCCTTCCAGTTCCTGTTTCGTCAATGTACCGGTACCGTAACTCAAACCTCTGGGTTCAAGTACTTCCAAAAGAGAAGTTTTACTACCATTTGCAGTTCCGTAAACAACCGCCTGATCACAGGTATAATTCGGATTTTTTCCAAATTCTACATGAGTCAAAGCACTACATCCCTTAAAAGGTCTGATGCCATACTCTTCCAACGGGCTTAAAATATCAACATCTTCAAGTTTTACGCAATCCTTAAATGCATAATCGCCTAATTTTGTTGTATCTCCGTTAATATATGCTCCAATTAATTTCTCACAATTCGCAAATGTATAAGGTTCAATCGCCTCTAAACCATTAGTGGTAATAGAATTAATCTCAATATTTGCACTCTCTCCGGCAACATCTTTTCCTTCTGCGTCCAGACCCGAGAAAATACCTTCTTTAATAGTTTCAACGCCTGTGGGCAAAACAATATTTAATGCCGAATTAAGAACATCAATCTGGTCCTGAGACAGACTATCACCTCTCTTGTATGCTGCATACGCGGTTGCCGCAGCCTGAGCATTCTCCGGTGTGATATACGGATAATTTGAAGCCGAATAACTACTTAAATCATTTAACTTCGGATAATCCACCAACTCATTGGTTCCTTTATCCGGATTATACTGAATGGTTAAGTTACTGGGCCAACCTGTATAAAAAGTAATATAAGTCAATTCCTGGCTACCGGTATTAATGTTATTTGCAGAATTCATTGCATAATCAAAAGGCGCACTTCCTTCTTCTGCCGGTGCAGTGAATGTTAATACAGGTGTAGATGTTAAGGTACAGGTATCCAAAATAGGATCAATCACCTGCGTATCAAAAGCACCGTCTCCAATTGTAGTCAACGAAATTGGTTCTTCAAAGATGACATCCTTTAAAGCATGACATCCCTTAAACGCATTGTCCTGAATCTCTGTAATGGTTGAAGGAATAGTAATCTTAGTCAATCTGTGATTTGCCTGGAAACTGTCGCTTCCGATGACCGTAATTTTATAAGGTCCGATAATACCCGGAATATCAATCTGCTTCACGGTATCATCCATATAAAAATAAATTAACTCATTAAAATTATTTACACGGAATACACTCTGTCCGCTTCCGGCCTCTCCTTTAGCATTAATAACCTTTTCATAAATTTCTTCACCAAGATACTTAAATGCATAGCTGTTTTCTTTCGAAATATCATGAATTTCAGATTCTGCAGGACCTTCAAAATAGAATTCTTCCGGCAACTGGGCCATCAACTCTTCAAAGGTAAAATCTTCCTTAGCTACCATTTTCATATCTACATTAGGAATTCTAATGTATTTTAATGAAGTATCTCCTTCAAGCCATGCAATATCAAACTCCTGATTGAAATATTCAGGGAAAATCAAACATTCCAGCGAAGTACAATTCTTAAACACGTCAGGTCCTACCTGCTGTAACAATACCTGTTGTCCGTTGGCATTCAAATCAATTTCCGTCATACCCGCACAACCTTCAAATGCAGAGTCACCAATCTTGGTAACCGCAACGGGCATCGTAAATTTTTCCAGGCTACGACAATTATAGAATGCATGATCACCAAGAGACTTAATACTTGAATTGGTAGGGAAATTTGCATATTTTAAGTTAACGCAATTTGCAAACGCATAGTTTCCGATGGTATTGGCACCATCACCAAGCTCAATACCTTGCAATGACGCACACTCATAAAAAGCATAATCGCCAATACCAAGCAAATCACCACCGGTTTTTAAGGTAGTAATATTGGTAGCCTTAGAGAAAATACCAACATTAGGAGTATCATCTAATACCCATGTATCTCCTTCTTTTACAACATGCTGACTTGAAATATATGCTACGGTAGCATGCTGAATTCTCTGGTAAATTTCATCAGTGGTAGGCAAATACTCGTCTAAAGTATTAGCCGTAGAGCTTGGTTTGGAATCATAATAAAAGTCTTTCGGATCTCTAACCGTACCATCTGCATTGTAATACCACTGATCAAAAGTTGAGTAAAGACAAGGGTCGTACCGATCCAACACCTGCACTTCCACATCTTCCATAATAGGATTACCTTCTTCGTCAACTTCCTCCGTAGGCTGTTTCTGAATCTCAGTACGATACACCGGATAATACAAAATATTACCGCTTTTTCCTACCGCAACATAACCGCCCGCAGTCCCTTGCGCATGAGTATACTTAACGTACGCATCCACTGTATTGGGAATCGTTAAAACACCCTGGTCCAAAGAACGCTCATAGTCATAACCTACGATAACGGCAACTTTATCACCACCGCTGCCCTTTTCAACATAAGCAAACTGGAACATACCGTCACCGGTAGTATATATAGTATCATCCTCATCAATAATAGGAATACTGCTGTCAGATGCACTTACCGTAACCTGCGGTGTTCCGCCGGCTGCTTCTGTTTCCTTCTGCGGTATTAAGGCCACCACAACAGCAGTCGTCAAAAAGATTCCGCCTAATGTTCTGCGGATTGCTTTTTTCATTCTGTTGCTAAGCTTTCTCTTTCCTTTTTTTGTATTACTCATTTCAAGTCCTCCTTATGTAAGACTGTCGCATAATTCTGCTTTTATCTAAAATATCTAACTCGTCTTAAATATCTGTCTTCCACGAATTCTTCGTAAAATATAAACCCTACTCTTCAACTCTTCTCGCCACTACCACAAAGCGTCCGTTACTTTGCTGATAATCACAAGTTGATAAAGTTAACAACTGATCGCCGTATTGCGCAACAACGCCGGTATCATAGTACGAAATCGCTGCCATCTCATCCATATAAGAATTAAATTCTTCTTCCGAATTGGCATCTATAAACTCATAATACTTGAAATTAACGTCTTCCTGAGAATACACCTTATCACGAAAAACAAACATTACTTCGTAAGTGCCTTCCTCGTAAATCGTATCGAACTGAATGTACTTATGTTCCTTGTAATAGGACTCATTCTGATACTTCTGGAGACTGCCGAACATTTTGCCGGACTTCATATGATGTCCGTAGATAATCAAATTCGTACTTCTCGGATATACGTTGCAAGACGCATCCATAAAAATTGAACCGTTCTTATCATACTCCTGGTTAAAATTATGATCCAGGTAATACTCGTTGTTTACCGTCTGCATTACGGGGTAATCAATTACTGTATCGGCAATTTTGACCCATCCTATTAGACTTTTATTCTGATTATATAAATCTTCGTACTTATATAAGACTTCCGGAACGCCTTCTTCCGTCTCGGTCAACTGCGCATAATACTTATCGTCCTCACTGCTGACCGGTGGGATAAAACTTTCCTCTTCTTTGATTGCACTTGCAAGTTCCTGCGCATCCTTCTCAGTTCTTGCCGCCATAAACTCATATACACCAAAATATGTAAGACATCCGATTGCAAGTGTTCCGCAGGCAATCAGAATATATCTTCTGATGCGCTCTTTCTTCTTTAATTCCTTAAGAATCTGCTCCTGCATATCCTCATCAAAATCGTCTAAAGAAATTGTCTTTCCGGTTTTATCCTTATTGCTCCTACTATCTTTATTTCGCTTACTGCCTTTATTGCCCTTATATCCTTTACCGGTACTTCCGGCTTTTTGCGCCGTCTTATCGGTTGTCACTTTATTATCAACCGTCTTACCGTCGCGAAAATTTACATAAGCCTCGTATATTTCATCATCAAATTCCTGACCAATCACTGACTCAAAAACAATCTGACCGGTCTGCAAATCATTGTACAGCCCTTCAACGGATTTCGGATCGTTTAAATCTATCTTCTTTTTAATCTCTTCAATTTTGGCCAAATCACGTTCGGCAGCTTTAAAATCTGCCTCATTGGCAAAGCGATGACCGCCTATTATTCTTCTTTCACTTGTCACAGCTTTCGTCCTTTGCACACAATATGCCTATAATAATTTCATTATATTCTATTTTACTATATCTCGCAATTTTTACAAGTATTTTTACAAGATATTGTATAAAAAATATCATTTTTATATTAATTTAGATATCTGCTTCTACATATTTTTATCTTCTCAAATATTTTTTCAAAAAACAGGCAACAAAACCAAGCTCTACGTCATATGCTAAACCATAAAAAGTTTTTTGGAGGCAAAAAAATGAGCGATCTTCAGTGTGGATGCAACACCTCTTGTGATTGCAACAATTCTTGTGGACATTCAAACAACTCCTGCAGCAGCATTATCTGGATTATCATCCTTTTATGTTGTTGCGGTAACAAGGGTGGTTTCGGCAACTCTTGCGGCAATAACAACGGTGGCTGTGATTGTCTTTGGATCATCTTACTTTTATGCTGCTGTGGCAACGGAAATTCTTTCTGCTAATCTACTGACACAAATTGACAACATACTTATTCTGAGTCTGCGGCGGTTTCTATCCGCCGCAGTATGTTTTTAGTAATCACTCTCTTACAATTTACATATGCAGGTTTTGTTTTTCTTTATACTTTTTATACCTTGTCATAGAAGGCGTCTTTTCTTCATAAAATGTTTCGAAAGGATTTAATGCCTATGGAACGTTTAAAAGAAGACAAAGCCCGCATTTTCGATAATTTTTACAGTAATAACAATTTAAATATGCTTAAAATCGTCTCTTTTTTTATGGACGAAGGACAACGACCAATGATTGCCATGCTGATAAAATATATGGAATTAAATATATGTATGCAAAAAAGCAGGCAACGCAATAACACTCCCGGTTATCACCATTGCAACAATTCCAAAATAGATTTTGAAGAAATCCTGTGTGAAATCGAAGACTATCTGCCGCAAGAAGGCCGTGAAATGATGGAACAGATGAAAAATATGAAAGAAAATATGGAAATGTACACTCAAATGATGGAAATGATGAATATGATGAGCGAAAATACTCCGCAGGAAGAATGCCCCGGCAATAATAACTCTGCGGAATCATTATAAATTTTTATGACCAGCGAGGTAAAAATATGAAAGACATTTTTGCAGAAATCGAAAAAACAGGCGCTATCGATCCTGTAAAACTGGCATTTTTAAAAGAAATGCACCAGGCAACCCAAGGCGTACAGAAAGACAAGGATAAAATGATGGCTTTTATGATGAACGTAGCTATGAAAAGCCGTGAACAAAACATACGCTTCAGCAAAGAGGAAATGGATATTATCATAAAATTATTAAAACAAAATGCAACTCCTTCCGAAAATGCCGTTATGGATACCATCATCAAAAAAGGCCTGAACAACTAAAATGTCAGGCCTTTTTTATAATGCTCCTACGGTTTTACAACGATGTTTACGATTCTTCCGGGCACATAAATTTCTTTTACGATGGTTCCGGTCAACTTATCACCAAGTGCTGCCTTACCGGCTGCAATTGCATCATCCTTAGAACATTCTGCATCAATTGTGGTAACAACCTTAGTCTTACCGTTAATCTGCACTGCAATTTCAACCTCGGTATCCTTCATTGCTGCTTCATCTGCCTCAGGCCATCCCTGATGGAATACACTGCCTTCGTTTCCTAACTGCATCCAAAGTTCTTCACCGATATGAGGTGCAAAAGGTGCAATCAATTTCACCATAGCGTTCAAAGTCTCTTTATCCACGCCACCGTTCTTGCTCATGTCGATTAACTTATTGTTATATTCCATGAATCCTGAAACAACAGTGTTTAAACTAAACTGATTCAAACGCTGTGTAATATCATAAATCATCTTGTTACGTACTTTGATAAGTTCGGGTGTTTCTTTTACATCCAAGTCTTTATTGCTCATAACAAGGTTGTAGAAGCGATTTAAGAAACGGTATACGCCGTCAATACCTCTCTCATCCCACTCTGAATCCAACTCAGGCGGTCCTACGAAGAGTTCGTACATTCTCAAGGAGTCACAACCGTAATCTCTTACCAAGTCATCCGGTGAAACAACGTTACCTTTTGACTTACTCATCTTGATACCGTTTTTACCGGTAATCATACCTTGGTTAAATAACTTCTTAAAAGGCTCATCAAAGCCTACTACACCGATATCATACAAGAACTTGGTGTAGAATCTTGAATATAAAAGATGCAATACAGCATGCTCAACGCCGCCGATATACATATCTACAGGCAATAATTCGTCTGCAATCTTACGGTCAACAAGTGCATCGGGATTCTTAGGATCCACATAGCGTAAGAAGTACCATGAAGAACCTGCCCACTGAGGCATGGTGTTGGTTTCACGTTTTGCAGGAGCACCACATGCGGGACATGTTGTATTAACCCATTCTGTGATGTCAGCAAGAGGTGATTCTCCGGTTCCTGTAGGCTGATATGACTCAACATCAGGAAGCAATAAAGGAAGTTCTTCTTCGGGTACAGGCACACATCCGCACTTTTCACAATGTACAATGGGAATCGGTTCGCCCCAATAACGCTGTCTTGAGAATACCCAGTCACGAAGCTTGTAGTTAACAGTCTTCTTACCAAAGCCCATCTTTTCAATCATAAGAGGTGCTTCAGCCTTAAGAACGGATGATTCCATACCGTTCCATTCGCCGGAATTAATCATGGTTCCGCTGGCTTCTGTGTAAGCTTCTTCCATATTTTCAATTGCCTTGCCATCCTTGGCAATTACCTGAATGATAGGAATATCGAATTTCTTAGCAAATTCAAAGTCACGGTCATCATGTGCAGGTACACACATAATTGCACCGGTACCGTAATCAGCAAGTACATAGTCTGATAACCAAATAGGCAACTTGCTTCCGTTCAAAGGATTGATTGCATAGCTTCCGGTAAATACACCGGTTTTTTCCTTATCCTGAAGACGATCTACGTTAGACTTCATAGATGCATCATAAATATACTTCTCTACTGCAGCCTGTGTTTCAGGTGTAGCAAGGTCTTTTGCCATAGCATGTTCGGGTGCCAATACCATAAAAGTAGCACCGTGTAAAGTGTCAGGTCTTGTGGTATAAACTGTGATTTCTTCATCCTTACCATCAACCTTGAAGTTTACTTCTGCACCATAAGAACGGCCAATCCAGTCAGTCTGCATCTTCTTAACCTTCTCAGGCCACTCTAACTTGTCCAAATCTTCCAAGAGACGGTCTGCATACTTGGTAATACGAAGCATCCACTGCTTTAAGTTCTTCTTAGTTACATCACTACCACAACGTTCACACTGTCCGTCAACAACTTCCTCATTTGCAAGACCTGTTTTACAAGAAGGACACCAGTTAATAGGCATCTGCTTCTCATAAGCAAGACCTTCCTTGAACATTTTAACAAAAATCCACTGAGTCCACTTATAAAACTCGGGATCTGTGGTATTAACTTCTCTGTCCCAATCATAGATTGCTGCAATTTCATTAATCTGACGCTTGATGTTCGCAACATTTTCAGCGGTAGACTTTGAAGGGTGAACACCCATCTTAATTGCATAGTTTTCTGCAGGAAGACCAAACGCATCCCATCCCATGGGGTGAATCAGATAATATCCCTGCATCATTTTATAACGACTCCAAACATCAGAAATAACGTAGCCTCTCCAATGTCCTACATGCAAACCACTGCCTGAAGGATAAGGGAACATATCCAAGCAATAATATTTGGGCTTGGTTCCGTCCTGTACGTTAACAGGATTCTCTTCCCAGTTTTTACGCCACTTCTGTTCAATTTCTCTGTGATGATACGGCACTGCCATAGTTTCCTCCGTTCTGCGCATCTTGCGCAACTCATTTACATCTTATTTTAAAACAGAACCAACACTGTATTTTGCATATCAACTTTGATAAAATATGATTTGCGTTCTTCCGCAAAATGCATCGTTTCTGCTTATATTTTCCAAGCAAATATTTTAAACTCTTTCGCAGGGGATGTCAAGTAAACGAAAGGAAAAGGTTTATATAAAAGAAACCGGCTTGAAGATAGTTCCTCAAACCGGTTTTCTTATTTATTTAACACCCTTTTACAGTTTCTTTATTCTTCGTTATTTGCAGCAACTTTTTCAGCTCTCGCCTTAACTTCTGCTTCCTGAACATCTGAAGGTGCCTGCTCATAGCGTGCGAATTCAAACATATAATCGCCACGTCCGCCTGTCATAGAACGTAAGTCTGTACAGTAGCCGAACAAACTCATCATAGGAATATCAGCTTCTACTACAGTCTTACCGTTACCCGCAGGATTCATACCGAGTACACGACCTCTTCTCTTGTTCAAATCGCCCATAACGTCACCGGTATACTTATCGGGAACGGTAACCTTAAGAGATGCAATGGGTTCAAGAAGTACAGGACCTGCTTCCATAAAGCCCTTCTTGAAGGCCTGGGTTGCAGCCATCTTGAATGCCATTTCGGAAGAGTCTACCGCATGATAAGAACCATCGTACAATGTAGCCTTAACACCAACTACAGGATATGCAGCCATAGGTCCGCGAAGCACTGCTTCTGATAATCCCTTCTCAACTGCAGGGAAGAAGTTCTTAGGAACCGCACCACCAACTACGCATTCTTCAAATACGTAAGGTGTCTCCATATCTCCTGAAGATTCGAAACGCATCTTAACGTGACCATACTGACCATGTCCGCCGGACTGTTTCTTATACTTGTATTCCACGTCTGATTTCTTCTTAATTGTTTCACGGAACGCTACCTTAGGTTTGGTTAATTCGATACCAACCTTGTATTCATTCAAAAGACGGCTAACCACTACGTCTAAGTGTAAATCACCCATACCGTAGAGTAACATCTGCTTATTCTCAGAGTCGTTTACAGCCTTAATGGTCTGATCTTCATGCATCATCTTCTGTAATGACTGTGCAATCTTATCAACGTCACCCTTATTTACTGCGTGATATCTCTTATATGTATACGGTGTAGGAAGTTCAACCTTACCATAACGGATGATATGAGACTTGGTAGATAACGTATTACCGGTTCTTGCCGCTGTAATCTTAGCCAATGCACCAAGGTCACCTGCGTGAAGTTCTTTCACTTCTACGGGCTTATTACCCTGGAGAACATAGATTTTACCAATCTTTTCTTCTATATCTTTCTCATCATTGTATAAAAGGTCATCCGTCTTTAATACACCTGACATAACCTTAATCATAGAATACTTACCAATGTAAGGATCCACCAAGGTCTTAAAGATGTAAGCAGACTTCGTCTTAGAAAAATCATAGTTTGCTTCAAATACTTCATTTGTCTTCAAGTCGATACCTGCAACCTGCATATTGTCAGGTGAAGGTAAATATTTTACGATATCGTCCATCAAGGTATAAATACCCTGGCAAAGGATATTGGAACCCATAGAAATAGGCACAATACTTCTGTCATTTACAGAAACTCTAAGTGCAGCACGAATTTCGTTTTCAGAGAAAGTCTCACCTGCAAAATAGCGATCCATCATATCTTCACTTGTTTCAGCAATTGCTTCCATAAGTGTTTCTCTGTAGTTCTCAAGATATTCTTTGTTTGCTTCGGGAATTTCACATTCAACTACTTCTTTACCTTCCCAACGATAGCCGGTCTCGGTAATAACATTAACGTAACCTACAAACTTCTCATTCTCACGAATCGGAAGGTGGAAAGGTGCAATCTTCTTACCATACTTCTCTGTCAAATCTTCTACAACCTGACGGAAAGATGCATTATCAATATCCATTTCTGTTACGAAGAACATACGGGGAAGTTTATACTTCTCGCAAAGTTCCCATGCACGCTCTGTACCAACTTCAACGCCTGCCTTACCGGAAACAACGATAATTGCTGCATCCGCTGCGCTGACTGCTTCTTCTGCTTCACCAACGAAATCAAAGAATCCCGGTGTATCCAAAAGGTTAATCTTAACATCATTCCACTCTAATGCAACCATAGATGTGGAAATTGAAATCTGTCTCTTAATTTCTTCCTTGCCATAGTCGCTGACTGTATTTCCGTCAGTTACCTTTCCCATTCTTGAGGTAAGTCCTGCCAAGTAAGCCATAGCTTCTGTCAGACTTGTTTTACCACAACCACCGTGTCCTAAAATAGCCACGTTTCTGATTTTGTCTGTTGTGTAAATGTTCATGTCTTTTCCTCCAAACATCAAGTTATTTGGAACATGCGTGTAAACCATTTCCCCAATACGCCTGCCCGATATCTATTTTACTAAATTTTGAACAAATTTACAATGCAAATTTGACAATTTAACTAAATTTTTATGTATTTTTTTCGTTTTAAAATAAATTGTACAAATTGTTGCTACAATTTGCACAACTTATGTCATGCTTTTAAATATCATTAAATCATCAGATATTATATTTTTATCTTAAAAATTCAATCAATGTACATAAATTCATGATACCTTATCCTGTAAAACAAAAAATCACATAGACCAACCTTGTCAGCCTATGTGATATCTTATGTACAATCTTGTATTTTAATTACAGATTTCCGTTTGCGGTTTCAATGGTTTCGTAAGTTTCAATACGTTTCATATCCATTTCGGGCATACCGATGAAAATACCGCCGTAAGCAAAGGTATCTGCCTTCTTCTCAATACGTACGATTTCAATAAAACAATGAATCATTTCCTTGGTCCAAATTGTCAAATATGCCTCATATACAGCACCAATCGTTAATGCGGTTCTGCAATTAAAACCGGCACCTGTTTTGGAAATATCTACGATTTCAATAATTACTTCCTCATCAGCACCGCCATCCAGACGCTTCACCATAATCTTCGCGTCAAGTTCCATTCTTTTGCTTTTTCTTCTCTCTTCCATTTTTTTCATTCCCCGTTCTTTTCAATAAATTTACTGCAACTGTATTTCCAAATTTCCATCCTGTGCACGCACATATAAAAATATGGAATTAATCTGCGTGCCGGCGGGCACTTCAGATATTAATACCACTTCGGTTCCGGATTCCATCGGCACTGTCGTTCCGAGTGTAGATAAATCATTCTCCAACAAGGTTGTAAGGACAGGTGCATAACTGCCATCACCGAGTTTAACCGCATAGCTGGTACCTGTACGAATCATATCAATTTCACAATCACTTCCACCTACATTGGCCATATTAAACTTCATAACCAGCAGCTCATTGCCTTCTGTTGGTGTCATAGCAAATACGAGTTCATCGCCCTGCGCTTCGGGATACTGTGAAACCATTTCATATCCTAAATAATCAAATTCCACATTTTCAAGCCCTGATGCCTCTGCCATTTCTTCTACAGTAGAATAATCCGGCACTTCTTCCACTTCAATATCGTCCGGTTTACTTTCCTCAAGTTTCTCCTGCTCCAAGCGTTCCTGTTCCTGCGCCTGTAATTTAGCTTCTTCTTCCTTTTCCTTCTGCTCTTCCAAGGCAAGCGCAAGTTCTTCATCCTCCAAGAGTGTTTCCTGATAGTTGGCATCATATTTTAATAACAAATCAGCCATATATCGAGTCACTTGGTCCTGCTCATCCTGCGTCAACTCCGGAATCGCCGAAACACAGCCAGTCATCCCAAAAACAAGACAAGAAGACAATACTATTGTTATCCATTTAAACTTATTCATATTGTCCTCCTTTCCGGTCTATTCGGCCTGGCCGGCAATCAATTTTATCAAAAATCCATTGATTACATCGGCAAAGATGCCATATTCCTTAATAGTATAACATCTAAAAATTATTTTAACAAGATACTTCAAACCAGAAAGTCACACCATTTTCCTCATTGCGAACGCCATATTTCTGATTAATACCTTCCATTACAGCTTTGACGATAGACAAACCCACACCGCTACCTCCGTATTCTCTGGTACGGGCCTTATCAACCTTATAAAACTTATCCCAAATATGCTCGATACTTTCTTCCGGAATATTTTTACCGGTATTGAATACGTTTACGCGTATTACATCTTCCCTATTTTCCATTGTAACACGAATTATACGCTCTCCGTCGGCGTGATTCATTGCATTGGTAATATAATTACGGAATACCTCCTCAATCTGAATTTCATCTGCCCACACATAAACATATTTCTCAATATCACACTCTACTTTGATCTCGCTTTGATGAAATAACAGTTCCATAGACTGCAAATAATTTTGAATAAGCTCCGTAATATTAAAGCGCTCCATCTGCACAGGAATATTACCGAATTCCAGCTCGTTAAGACTCAACAGTTTCTTTACCATATCATTCATTTTATTGGCTTCATCCATAATAACTTCGCAATAAAAGTCTTTACCGGCCTCATCTCCGTCATTGATGCCCATTTTAAGTCCTTCCGCATAACCCTGAATCAGGGCAATGGGCGTCTTAAGTTCATGAGATACATTTGCAAGGAAGTCCCTTCGCATCTCATCAATCTTTTCTTTCTTTTCGATATCTTTTTTCAGCTCATTATTAGCAGTTTTCAACTCGGAAATCGTATGCTCCAATTTATTTGACATCTGGTTCATATGCATCCCCAGGCGGTCTACTTCATTGTCGCCTTTCACCTCGTACTTTGCTTCGAAATCCAAATTAGTCATACGTTCCGAAATCTCAGTCAGTTTACGAATGGGTTTGGTAATGCGGTTCGTAACATAAATAATCAGAATACCACCTGTAATCGCTGAGATGCTGGCTGCGAACAACCAAAACTTATTGGAAATATTAACGCTGTTTACAATACTTTCCATAGAAGAACGGATTAAGAACTGATAACCGTTATCCAAGGTGCCCCACAACTCAAGATAAATATTCTGTGTGGAATCTTCCGTAGCCACCTGCAATACATAATTGTCTGTTTCTTCTACTACATCCGCATTGGGATTATCATAAAAGAAATATTCCACCAGTTCTTCCTTAATCGCTTTATCTTCACCGCGGACCGAAGCAAGAATCTGTGAATTATTGTCCATAATAATGATGTTAATACTGTATTTCTCACACAAACCAAGCATCTCATCTTGAAAGACTGCCGAAGTCAGCGGATGAATTTTACTGAGATTATTAATTTGTAAATACGCGTTTATAATGTCTCTTTCTTTAATCTGCACGTGAAAATTACGCAAAAATAATATATTCATAGCAATGGTCATAAGAACCGTTGCCAACATAATCATAATAAAAATAACCGAAAACTGTTTACGGATGGAATGTTTCATTTTTATCCCTCTACTATTATATTCTTTTATCATTATAATTTTATCATTATAACTATAAAGAAACAATGTAATACATAATTTTTTCACAGAGAAAAATAGAATCAAAAAAGAACCTGCAAATTATACAGGTTCTTAATTTCTTAATATGCAGACAAACCGCCTAATAAATATGGAACAGCTTCTTCACCATCATTACCAATGCATTCCAAAATAATATAATTCATACGATTTTCTTTTTGCATAATATAGATATACTGATACTCATAAACGCCCATTCCATAATACTTAAGCTTTACGAACCTCCAATCTATACCCGCAACCGTTACACTCTCCTTATCTTCAATATAATTCACATTAGCAATATCATTACTTATAATATCTATATATTCATCGATAAAATCATCCACGGTTAACGACTCATCCGGAATTTCTTCCGACATCACCCAAACAAAACTATTATGCTCAAAATTGTATGCACACATTTCAATCGTTACGACCTCTTCCAAGTCTTTCACCGTCGGTTCGTCTTTATCACCATAGAACACACCGGAATAAAGATATCTTCTGGCAAGTGTGTCATCGTCGGTTTTTTTATGTGTACCTTCGGGAAGTTTATAACGTATTCCAATCCAACTGCTTGAAAAGGTACTATCATACCATAAACCGGGCTCATACGTAGATTTTTCGCCACAAGCAACAAACATTATGCAGAAAGCAAACATTAAAACAACTAAAACAATTCTTCTCATATGTATATCTCCAAAAAATCTTTTAATTAGCATAACATTGATATAACATAAAATACAAGACCATTAAATTTCTAATAATTGAATAATGTACTTGGCATATTCCCGAAGTTCCTGTTCAACATCACTTTCTTTTAAATTAGAACCAAACACTTTAAAAGGTCCAAAAGTATCAAATCCAAGACAACCATATTCTCCAAGCAAAACACTTTCTTTCATCAGAAGCATTTCGCGAAACGCTCCCATAGTGCCCGCAAGATATGTTCCGTAAGCATATATTATAAAAATTTCTTTACCTTGCGGTAAGTTATCTCTTATATATTTCTCTAGTGGTTTACCGTATTGTAAAACACTGATTCCCGATACAATTCCTATTCTGTCATATTCCGAAATATCAGGTTGCTCTTCACTAATATCATAGATATCAACCTGCATTCCATTCTCCTTAACCCCTTTTACAACCTTACACATATCCCCTTTATATAAAGGATATATAAGCAGGGCTGTTTTAATAATATCACCTCTTATCGTTATTTATTCAATAGGCCTATGCATGTAATTCCATAAGCGCATCTTATATAATAACGAAGAGCACAATAAAAAGTTACATCAAGCTAAGTGATTTTTATAATTAGTTTTATAATTAATTTAATTAATTCATTCAAATACTCATTATAATAATCTATTCTTTCTCGCATAAGTCAAGGATAATCTCTGCAATTTTAGAACTATGTATGATATAACTACCGTGTTTCTCGCCATTAAAAATAATAAGTTTCGCACCGTGAATACTATCAGCCACTTCCTTCATATGCTTCTGCCTTATCATATCCTTGCTACCGCCGGTAAGAAATACCGGAATCTTAATCTTTTCCAGTTCTTCCGACGTAATATTCGGTTCCGTCAACATCAACCTAAACTTTGGCGACCTGCCAAAGAAATAAATCATTTTAAATATAAAATGCCAGCCTTTCACCAAACCGTCCGGATTTACATTTACGCCGCTGCCAATTACCTTGGATAAAAGATTAGGATATTTAGATGCCAATATCAGTCCGATAATTCCGCCATCGCTAAACCCATAAAGTATAGGCTTTTCCAACTGCAAAGTTTCAATAAACAAACGGATATCTTCCGCCATATCGTCATAATGCAATTCTTCCACCCTATCGCTCTGCCCGTGGTCCCTTGTATCGATTGCATAAACCCTAAAATATTTAGATAAAACGTCTACTGCCTCATCAAAGATAGTATGGTCCTCACCGTTTCCATGAAGCATAATCAATGGTTCACCGACACCTTGGCAGGTATAAAACAAATTTATATCATTAACGTTGATTTGCATATAATCCTCCGTTTCAGAATTTACAGGTTTTGTTCCTCGCATTAGAAATAAGTTAACAGTTACTCTTTGCCATTAACTCCATAGCCTTCTCTTTTGAAACACTGAACTTCTGAATCACATTATCCAGTATCTGTTCCTCTTGTATATTGAACTCACGAAGAGAACTGATATGAATAACCATACCCCGTTCGAGTCCTTGCTCGAGTCCTTGCTCGAGTCCTTGTTCAATTCCTTCATCGTAGCTTTCTTCCTTCTCGAATCGAATCATTTCCTTTAACGTCATATACCGGTTCCTCCTCTCTGCATTCTCCTTAATGTTTGTTACAATCTTATGTATTTCCCCAAGTTCCTCATCCGTTGCATTGGCCGAGTCTGAATTCACAAAATACCGAAGCAAACTCCTAAGTTCTTCGCTTCCGCCCACCTCTCCATACGCATATAAAAACAACTTTGTAATACCATCCTCGAATCGCACCTCCGACGCTTCCTCTACTTTACTTCGCACTGTATATAACATACGATTTAACCCAAACGGATCCTCTGTCAGTATCCATATGGATACATACTCCGGCAACTCCAGATACTCCTTGCCACTACCAAGAAGTTTTACGTCTGTCATTGCCTGACTATAGCGGCTGCGTTTCGGCAGTTCCTTCGTTTTATAACGATTCGGCTCAATATCATACACACCGGCCACATTATCATCCTCGTATTCCATAATACATAAGTCCATACGAATACCATGGTGCATGATATCAACGCCCGACAACTGTTTCTCCGGCATAACAGAAATTTCCTTAATTCTGCGCCCTGTGGCCCGTTCAATAATTAGCTTCGCTATTAATTCTGCGTCTTGTGGATTTTCAGTGGTTGCACTGAATAAAAATGAATCTACCAGGTTGAGATCCTGTAATGATTTAGATTTGTTCATAAGATGTGTCCTCATAAGATGAGAAACAAAACCTGTGAACCAATCATATATTATCAAGTGGTAAAAAGCAAGATAAAAACCTTATCGTTCGAAATAAATTTATTATCTTCCTTTTAACTCATTACGTAATTTCAGATAATTATCAATTGATTTCGGAAAAACGCGCTCTGCTTCATCCATTATTGCACCATAAAAATTGACTGAATCTAATATATCAATCACTTCTCCAACATATAAATTATCTTCATCATCAAAATGTATTTTTGCTTTAAATCCCTTATATTTAATCAATCTATCTACCATTTCAAAAGCATCATCCAGCGGAAGTTCCCTTCCGTTTTCCATATCATCAATACCTTTATTCAATGCTAAAAGCAGATTCTCTTCCCTAAAATTCATTGCTTCATCTCCCATATATCTTTATTCCAACGCATATATTCTACCTTCATTATATTCTCTTGCAACATCTTCGCAATGGTAAAAATGCACAAAATTAGGGACCTCAAAAAAGGTCCCTTCCTTCGTCATATTTTACAATTTTTCCACAAACTCCACGCACGCCTTCACATCCGCCTCATCCGGGTGCCCCTTGGCAAGACCGCCCACCATCTTAAAAGGCCCAAACGTATCAAAACCTAAGCAACCATACTCGCCAAGCAGGGTACAGTTCTTCTCCTGCAGGATTTGCTTCGTCGAATCGGTATAGCCGTCCTTGGGGATACCATAGGTATATATGATAAAAGTCTCCTTGCCGGCGGGCAGATTTTCTTTCAAAAACTTCAGCATAGGCTTGCCCAAGTGAAAAGCATACACGCCGGACGCAATGCCGATGCGGTCATAACCGGACAAATCGGGCTTGTCTTTGGTTACGTCAAAAATGTCTATTGAGTTGTGGGTGTTATGTACTGCCTCCACCAGTTTACGGGTATTGTTGTGGTGGTAGGAGTATAGAAGGATGGCGGTGGGCATGGGATATTAACCTTTACTAATTTTTTTCTTGTTTTTATTTTTAAATAATTTTATTATAAAATCTACATTAAATATTGGCTGCGGAATATGTTTATCAATAATAAAATCACCATAATATTCAACTTGAACAATATCCTTCTCTTTAAAACGATATTCCTTACAATTACCATCTATTTCTGTTTTTGCAATTATCCAGTCATCAGATTTAATTATACTTTCAGTTTTAATCGAAATAAGCTTTGTTTTATTCTCCAAATATATATCTGCATATTTATGTTCATATACAGAAATCAATTCACTATTTCTAAATAAAACATCAATCCAAATAGCTAAAAAAACCAAAAAAAGAATAGAAGTAAATATAATTCCACATCCAAATTGTTCAACTACATACACAAAAGCAAATACAAAATTCAAAAATATTAGGATATTTATTTTTTTCTTTTTATTAAACAAAAGAATATTTTTAGATTTAGTTTTATTACACAAACATATCGTTATTAATACATTAAAAACTATTTGTAATATACAACAAAACCATGAAATAATTATATTTTTGCAAAAAGCATCTACCAATATTTTTAATAATTGGGTAATGAGAAACAAAACTACGAATCTTTTATATAAATCAAATGATAAAAAATAAAAAGTATATTCCGATTTACAATCAAGCTTCCATTTTCCAATTTTCTTATTTGTTTTACGAATTTCTTTATTTTTTAATATCCATCCAACAATAAGACCAATTACCGAGAATATTTCTCCCAAATTTTGTAAAATTAAATCAATTATATCTTTTTGTTCCATCTACGCACTCGCATTCTTATTAATCTGCTCAATTACCTTTCTAATGCCGTTCCATACATTCATATCCGTAAAAATATCAACAATACTTCCACGATTTGTAAAAGGCGCCTCCTGCATTACAGAAAAGTCCTTAAGCATACCGTTCCGCACGATATATTCAACAATCTGATTTACAAAATAAATCTGTCTACTGTCATAACTTGTACTATCAAGATACTCTGCAAAAGCCTCTTTTGCAGCATTCATATCAAGTCCAACTATTTCTCGCACAAACTCACCCAAAGGCTTTTCACCATACTCTTTTTCATAATCTTCCTTTGTTCCAATCTCGCCCCAAAGAATTTGCTCCAATGCAGACACATCTGCATCAGTTAATGGTTGATTTCTCTTCAGTTTGGCTATAACGATATTGTCCTGATTCTGACGCACATAAAATTCTGCTTTGGCCTTATAATTCTGCAAATCATCATTTTCAAGCTCAGATTCATGCCAATCACTTGATAATATATCATCGTGAAAATCAATTTCACGCGGTTTAATTACATGAATCGGAACATACTTCATCAATCCGCGCAAACTCTTACGAATATATTCAAAATCATTAATATCCGCATTCTCAACATAATCTGTATTTAGTATTTTATTAATCAACTCTGCCTGTGCCTGAATTTCAGGAATATTTGCCACACTAGAGATTCCTTTCACTCTGTTAAATAAATCTCCACGCGCACGCGAATCTTTCTTTCCGCTTAAATAGGCTAATTCAATATGATACATCAAAGCATCAAAACGAACCGCTGCAACTTCATCCTTATCCGGAAGAATCAACGGTGCTAATTCATCACGCACATTCAATGTATCCTCAAATGTTAAGGACATATAATTATCTGCATTTGCAAAATAATCAACATATCTTATATGCTGTCTAACCGCAAAATTATCTCTTTCCAGTTGCTGAACCTTTTCGACCATTTCATCAACAAGTGTTTTTCTATATGCAATCAAACGCTCCACCTGATAATTGATATCCTGCAACTTATAAGCCATTTGAAACTGAAGGTTAAAAATTGCCCCTTGCAAAGCCAACGTATTCGCCGTAGCATTGCCTGGATTCATTCTGAAAAATTCAAAATTACGGCAAAAATCAAAGATATAGAACTTGCTCTTATCTTCGCCATCAATTAAACCATCACATTTTCTCGTACCTCGACCGATCATCTGCCAAAATTTTGCCTTACTCATTACTTTCTTAAAAAATACAAGATTTAGAACTTCCGGCACATCAATACCGGTATCAAGCATATCAACAGAGATTGCAATCTGTGGTAATTTCTTCGGGTCAGAAAATTCATCAATTGCTGCCTGTGCATAATTAATATAATTATCAATGACTTTTGCATATCCTTTCAAGGAAGGATATTCTTTATTGAAAACTCTAAAGATTTCTTCCGCATGCTTATGATTCTTTGCAAAAATAATTGTTTTACCCAAAGTTTCCCCATAATTAATTCGCAAACCTTGCGTCATAAGAATATGTAATACCTGCTTAATGGTATCTTCATTAAACACCCATGTATTTAATGCTGTAGAACTGATTTTTTCGGGCACTTCACCATCTTCATTGGCAAATGTTCTTTCATATTCTTCCTTCTCATCTTCAGTCAATTCATCATAGGAAATACCCTGTTCCATAAACTTAAAAGTAGTCTCAACAGACATATAATCAACAAGATATTCGTCCTTTACAGCCTGCGCAAGTTCATAACCATATGTAGGGACACCATTTTCTAAGTCAAAGATAGAATATGTATTCTTGTCAATTTCATCTTTGGGCGTAGCCGTAAGACCCACCAATGGTGCGTCAAAATACTCAAAAATATCTCTATATTTGTTATAAATCGAACGATGCGCTTCGTCACAAATGACTAAATCAAAATGACCACAAGTAAATAACTTTCCTTGCTCATCCTTAACATTATCAATACAATTCATCATTGTCTGATAAGTCGAAAATACAGCGTGTGCATTATAATTCGCCTTATCTTCCACTAAATTAGTTGTAGATAATTCATCTTTTAACTGATTATTAAAACTACGTTTTGCCTGAGTCACCAATGAATTACGATCCGCAAGGAAAAGAATATTCTTTACCCAACCAGCATCCAAAAGAACCTTACACAAAGCAATAACAGTTCTTGTCTTTCCGGAACCTGTTGCCATAACAAGCAGTGCTTTTCTACGCTTTCTTTCGAACGTATCACAAACTGCCTTAATTGCTGCTTTCTGATAATAACGACCTGCAATATCATTATCCACAACAATATTCTTAAGGCTTGTCCGCATTGTCTGTAGATTAAACATCTTCTCCAAGTCACGTTTTGAATAAATAGCTGCCACTTTACGCTCGGGATATTGATTGTCAATAATCCTTGTTTCAAAGCCATTTGTTAAGAATACTACAGGTCTTCTTTTATACTTAGATTCTAAAAGATTTGCATATAATTCAGCCTGCTCTCTTGCTTTAGACACATCCACACAAGTACGCTTTGCTTCAATAACGGCCAAAGGCTTATGTGCATCATCATACAAAACATAATCCGCATAACCAATGCCGGATTTATTAGGCATACCTTGTAATTCAACTTCCTCAAACCAATCCCTGCCCAGCTCCCAACCGGCATCTTCCAACATTGCATCGATATATATTTTACGTGTCTTATACTCGGATAAATCTAATGGTTTCGGCACATAAGTTTGTCGCTGTTCTTCACGTCTGGCTGTTAATTCCTCTTTGAGTGCCTTATTCTCTGCAATTAAAGTTTCTAATTCAAGTTCAGTCACCTTCGGAAGTTCAACAATAGTCTCCTTATGCGCTTCTATAAGTGACCTATCAAACTTATCTACCACATCAATTTGCGAATAACAATGTGCTATAAAACCAAAGAAAAAAAACAAATTCTGCAAACACAAAACAGCCTCATCTTCAGTGATTTTCTTACCATTATGGGCAGCTCTATTTCCAATCTTACGAATCAAATCGAGACGTTTCCACAAATCTGCGTCCAGAATATCATGAAAATCTTCTGTACTCATTAAACTGTGTAAATTGTCCTGATAAGGCTTTTCCAATTTATCATCTACAGAGTACATCCACTTGATTGCAAACTCCATTGCACGACGACAATTTAAAACACTTGCCGCAATATCAATATGTATGATTTTTTCCGCCGCAATTGCAACATCAACAAAAGTATCAAATTTAGGCTCTTGCTTTAAATAGTCGAAATTGGTCATTGGGTGAGTCTCCTTTATGTTATCTTTTTCTTTTACCCTTATTCATACCTTTAATAATTTGGTTTTTTACTTCCGGTGTTTTTATCATCTCTGAAACAAAAGAATTTACTATATTTCCACCGAGCTGATTTTCAAATTCTTTTTGTTTTAAATTCATTTCATATTCTTGTGTCATTTTTAGTTTTTCAATTTCTTGCTCAAACTTCACGCGTTCTTTTTCAATATCTAATTCATATGTTTTCTTGATTTTTTCCAAATCAGACTTACATTGTTTTCTTGCAATGAAATAACTTGCAAATCCTGAAATTAAAGAACATACAATTGACACTATATAAGAAATATATACATCCATTTATTAACCTCAATATTTACAGCATAATTTTTGATTTATCAGATTATTTACATCAAATTAAAAACGAAGTGGTATCTGAGATTTACAAATATTTACATTTCTCTGATAGTAATGCAAAAGCTCACTAATCCCTTTCGCCGTTATATCAACTTGATTTGTTGGTCCAATAGTAATTCCTGTAATGTAATCTATATTTTCTATCTGTTTTTTTATATAAGGAATTACTGTTCTATTTTTATTTCTAAAGCTAATCTCTTGTTTTTTTTCACAACAAAAGACAAATCGATATTCTTTTTCGCCTGCAAAACAATCTCTTTTAAAAAACATACTGAATAGCACACAGATAATTGACATATGCGAAATAGTCATCTCATATTCTCTACCTTCTAACTTATTGATTTCACTTAAAGACTTTATCATTCCAAAATCTTTAACATTTATAAATTCATCATAAAATGTTTTTCTCAAACTCTCTATTTGCGATTTAAAACAATAGTTTACTAAACCGTGCCATAATATATTATGATTCAAATTCTCTATAAATTTCGTAAAATCAACTTCTATATTAACACCGTCGAAATCGGAATAATTCGACCATAATAATTGACTATCATTATCACAAGAAAAAGAAAGAATAAAATAATCGTGTGAAGATTCATTCGTATACAAAATTTCATTTACACTATTTACTACATCTTTAATTATTTCTGGTTTTATCTTTTCTTCATTTAAAAGCTCTACGCATGCATCCAATGCAACTCTAAATTCGTCTACATCATTTAAAAAATCCCATTTCGTAATCCAAAACTCATTTCTCGAAACAATATTGATTAATGCGTCAATTGTTGTATAATGATATAATTTCCCGCCTTTTCCCATTTGCTCTATACATAGCATATCACTATCATAATACATATACTTCTCCCCTACTTTTTGACCGTTCCTAATATCATCCAAAATATTGTTGCATTATAGAATCTAACAGCACTTGTGTTTTTTCTAACGCCTTCTGTATAACAGCTTTTGATTTGTCGGTCTGTTCAACAAAGGCTGCAAACTGATTTTGCAGTTCGATTGGTGGAATTGGAACTGACAGATTTAGGATATCTTTATTTGAAATATTTGCCTGTCGCACGCCTCTGCTAATGCCCGTTAATTTCTTTTTAATTGGTTCAAACTTCAATAGCATAGACAGATAATATTTGTTCATTGTATCTTGCAATTCAAGTTTCGCATTTCGCTGGTTTAGATAATACTCAGCATAATCGTTTCCAAGTATGCAAACATTACCGTAGTCGTCTTTTCCAACCGTTCCAGTAAGAGACATAACCAAATCCCCTGGATACATTTTATATCTGCTTAGTGCGTCATCATCTTCCCAATAAACCAAATTAACAGGTTTGAAAAATCCAGAGTTAATGTTTCCGATTCTTAAAACAGGAATGCCTTCTTCAGAAAATTGTTCGCTTTTAAAAGCATAACCACCAATAACATTCAAGTGTTCTGACAGCGGTTGCTCTCTCCAGCAAAATGTATTTTTTTCTGGGTCACCAAACAGTCCGACAAATCGGGCTTTGATGAGTTCGTCTAGCTTTAAAAGTTCTCTCTGACGAGAAATAATTATTTCTTCTACCATTTCCAACACGCTAACTATTTCTCTTTGTTTCTCCTTTGAAATATTAGGTATCACTAAATCTTTCAAATCATTTTTATTAAAACCAGCCTGTGCAGCTCGACTCCCTACACTTAAGAGAAAACCTTGAAAAATTGGTGATTTTAAATAGTAATACAAATACTTCTTTTCCAATATATCTATATTGGGAATAGTTTTCATAATAGCAACATTGTATGCGCCTGCCAGTCCCGTCAAAATCTTTCCAAGAGAAGCACCATACCGTGCGATTAGAATATCATTCTCTTCACAAATTTTAGTTGAATTTGTAATTTTTATATATTCAGGTGTTGTTCGCTCACTTTGAGTAAAGTCCCTGATTTGAAGCATTCTTACATATCCATCTTTCAATTCTAAAGACCATTCTTCTTTGGGCGGCTGTGATCCACCTTGAAAATCACATATATCACATAATTTATAATATTCCATCTTCATCCCTACAAATCCGAATTTATTTTTCTAACAACTTCTTTAACGCTTCCATCTCAACAGCAATTTCTGCCTCAATTTCCTCAATCTTAGCCATTATCTCCTGTGTCGAAGGATACTCAACCGCTACATATTCCACTTTTTTATATTTATTGATTGATAAATCATAATCATTATCAATAATCTCCTGCTTAGGAACAAAGAATGATTTATCCGTTCTTTGTCTATCAGTCTCTTTATCTCGATTATGAAATCTTTCAATAATATCAGGAATATCATTTTCTGCTACTGCAGTACGCTTATCATCCAAACTATAACCATCTGCCGTCATATCATAGAACCATACATTATCGGTTCCACCGTGGTTGGTTTTAGTGAAAATAAGAATACCGGTTGATACTCCAGCATAAGGCTTAAACACACCGGAAGGCATTGAAATAACTGCCTCTAAACGATGATTCTCAATAATTTCCTTACGAATCGATTCGTGCGCCGTTGAAGAACCAAATAACACGCCGTCAGGAACGATACACGCACATCTTCCGCCAATTTTTAACATACGAAGGAATAAAGCGAGGAATAATAACTCCGTTTTCTTTGTTTTGCACACTTTTAACAAATCACCCGATACCGCATCTGCATCTAAACTGCCCTTAAATGGTGGATTTGCTAAGATTAACGAAAACTTGTCCTTATCCATATTCTGTTCTGATAAACTATCACGATATTCAATATATGGGCTTTCCACACCGTGTGTCATCATATTCATGGCTCCGATACGTAACATAGTTCTATCCATATCGTATCCAAAGAACATATGATTCATATAATGGTCTTTTTTCTTTTTATCAAAGAAAATATCTTCTTTATGCTTTTCCTTCAGATATTCGCCTGCATTTACAAGGAAGCCCGAAGTACCGCATGCGGGATCGCAGATAATATCATCCGGCTGTGGTTGCATTAACTCAACCATCATACGAATAATATGTCTAGGGGTTCTAAACTGTCCGTTACGGCCGGACTGTGAAATTTTAGATAAGAGATATTCATAAACATCACCGCGGATATCTGCCTCTTTAATTTCAGCCATTTTCGCATAAATATCATCTAAAGAATCTACAACCTTAGAAAGCAATAACGGCGTAGGCAGTTTAAAAATTGCATCATCCATATACTTTGAATACGCACTGTTTTTATCAGCGTGCAATGTTTTGATAAAAGGAAATACCCATTCCTGCATCACCGTGTACATTCTCTGTGCCGGAAAGTCATGAAATACAGACCATTTAAGCTGACTGCCTTCAATTGTTCTTTCGCCGATTTTAACTTCATCGGCAAAAATGCTCTTAAAGGGAAGTCCAAGCATTGCGCTTTCTTTCGCATTCTTATTGTCAGCATCGTCCAAATCATGAATGAACATCAAGTAAGTTATCTGCTCAATTACTTCTAATGGATTTACCAAACCACCGGCAGCAAATACATCCCAAAGTCCATCGATTTTATTCTTTAATTCACCTGTTATCATCTCTATTTCCTCTCTACGCTTACAAGGTAATTTTTTTATACGTAATTAATTAAAATTATAATATTAATAAGGCATTTTTGCAATGTAATAAAAGGTATATTATGGTTTAATATGATTAATTTTATAACGCGTTTTCTACACAAAAAGTTACAACATTAGTTACAGGGTTCTATGTCACAATTTGTCGACGTCTTAGGGCTTTTGTCGGCAACAAACTCTTGATATAATAAAGCCGGTAGCATTACGCTACCGGCAATCGTGTTACAGGGTGGTTGGCCTTCATTCTTACAGAATGGAGGTGATGCTTACGAAAAATCATTTTGATTTTAAGGATATACTGACCTTTGGTCTTTTTCTTTTAGCATTACTCACATTCGTTTTTACGTTTTGTAAGTAAAGCTACATAATGCAAAAAACCTTCCCTGTTACATTGGCGGTACTGGGAAGGTTTTTTCTCAAATTCTGGCCAACCACTCTGTGGCGATTGCCTTTTATGAGTTTATTATAGCAAAGATTTAGGATATTACAAGTGAAAATTATCGACAAAGGAATGATACTCGCCAGGCCCAGTTCGATTCCGCTTCGCTTCATCTCACTGTCTGGCTGTCGCCAGATATGTCCTTGCACAATTAGCCTTGTGTGTGCAAGCACCCACCGGCTATTGCGCCAGTCCATGCCTGGCTCGTAGCTAACACTCAAATTTATACCCCATGCCCCAAATCGTCTTGATCATATCGCCCTTATCACCAAGCTTTGATCTTAACTTCTTCACATGAGTATCTATGGTTCTGGCATCGCCAAAATAATCATAATTCCATACGTTATTCAGAATCTTCTCTCTGGACAACGCAATGCCCTTATTCTCTACGAAATAAGTCAGCAATTCGAATTCCTTATAGCTTAACTCAATCAGTTCGCCGTCGGAACGCACCTCATGGGCGGTTTTATCGATTATGATTCCACCGGCCTCAACGCAGTCTTCACCGGGAAGTTTGCGGGAACGGCGAAGGATTGCTTCGATACGCGCCACAAGAATCTTCGGGCTGAAAGGTTTCGCGATATATTCGTCTACGCCCAGCTGAAAGCCCTGCAACTCATCACGTTCATCGCCTCTGGCGGTCAGCATAATAATGGGCACCTTGGAAGACTCCCTGATTTCCTTACATACCTCCCAGCCGTCCATTTTGGGCATCATAACGTCCAAAACAATCAAAGCGATATCTTTATCTTCATAGAAGAGATCCAGCGCCTTACAGCCATCCTCAGCCTCAATCACATCGAATCCGGCTTTTACAAGGAAATCCTTAACAAGGATTCGCATTCTGGTCTCATCATCTACCACAAGAATTTTTAACTTGTCCATTTCGTCCTCCTTTTACATCGGGAACACTGCCCCTATGTAGCATCTAAATAACAGACTAGCAGACAACTATGTTAAAATTGTGAATTCCGCAATTTACACCGCAAATATACAATGCATACACGCATTTTACAACGCTTACGGTTCTTCCGACGCTATAGGCTGTCTCTCTATCCCGTACTCATTCTCATAATAAACAATACGATTCTCGCGCTCGCGAAGTTCCTGCTCCCACTCCGCATACTTATTGATGATTGCATTCTCGTAATTAAGGATATTGGGATTCTTTCCGGTGGTCGCAATGAAGAACATTGCAATCACCATAAGTGCAAGAACAACGTTCACAATAATGGAAGTTTTTAACTTCTTGGCATCATCGTTCTTTTTCTTCACCATAAACTGCTGGCGTTTCTGGATTGCCTCCTGCTCACGTCTCGTGGTCAAATCAAAAGTCGTGTACAAAGGAATGGGCACCACTTCGCCGGGTGTATTGGGATTGTTATCAAGGATTTTCTTGACTTTTAGCATAAATTCCAAGCCCACCGGCGTCTGAAACGTACGTTTCTCGATACTTTTATTATATAATTTATACAGAAGCTCAATGTCGGCCTGGCCGATTTTTGGCTCCAGTTTCTCGATTTTTTCCAACTCTTCCTGCGCCATCAACACATCCTGCGTATTGCTGAAGAGATAATCTTTTACCTGATTTTCACGATTCATACGGTTCCATCCTTTCATCGTTGGCTAATTACAAAAAATCCCCCGGGATAAATGTCCCGCGGGAAATAACTCTCTCTAAATACAAAAAACGAACACCACGGACGGGCGTTCGTTTCTCGGTAAGTGGAGTAGACGGGAGTCGAACCCGTGTCCAAAGACTTATTCCCTGTCCTTCTACTATCATAGATGGTTGTTTAGGATTCCCTAGGAAAGACGGGAGCCATCACCCTTCAATCTTCGGTAGCTTCATATTACGCCCTGGCACTCAAAGCTTTGTGACAGTCGTTTCCTGCAGGGATGATGCCCAGACCCCCGCATGCAGGTGTACGGGGAAGGACAAGCTGCATTTAGGCAGCTACTGCTAATCTATTGTCA
>JAZNRI010000054.1:0-5655 GCA_045590655.1 Lachnospiraceae bacterium | reverse complement strand
TATTTGTGGATGAAATACAAAATATTAAAAATTTTGAGGAAATTATCAATGCATTCAGAAATGATGGAGATTATTCTATTTTTATTACCGGTTCAAATTCATATTTGCTAAGCGGAGAGTTGGCGACAAAGCTTACGGGAAGATATGTTGAGTTTGAACTTTTTACCCTCAATTTCAATGAATATCTTTCGATGAAAGAATTTTATCAAAAACCTATAGATAAAAATATAAATATTGAACTGGACAAATTTCTTAGAGAAGGTGGATTTCCGCGTACAGTTAGATTTGATACTGTAGAAGAAAAGCAGGTATATGTAAAATCTGTAATAGAGGAAATATTTGAAAAGGATATAAAGAAAAGAGTTAAGATTCGTAATGTGGAGGTTTTTGAAGCAGTTCGAGGTTTCGTTATAAATAACTACGGCGCGACTATGAGCATACAAAGCCTTCAGCAATCATTAGAGAAGGTAGGTCTTTCTGTACAGCGTGCTACTTTGAAGCGATATATAGATGCATTGGTTGGTGCCAAAATTCTTTATAAATGCGACCGATTTGATATGAAATCCAAAAGAGCTCTGAGTGGAGAAAAAAAGTATTATTTGGCAGACACATCTTTCTATTTTGCTTTTAATACGGACAATCGTATAAATTACGGTCCGGCACTGGAAAATATGGTATATTTATATTCCAGGGGAATGAATTATTCTGTAAGTGTTGGAAGAATTGGTAAGCTGGAGTGTGATTTCATTCTTAGAGATACACAGCAGAATTATTCCTATATACAGGTTGCGTATACAATAAATGAGAGTAAACAGACTGAGGATAGAGAATATAGACCATTAGAAATGATTAGAGATAATTTTGCAAAGTATGTTGTGACAACAGACTACTTACTACAGAAGAGAAACGGGATAAATCATATCAATATTTTAGAATTTATTAAAGAGGGCAAAAAATTCTGATTTTTGTCCCTTACTTGACACATTCAGATCTTTATTGAAAATATGCTGGAGCATTAGAAAAATGTAGATGATATAAGGAAGGGTGATATGGGAGTTTACTTAAAATATCATCCTTTTTTATGCCTGCTATGCGAAGCAATTCATGCAAATTTTGCTGTCTTTAAAATTTTTTACCATTTGATTACTTTTTGATGTTAAAATATTAAAGATGTTGTGGAAAGGAAGGGAATTCAAATGGCTAATATATTGATAGTAGAGGATGACCGACATATTAGTGAACTTGTGAAGCGAAATTTATCTTTGGTAGGACATACATGTACTTGTTGTTATGATGGTTTGAGTGGACTGGAAGTGTTACAGGAGCAGTCATTTGACTTGATTTTATTAGATGTTATGTTACCGGGTGTGTCCGGATTTGATTTTATTACACAAGTATCAGGCACGCCGATTATCTTTGTAACAGCAAAAGGAGAATTGGATGACCGTTTGAAAGGCCTGACTTTAGGTGCGGAAGATTATATTGTAAAACCTTTTGAGATGCTTGAGTTGATTGCGCGAATTAATATTGTATTACGCCGTAGCCAACGGGATGAAATAATGCAAGTCGGAGCGGTGCAAGTAGATTTGAAGAAACGACTGGTTTTATCAGAAGGGCAAGAAATTATATTGACACCGCAAGAGTTTTCCTTATTAGAGGTATTAATCATTAATAAAAACATAGCACTCTCGCGAGATAAACTTCTGGAATTGGCATGGGGCTATGATTATATAGGAGATACTAAGACCGTAGATGTACATATTCAGAAATTACGAAAAAAATTAGGATTAGAGAATGAAATCCGCACGATTACAAAATTGGGATATCGTTTGGAAGTATAGAGGAAACACTGATGAAATTATGGCAAAAAGTATATTTGTTTACAATGATATTGTTTGTTGTACTGCTAAATGTGGGCATGTACGTTGTTTTTGAACTGACGTATCAAAAGGATATCGGTGTAGAACAAAAGCAAGCGGAAGCAGAGTACAATATGTTGACCGACATGGTGGTTCGAAGTCTGAACAGTCTTTATAATCAAGGAGATGTTACAGATGCGAAATTGCGAAGAGTCATGGAAAAATACGAGAATTATTATGACGATACATTATGTTTAACTCTATGGAAGGGAGAAAACTGTGTATATCCTGAGAATGCTGATAATTTGCGGGATTGGAATGATGTATCCGGTAGAAATGAAATTATAATAACAGGAACTGATTTAAAGAAAATCACTGTTCAGGGTAAAATATATGAAGGTGAAGAAACTTTATATTTACGTTACGAAAAAGAATTAACAGAACTGAATGAGGTATGGGACAAACTTCAGACCAATTATCTGGTGATTAGTTTGTCATTTTCATTTGTTTTGGCAATTTCTCTTTTTATAATCTTAAGAAGGACGATGAAACCCATTACCCAACTAACCAAGGTGGTTGATGATATGGCAGAAGGAAATTGGGAGAGTAAAGCGCCGGAAGCCGGAAAAGATGAGGTTGCGACACTGGGAAGGCATTTTAATCGGATGGCAGATAAAATACAAGATAATATTCAGCAGATTCGCCAGGAAGCAGATGCAAAACAAGAATTTGTTGATAATTTTGCCCACGAATTAAAAAGTCCGTTAACCAGCATTTATGGATTTGCGGAGTATGTTCAAAAGGCGAATATACCGGAAGATGAGAAGATTCAATGCATGAGTTATATTATGGACGAAAGTAAGCGTTTGTTACAGTTGTCTTATACATTGCTTGATATGGCAAAGATCAGAAATGAAGCAATAAATATTGAGGAAGTGAAACTAAGTGATGTGGAAGAACAGATTCAAAAGCGTATGGAAACATTGTGTGCAGAACGTGGTGTTATACTTGTATGTAACAGAAGTGCGGATACTATGTTTGCCAATGAAGTATTGCTGTTTAGTTTGTTGTGTAATCTGATTCAAAACGCTGTTTATGCTTGTAAAAGCGGTGACATTGTTACCTGGGGCGTGGAAGAGGAAGCTGCAAACATTCGAATTTACGTAGAAGATAATGGTTGTGGTATGACAAAAGAGCAGGTCAAACGTGTGAAGGAACCTTTTTATCGTGTAGATAAGGCAAGAAGTCGTGAAGCCGGGCGCACCGGTCTTGGTCTTGCCTTATGCAGTCAAATCGTGGAATATCACAATGCACGGATGGATATTCAATCAGAACCGGATAAGGGCACAATCATTACCGTTCTTTTTCCGAAAAAGTTTACCGTTTGATTACTTTTTCTTTATTGTATGGTAAAAACGGACTTGTATCCTATACCTACCATGGTAAGTAAAGAAAAAAGTGAAAGGAAGTAAATGAAATGAGAAAGAAAAAAGGAGTCATTATAACAGTAACAACGGCATTGGTAATTGCAGCATGCGGAGTTGGTTGTTTGTATGCCGGTATGGAAAAAACGATGCAGGAAGAAGTGGTAACACAGGTGGAAAGTAATCCGGATGTGATTCTTGAAGAGGGTAGTCCGGAAGAGGGTAGTCCGGAAGAGGTAGAGAATCTTGTTTATCAGGCGAATCAGGTATGGCAGGAGGAGGAAAGTATCTATTTGCCGGAAGGTGCAGAAATTGTAGCGCAAGGTAAGGATAGCTACGGAATAGTATGGGATAATTACAGCATCGAGTATTTGCAGAATGATAAATATTTTGCAAAAGAAACCCAAGAAGATTTAGGTTTGGGGAAAGTGGTTCTGATTCTGAAAGATACCATCCAAAAATATTCCGGTCAGGACATGGGAAATTGTGAGATTGAGGTGGTTTTGGCGGATCCCGTAGATGACTATGAGGGAGGAGAAGAGTGTGAACCTATAATACTTGAAACAACAGATGGGGCTGTTCTGGAATTTAAAACAACAGATGGTGATGTTCATATTATTATTGCTGATGCGGAAGGAGCGGCAAATGTAAGAGAATATGAGAATGATGCCAGATGTTATCAAGTGGGAGTTTCATTTGACAAACATGATTATTTTATCTGTGTGGATAGCGTAACAGGAGAAGTGCTTCAATATTATTATCAGAATAGTAATTTAGGTGATTATTCACACGGCTGGGACAAAGTATTCTCTTATGACTCTGTTGAATATGAACTCTCAGAAGAAGAACAGAAAGAATATGACGCTATGATTGCATCATTTGTAACCAATGATTTGAAATTGGGAAATGTGGAAAAGGTATTTGCCCGGGATTGGGGCTTGGCAGAGCTTAACAATGGTAGTATTGATGACGCGCGTGCATATTATTCAGCAATATGCAAAACAGATAATGGTACTATGGTAGAAGTATCCGTAGATATGGGTGAAAAAATGGTAGTTTCTTTTGATACTACAATCGTTTATTCTTCGGAAGGATAATAATAGTTAGTCAGGCGTATTCAAAGTTTTTGAATATGCCTGTTTTATTCGCTCAAATATGTGAATATAAGTTACAAGGAATGCAAGAAACTCGGTGTAAAAATATATGATAAGATATTTTGAATTTTCCTCTGTCTTTCAAAGGGAAAAGGCAGGAAAAATAATTAGAAAACCTTGATTTTAAGCGGATGCTACGGAAAGTAGCGTCCGCTTTTTGTATTTGTAAACAGGTGTTGGTGGTGCTACATCTTCGTTTTGTGTAATGTGTGAGTGTAAATCAAAACGCTTACGGAGGTATTAGTATGAGCAACCAAAAAGAAATCATTATCAAAGCAATGAAACTTAAAAAGAGTTTTATCACAGGTGACACAGAGCAGACAATTTTTGAAAATCTGGACCTTAATATATATAAGGGTGACTTCACAGTAATTATGGGTAGTTCAGGTGCAGGCAAATCCACACTGATGTACTCTCTTTCGGGAATGGACAGACCCACCTCTGGCGAGGTTGTTTGGAACGGAAAAACAATTACATCCTTAAATGATGATAAACTTGCTGTTTTTAGACGAAAGAATTGTGGTTTTGTTTTCCAGCAGATTTATCTTCTGGATAAGATGAGCCTTATGGATAACGTGCTTACAGCGAGTGCATTGTCAGAAGCGGGCAAGAAGGAGTCCGTGAAATATGCCAACGAGCTTTTTGCTCTTGTTAATATTCCTGAGATAACACGCAAAAAGTTCCCATCCCAAGTGTCAGGCGGTGAGGCTCAGCGAGCAGGCATTGTAAGGGCGGTTATAAATAAACCCAAGATTCTCTTTGCTGACGAACCAACAGGGGCACTGAACTCAAATAACGCAACAGCAGTTCTTGATGTTTTTACAAAACTTCATGGTGCCGGTCAGAGCATTATAATGGTAACTCACGACAAAAAAACAGCTTTAAGAGGCAATCGCGTGTTGTATGTTAAGGATGGCAAGATATACGGTGAGTGTGACCTGGGTATTTATACAAATGACAGTAAAGAACGAGAAACAAAGCTCAATAATTTTTTAACGGAGATGGGATGGTAATATGAAAAAAATAGCAAATCAGATTTTATACAACTTAAAAAAGGAGAAATCATCCTTTATATCTTTTGGTGTTATCATTCTGATAACTGCTCTGATATTGAACTGTGCGGCGGTTTTATTGTGTCAGGTAGACAGCGCTTATGATGGAAAGTTTGAAAAGTTAAGCACTGCAACAATCAATGCAATTGTTCCCGAGATTCAGAAT
>JAZNRI010000053.1:0-8516 GCA_045590655.1 Lachnospiraceae bacterium | reverse complement strand
ACAAGATTGGTTGAAAGGGTTACGTCAAGGCTTGTGGTAAGCTTCACGCTTGTTGCCGTTGCACTTTCGCTCTTTACGATTGCAATCAGGTTCTCAGGTAAGTCTGTTAAATCAGCACCACTGGTGTCGCAGAGAAGTTCAATAACATACTCTTCACCATCAGTCTGTGCTGCAACATATTCCTTGGCTTCATTGAAGCTTGCGAACTGGAGATTGAACTCTCCTCTTTCTCCGCTCACATATGCATATGCCGCAAGACCTGCAGTCTTAATGACCTTACCGCTCTTGGTTAAGAGCCAGCTTACATCTTCCGTTCCGGTCATGATATTCTGTGTACAGAACTGGCCTGCTGTTGCATTTGTTGCAGTTACCATTGCGGTTCCTGCCTTGATGGTTGCAAGGTTACCCTCTTTATCCACGCGGTTAATACAGAAACAATGACCATCTGCAATATTTACGCTTCCGTTAATGGTAAATGCCTTACCTGTCAAAATACGAAGTTCAGCATATTCACCATTTAAAGAAAAGTCCCCTGCCGTTAATGCACCCTTACACCAGAGTACCGCATCATCATCCATAATGAAATGCCCCTGACACTTAGCTGCTCCAAGTATGGTAACATCTACTTCTTTGTTCATATCATTATCGATAATTACCGTTGTTCCTGCAGGTGCAGTCAATGCATTGATTGTTGTATCGCGAAGTACTATTGTCGCATCGTTCTTCAAGGTTACACTCGCGTTTGCTTTTGCTGAATTACGGAGTTCTACATTCAGAACTTCTACAACTCCGCCCTCTACAATAAAGGTACCTGAGAAATTCAAGCTTACGCCTTCACTTTTAGCCGTGCCGATAGTAACAAATCTGTCGTGGTGTTCTCCGCCCTGGATGGTTTTAATGGTTCCTGCTGAAGGAATATCACTTTCCAATCGGATTACACAATCTACAGATTTATTGTTATTAACATAGTCAATGGCATCATTGATGGTTGCAAACTGTGTACCTTCACCGGCTTGTGCTGTTTTCCAATTTCCATCATAATTTGCAAATACGGTAATAACCGGAGTTCCAACCTTAACTGCGTTTCCGCTTCTGTAAAGCACCTGTGTATCTGCAAGTCCGTTTACTCTAAAATCGGATACGTCGGCAAGTTTACATTCGTCAATGATAACAGTATCTGCAGCAAATTCATCTACTGCAACGCCACCCTTATAAGGGCAGAGTTCTATATATCGGTATTCAGGATCCATTTCCTCAGAGAAACTTACGGTCCCTTTCACTGTAAGCATTTTGCTTAAATCATAGTGCAATCTGCCGTTTCCGCCGGTGCGAAGATCTGTCAGTGAAATATTGCCCCAAACATACATATCACTGTGCAAGCTAAGCTCCGTAACATTGGTCACATCGCCCGATACTGTCAGTTTTGCATCGTCTGAGACATACAGCCCCATCAGCTTATCTATTTTTGCGACACTAACTGTTCCGTATGCATCCATAAATCCGTTATTACCGGAAATAGTTCCTATGTTGGTTACATTATCTAAAAACAAGAATAACGGTTTATTAACCAGCTTAATGCTTACCGGTGCGTTATTTGCACCATATCCTAATTTAGCATTATGAATCTCAAAATCTGTCTTCACTTCCAAAGTCGATTTTGATACCTTAATTAAAGACTGCACGGCTCCGCCATCGCCTGCAAGAATTATTTTATCTGCATTAGTAGGAAGAGTTCCGATTTCCTTACCATTTGCCACCTGGATAATGTACGTTTTAGTTTTATCTCCGGATAAATCAAATGCTCTCTGTACATCAATCCAGCTACGGCTGTTAATCAATGTATTACCGTTAGAATCAGTTACGTAAAAATAAGGTTGCTGAATCTGACGTGAATAGGTACATACATTGCTGTCACTCACTTTCCTTACAGCTTCATATACGTTACCTGCATCATCCGTATAATCAAAATCTTTAACATCTACACGGTCACAATCTTCGGAATAATTGTTAATTACCATGTAATCCAAATCTTCATCAAATCTCTCATAATTCAGTTTTAAACGATATCCTTCTGCCAAATCAAGGTGGTCAGCAATAATTTTACCGCCGGTTCCTTCACTTGTAAGCATAAAAAGATTCGTTTCTGCCGATTTGGCACTATAAGGCTTCCATTTCAGCGTATCCGCAGTAATTGTAGCGCCGATACGAGGACAATCTACACCATCCAAATATAAGGTTCCGTCGCAGTTCAAATTACCATTGACGAACAATGCACAATCCTGTGTTTTACTTTGAATCGTCAAATCCTTAGTGCTTAAATCTTCACCAAATATACTAATATGAAAATCAACAAATGTAATCGGATAATCAATACTGCCATCCGCATCATTCATAATTAAAGTGCTATCAATCTCCGCTTCATTTACCACCACCAGGCTCTTAGCTGCAGCAGGGAAATCATATACTGACGGATTGGTTATGCTTTCGTTAAAATCAATAATAGTAATCTCGTACTCGTTGTCCGCATTGTTAATAGCGTCAATACGTGACATAGCATCCTGCAAAAGATTAAATTTCTCTGTAGTAGCGCCGTATTTTAATTCAATATTGGTAATAGTATCTTCCCCTATTACCAGTGTGCGACTACCGGTTTCCGTTACGCACTTATTAACTGCATACCCCGCAGGCACATTATTGGCAGATATATTAAACATATTCCAAATTGTGGCACTGTAATTAACGTATTCCAATATGGGAGTTTCTAATATTTCCGAATAGTTTACAGAAATATCAATGTTCTTAATTTCTTTTGCTACTGAAATGGTGTTTATCTTAGCAGTACCATAAGTATAAAATGCTTCACCCGCGATATAATGTGTCCCTTCGCTAAAATTCAGCGATGCTATTGTATATTCAGAAGTATACTTGCATGTCAATGTTCCAATGGAAGCATTTCCATAAAAATACGTCCATGTAGCATTTCCAATTGTCAATTTATTGACAGAACATTCCTCATAAAAACACAAATTTACATATGCATCCTGGTATGTTACCTGTTCAAGATTGCAATTAGAAAAAGATACGCTTCTCACTCCATCAAATTCAATAGCAACACTACTCGTAATTGCACTGAACGTAATGTATGAATTATTATTTCCTGACGACTTAAACGTAACTTTCTTGGCTTTGGTCGGTAAGCTATAGACACTACCAAAAGTACGATTTGTATCCGTCATCTCAATAATATATTCTGTTGATGTACTGTTACGTTCTTCAATTCTTGCTACTACTTCATCATAGGTTTTATATTCTTCCTCAACATTGCCATAGGATAATAAATAGGGGAACTCTTTTTGCGCTTCCAATACAATGGAATATGTACCATCATTATTATTTACTGCTTTTCCCTGCAATAAAAGGCTTTTATCTTGTGTAATATTTGCATCTGTAATTACACTGGAAGTAGTAAGTGCCACATAACCATCAGTGTATTTGTCCTGCATAGTAAAAAAAACAAACCGTCCATCCAACATATTTAATGTGGTTATTTCATATTTTCCCGCAACAACAATAGGACCAAGCCATTCTCCACTAGTTCCTAATTGCAAACCGGAAACTCCATCAATATTGCAAGTTCCAATTATTACCGGCTCTGTCGCCTGCATATAGGAATTGTTTACCATTGTAAGTTCTTCAATCTGCAGTACTGATTGCACACCTACTGCTGCATTATTAAAGACTTGCCCATTATCCACGTACAATTCCTTAACAGTACATTCCTTACTAAACTCCAGGCGGGCACCTTCTACCGTAATTTTAATATCTGTTTCAAAATCACTTAACTTGTAAACATAACTAGTACCTTCTATTTTGCTATTTGTTAAAATCACTTCCTTAGCAACAGTCGGAAAACTATTGATATCCAAATTATAGTTGGAAGTGTTTGTGCAGGTAATTGTATACACACCTTCCGCATCATTCAACGCATCAATAGCTGCAGAAACCTCCGCAAAGCTTGCAAAAGTCTGTGTTGTATCACCATAAGATAAGACCCACTCCTCCGTTGCCTCACCTTCCAACAAAATTGTTCCGTTCTCAGATAAAACATCCAAGGGTTCAATATCTTCTGTTTCTTCACTTACTTCATCAGTACCTTCGTCCAAAGTAAGTTCTTCTGCAGCTAAATCTGCTTCTTCCGATGTAATCACTTCCACCTCTGAAGCCGGATTCTCTGCGCCGATTTCTGATGATACTTGTGATTCTTCCACAAGCACATCGTCTGCTGTTACCGCTTTTACGCCAAGGCTGTTTGTGGGCATCAAAAAGACGCACATTACAAAAACAAGCACCATGGCTGTAATTCGCTTAAAAGCATGTTTCTTCATTCCTATTCCCTCCCTTATTTTTTGCTTTTACAAGCTACAATTATAATTATAGTACTCTACACTTTAAAATGCCATATGAAATACACACTATTTTCACGTTTTTCCCTGTTTTTTATTAATTTTATACAAAGCACCCCCGGATACCTGATTGGTATCCGGGGGCTTCATTTTTTTATTAGTTATTCATATCTTTTCTTATGTATGCAAATGCCTCCGCATTTGTTTCATAAGATAAGTTCTCTTGAACACGTTTCGCTCATTAGCCCTGCGCAAATCCTGCAAACTGAGGACACTTCAGGGTTCCGCCGGCACCAAGGTCTACGTAATTGATAGTGCTGTCTTTCGCCGTAAATGTTACGGTTCCATTATCAATACTAATGCAAGACAACTCCTTTGCTCTTGCAGCCGTAATTGAACCACCGTTTACAATCAATTCAAATTCGTTAGCAAAGATGGTCTTTTTGCTTGCCACAAGATTTACTGCATACAATTCAAGGTCTGTTGACAGATTGATATCCTTGATTGTGGTAAGCTTCACACTTGTTGCCGTTGATTTTAAACTCCTTGCAATTACTGTAAGATTATCAGGGATATCGGATAAATCAGCGCCGGAAGTATCGCAAAGAAGTTCTATCGCATATTCATTACCATCTTCCTGTGCCGCAACGTATTCCTTGGCTTCATTGAAGCTTGCAAATGATCCTTCCTCTACCTCATCATCCAAATCATAAACACAAGCCACTAATGCCGCTGTCTTAATTACCTTACCGCTCTTGGTTAACTGCCAGCACACGTCTGTTGTACCGGTCATAACATTCTCTGTATAAAATTGACTTGCAGTTGCTTTTGTAGCGGTTACCATTGTTGCTCCGCCCTTAACTGACGCAAGGTTACCATCTTTATCAACGAAGTTAATACCTACTATTGAATCTTCTCCAATATTTACCGCTCCGTTGATTGTAAAAGCCTTACCGGCTAAAATACAGATTTCTGCATGTTCGCCATCCAGCGTAAAGCTACCTGTGGTTAATGCACCTTTACACCAAAGCCCGGCACCATCTTCTATCGTAAAATCTCCAAGACATTTTGCGGTTCCGTTAATGGTAACATCCACCTCTTTATCCTCACCATTTGCAATAGTGACTGCAGTTCCCGAAGGTGCTGTTATTGCATTAATTGCTGTATTGCAAAGTGTGATGGTCGCACCGTTCTTTAATGTGACACTGGCGTTTGAAGTGGCCGAGTTACAAAGATTTACATTTTCAATCTCTATATTGCAGCCATCCGCAACAAATGTTCCGGTAAAGTTCAGTGTGTAATCCGCATTATCTTTACTCTTAATTAAGATGGTTTTGTTTTCACCGGAAATCGTTTTAATCGTTCCACCGGAAGGAATATCCTGATTCAAACGAATTGCATATATTATCGGCGAAGTTGATTCGTAATAACAAATATAATCTATTGCATCATTGATTGTTTTAAATTGTCTTCCAATGATACGTGTAGTTGTCCAATCATCAGATGGATTCATATACACATATATAGATGACTTTCCGACTTTAATGGTTGAACCATCCTTATACAAAGTATAATCCGTTCCCATCGGCAACACAAAAGTAGTTGCATATGTTTTGGACGCCGAATCAACAATAGTCATACCTTCTGTATAAGCAGACACCACTTCTCCGTTACTGCATATGTACAAATATGCTGCTCCTAAAGCAGCTTCTCCCTTGATAGTAAAATTTTTTTCAACATTACAGTATAAATTACCTATTTCAGAAGTTTCTGTAGCTATCTTGTTTACGGAAATATTGCCCCAAGCTTTTAATGTACCGGTTATGTACAATGTATCAACATCTTTAATGTTTCCAAATACTTCCATCTCACTATGACTTTTGATAAGCAAGACTGAACCTTTTGTTCCGGTAATATTTCCAATATTTGTCATTGTTTTTCCGTATCCGAGCACTAATTTGTATTTTGATAAATTAATGTTGATATTTTCAATGGTACTGTCAGTCGCACTCGTTACTCTAATTAACTCATTTTCAATATGAACAGTACCCGTCAATATAAAAGAGCCTGTAAAAGTAATACTTTCACCCTCGAACGTCAATTTACTGTACGTTCCTGCCGTAGGCATAGGAAATGCTCCATTGCAAAAAGCGGCCTCGGTTACATTAATGGTATATTCCCCTTCTTTGTTCTTTATTCGACTGATCTCGGTCATTGCATCTTGTAAAGTTGCATAACTTCCCAAGTCCTCATCGTAACCATTTGTCGTTTCTATTAACGTATATGGGGTTTTAGTATCTCCTTTTACTTTCAATTCATTACCGCTTCGATAAATACCCATATCATTTCCGGCTGCATCCAATACAGTAATCTGATGATTATTCAGAGTTCCTGTTGCAGTTACTACGGTACGTCCGACATCCGGTGTGATAAAATTATCATCCCCAGCAAAAAGACGAATTTTGAATTTAACCGGTTCACCGCCATAAAACATGCCGTGCAAATCGCTTTCCTTTATAGCAGCTGTTTTACCATCTTTCAACCATATCTGTGGGTTATGACCGGACGCCGATAACATATCGGTTATGGTAAGATTATTATGGCAAATCACTGTACTGTTACTGAACATACGAGTCTCTCGGATTTTAGCATTTCCGTTAATTTCAAAAATAGACTCACTGCTTACATATAAATATCCAACATCAATTGTTCCGGATACATCTACATGTGCCCCAAATGCTGAACTAACCATACCTTTTCCGCTAATACTGCTAAAAGCACTATTATCTTCGTACATCTGAACGCACGCAAGTGCATGAGTAAGAGTCAGCTTACATCTTGTTGGCACACCACTTGAAGTAACCGGTTGTAGCTTAACGTTCTCTTCGAACACAACCTGTACAGGTACTGTCATATCCCCGGTAAAAGTCAATGTACGCACTTGTCCGCTGGAACGGACAAGCACTCCGTAACACTTATTGCTTGCCGGCATTGTAAGTTTTCCGCTTATTTTTATATCATCAAGCAAATGAATGACATATATTTCTTCTGCGTCTGCTCTTCGATTAATTTCAGCAATTGCAGCAGACCATTTCGAATAAGTTCCTAGCGATTCCTGACTATTTAGTGCATATAATGATACTACATCCGTGGAGGCATCTGCCAAAACCATCGTTCCTTCTTCTGATAAAACATCCGGTTCTTCCACGCTCATATCTTCTACAATCTCTTCCGAAATCAGTTCTTCTAAATCCAAATATTCTTCCTCAGTTTCTTTGGGGATTAATTCTTCGGAAGACAATTCTTCGGAAGACAATTCTTCGGAAGTGAATTCTTCAGAAGGCAATTCTTCTTCTGCCACATCTGAAGTGATTTCTTCAATAATGTCCGTTTCTGCCTCTTCCGATGTAATCACTTCCACCTCTGAAGCCGGATTCTCTGCACCGATTTCTGATGATACCTGCGATTCTTCCACAAGCACATCATCTGCTGTTACCGCTCTTACGCCAAGGCTGTTTGTAGGCATCAAAAATACGCACATTACAAAAACGAGTACCATGGCAGTAATTCGCTTAAAAGCATGTTTCTTCATTCATCTTTCCTCCCTTATTTTTTCTTTTACAAGTTTAAATTTAATTATAGTACAACCCTTTTTAAAATACCATATAAAATACATTTTTTTTACATTTTGATTGGCTCTCTATCGTTTGTTACACAAAAACACCCCGGAATACCTGATTGGTATCCGGGGGCTTCATTATAATTTCATTTTTCTCACTTCACCGAATGCATATGTATCCGTCTCGTAAGATTACAGCGCCAATTTCACTTTCGCTCATTAACCCATGGCATATCCCGTAAACTGAGGACACTTAAAGGTTCCGTCTACTCCCATCTCTACATTGTTGATGGTACTGTCCTTTGCAGTAAAGGTTACGGTTCCGCTGTTTACGTTAATTGTATCAAGTTCCTTTGCTCTTGCTGCAGTGATTCCGCCATTGTTATCTACATATAATTCATAGTCATTTGCATAAATGGTTTTCTTAGCTGCAGAAAGATTTACACCATCCAACACAAGATTGGTTGAAAGGGTTACGTCAAGGCTTGTGGTAA